>JBAQND010000048.1:0-14217 GCA_049303455.1 Thiobacillus sp.
GCATACAACCACGCACCGGCGCCTGCAGTCGAAACAAAACCGCCCCGCACTATAGCGTGCGGGGCGGTTCTGGGTGAAGCCCGCAATGCGCGGGCGACAGGCCTTAAGCGATCAAGGGCACGATCAGCAGAGCCACGATGTTGATGATCTTGATCAAGGGGTTGATGGCAGGGCCGGCGGTGTCCTTGTAAGGATCGCCGACGGTGTCGCCGGTGACGGCGGCCTTGTGCGCCTCGCTGCCCTTGCCGCCGTGGTTGCCTTCCTCGATGTATTTCTTGGCGTTGTCCCATGCACCGCCGCCGGTGGTCATGGAAATCGCCACGAAGATGCCGGTGACGATGGCGCCGAGCAGCACGCCGCCGAGCGCCTGCGGCCCGAGGATGAGGCCGACCAGCACCGGAACCAGCACCGGCAGCAGCGACGGCACGATCATTTCCCTGATCGCGGCCTTGGTCAGCATGTCGACCGCGCGCGAATAGTCTGGCTTGGCGGTGCCGGCCATGATGCCGGGAATTTCCTTGAACTGGCGGCGCACCTCGACCACCACCGAACCGGCCGCGCGGCCGACGGCTTCCATCGCCATGGCGCCGAACAGGAAGGGAATCATGCCGCCGATGAAGAGGCCGATGATGACCATGTGGTTCGACAGGTCGAACATGGTGACGCCACCGGTGCGCGCTTCCAGCGCGTGAGTGTAGTCGGCGAACAGCACCAGCGCGGCAAGACCGGCCGAGCCGATGGCATAGCCTTTGGTCACGGCCTTGGTGGTGTTGCCGACGGCGTCGAGCGGGTCGGTGACGTCGCGGATCGCACTCGGCAGATCAGCCATTTCGGCAATGCCGCCGGCGTTGTCGGTGATCGGGCCGTAGGCGTCGAGGGCGACGATGATGCCGGTCATCGATAGCATGGCAGTGGCGGCAATGGCGATGCCGTACAGGCCGCCCAGGGTATACGACGTCCAGATCGCCAGACACACGGCCATCACCGGTGCGGCGGTCGACCGCATCGACACGCCGAGGCCGGCGATGATGTTGGTGCCGTGGCCGGTGGTGGACGCCTGCGCGATGTGGCGCACCGGCGCGTATTCGGTGGCGGTGTAGTACTCGGTGATGACCACCATCGCGGCGGTCAGCACCAGCCCGACCAGCGCGGCGAAATAAAGATTCGTCGCCGGGATGACCGTGCCGTCGTTCATCGCCAGGCCGTCGCCCAGCATCATCGTCGTCACCGGATAGAAGGCGACCAATGCCAGACCGCCGGCCACTGCGAGCCCGCGGTACAGCGCGTTCATGATCTTGCCGCCTTCGCGCGCCGACACGAAGAACGAACCGATGATGGACGCGATGATCGACACCGCGCCCAACGCCAGGGGATAGATCACCGCGCCGCTGCCTGCCTGGCTCGCCATCAGCGCGCCCAGCAGCATGGTGGCGATCAGCGTCACCGCGTAGGTTTCGAACAGGTCGGCCGCCATGCCTGCGCAGTCACCGACGTTGTCGCCGACGTTGTCGGCAATCACCGCCGGGTTGCGCGGGTCGTCCTCGGGGATGCCGGCTTCGACCTTGCCCACCAGGTCGGCACCGACGTCCGCGCCCTTGGTGAAGATGCCGCCGCCGAGACGCGCGAAGATGGAGATCAGCGAGCCGCCGAAGCCGAGACCGATCAGCGCATGAATCGCATCCATCGACGTCGATCCCATCGCGGTCAGCACGGCGTAGTAGCCAGCCACGCCCAAGAGGCCGAGTCCCACCACCAGCATGCCGGTGATGGCGCCGCCCTTGAAGGCGACGTTAAGCGCAGCGTTGAGGCCCAGCGAGGCCGCTTGCGCGGTGCGCACGTTGGCGCGCACCGACACGTTCATGCCGATGTAGCCGGCCGCGCCCGAGAGCACCGCGCCGATCAAAAAGCCGATCGCCGTATGGCCGCCCAGCGCCAGCCAGAGCGCGACGAACAGCACCACGCCGACCAGGGCGATGGTGGTGTACTGGCGGTTGAGGTAGGCCTGCGCGCCCTGCTGGATCGCCAGCGCGATCTCCTGCATGCGCGGATTGCCGGCCGGCTTCTTCATGATCCAGCCGATCGACACCACCCCGTACACCAGCGCCAGCACGGCACTGGCAAGTATCCACATCAATTGCGCATCCATCACATCCCCTTATCGTTATTGCTGCACACAAAACAAACAAAACGGCAGCTTTCGCTGCTGTTCGCTTACTTGCCCATCGCCAGCCCGCCTTCGAAGCGCGTGCCGGGCTCGAACCCGAAAATCCGGTCAAGCTCCAATTCCCGGATGAGTTGATCGACCGCGTCCTGCCCGTGCTCGCGCTGCACCTCGGACAAGATCAGCTTGGCCGAATTGCCATTGTAGAAGCCGCCGAAGTCGGCTTGCACTTTGAGGAGTTGTCTGGCGCGGTCGAGTGTCATTTTTTTAGGGGTCAGGGGTCGGGATTCAGGGATCAGGGAAAGAGCGGGCTAAGCCCGCGCCCTGGTCTTAATGCGCGGCGCACCCGCGGAAACCCCTGACCTCTGTCCCCTGAATCCTGATCCCTGTCAAAGTTTGAACGCCGCCAGTTTCTTCGCCACCGCGACGTTCTTCAGCGTCACGTACACCGGCAGGCCGTCCTGGTATTTCGGATAGTCCTCGCCCTGGATCAGCGGCGTCAGGTAGCGCTTGCACTTGGGCGTGATGCCGAAACCGTCCCGGGTGATGAAGTCGCGCGGCATGAATTTCTCGACGTTGGCGACGTCCTTCAGGTCGGCCATGCCGATCTTGTACTTGTAGGGCTCGTCGGAAATGCGGTCGACCGTCGGCATCACCGAGTTGTGACCCGCGATCGCCAGTTCGACCGCCTTCTTGCCCAGCTCGTAGGCCTGCTTGACGTCGGTCTTGGAGGCGATGTGGCGCGCGGCACGCTGCAGGTAGTCGGCGACGGCCCAATGGAACTTGTGGCCGAGCGCGTCCTTGATCATGTTGGCGACCACCGGCGCGGCGCCCCCGAGCTGGGCGTGGCCGAAGGCGTCGCGCGTGCCCTGCTCGGCGAGGAAGGTGCCGTCCGGGTAGTGGCAGCCTTCGGACACCACCACGGTGCAGTAGCCGTGTTCCTTCACCAGCTTGTTGACGCGGGCGAGGAACTTCTTCTGGTCGAATTCGATTTCCGGGAACAGGATGACGACCGGAATACCGTGGTCCTCGACCAGTCCCCCGGCAGCGGCGATCCAGCCGGCGTGGCGCCCCATCACTTCCAGCACGAATACCTTGGTCGAGGTCTTGGCCATCGAGCGCACGTCGTAGCTGGCTTCCAGCGTGGAGACGGCGATGTACTTGGCGACCGAGCCGAAGCCGGGGCAGCAATCGGTGATGGGCAGGTCGTTGTCAACGGTCTTCGGCACGTGGATCGCCTGGATGGGATAGCCCATCTGCTCGGACAGCTGGCTGATCTTGAAGCAGGTGTCGGCCGAATCGCCGCCGCCGTTGTAGAAGAAGTAGCCGATACTGTGCGCCTTGAACACGTCGATCAGGCGCGTGTATTCGCGCTTGTTGGCTTCCAGCGACTCCAGCTTGAAGCGGCAGGAGCCGAATGCGCCCGACGGGGTGGAACGCAGCGCGGCGATGTCGGCGTCGGTTTCCTTGGTGGTGTCGATCAATTCCTCGGTCAGCGCGCCGATGATGCCGTTCCTGCCCGCGTAGACCTTGCCGATCTTGTCCTTATGTTTGCGCGCGGTTTCGATCACGCCGCAGGCCGAGGCGTTGATGACGGCGGTGACGCCGCCGGACTGTGCGTATAAGGCGTTCATTTTTTTCGCCATGGGGTTGTCTCCTCAGTGTATTAATTTTCTGCAAAAAACAAAGCCAGCGGCGAAGCTGGCTTGAATCATTCAACTGTGGCCGGACGCCTCGCCCTCGGCCAGGCGCTTGGCTTCCTCGTCGGCCTGCATTTTCAGCAGCGTGGTGACGCAGTCGCCGATGTCGTCGTATTCCTCGCGCCCGGTCGCAAAGCGATCGCGGATGCGGTAGAAGAACATACTGCGATAACGCGAATCGCCGGTTTTCGACAGCACGAAATGACAGCCGCGCTCGTTCCAGTAAAAGCCGGGGCACAGCGTCAGTTCACGGTCGTCGATGTGCAGACGGATTTCGGTATCGACGTTCTGGATCTCGACGTCGCTGCCGTAACGCTCGTTCACCGCCTGCTGGACGACCCAGCGCTCGGTATCGGTCAGCGGGGAAATCTGCTGCGGCATCGCTGGCAGGACCCCGACTCAGCCGAGTGCGGCGAAGATGGAATCGCGGATGTCTTCGACCTTGCCGACGCCGGAAACCTTGACGTACTTGGGCGCGCCGGCTTCGCCGCGCGCCGCCCAGTCGCCATAGTATTTCACCAGCGGTTCGGTCTGCGCGTGGTAGACGTCGAGACGCTTCTTCACGGTTTCTTCGGTGTCGTCGTCGCGCTGGATCAGGTCCTCACCGCTGACGTCGTCCTTGCCGGCCACCTTGGGCGGATTGAACACGATGTGATAGGTGCGGCCCGAAGCGGGGTGCACGCGGCGGCCCGACATGCGCTTGACGATTTCCTCGTCGGGAACGTCGATCTCGACCACGTAATCGATCGGCACGCCGGCAGCTTTCATCGCCTCGGCCTGCGGAATGGTGCGCGGAAAACCATCGAACAGATAGCCGTTCTGGCAGTCGGCCTCGGTCAAGCGCGCCTTGACCATGCCGATGATGATGTCGTCGGAGACCAGGCCGCCGGCGTCCATGATGGCCTTGGCCTTCATGCCGAGTTCGGTGCCCGCCTTGATCTGCGCCCGCAGCATGTCGCCAGTAGAAATCTGCGGGATACCGTATTTTTCCTTGATGTAATTGGCCTGGGTACCCTTGCCGGCGCCAGGGCCGCCCAACAGAATCAAACGCATTGCGTGTCTCCCTTGATATGAATGTGTAAAACCACGTTAGCCTAAGGCAAGGCTCGTTTGCACAACACTAAAAATATTTTATTGGCGGATTCAATGGGCTACAAAACAGCCCCGACGCTCAGCGCTAGCCTCCAAACAGGCTGCGCACCCGCGCCAAGTCTTCCGGCGTATCGACGCCCGGCGCCGGCGCGGTGGGGGTGATGCCGAGGCTGATGCGGTAGCCGTGCCCCAGCACGCGCAACTGTTCCAGCATCTCGTAGCGTTCCAGCGGCGAACTGATCAGGCTGGCATAGGTGCGCAGAAAGCCGACGCGGTAAGCATACAGGCCGATGTGGCGCAGCGCGCCGAGTTCGTGCGGCATCGGCTGCTGCGCGGCGAACGCATCGCGCGGCCAGGGGATCGGCGCGCGGCTGAAATACAACGCGTAGCCGGCTTCGTCGGCGACCACCTTGACGACATTGGGATTAATGAAATCGGCATGGTCGTGGATCGGATGCGCCAGCGTGGCCATCACCGCATCGTCGTGCAGCACCAGCTGACGCGCGACCTCGCGGATCAGCAGCGGGTCGATCAGGGGTTCGTCACCCTGCACGTTGACCACCAGGGTGTCGTCGGCCCAGCCCAGGGTTTCGGCGACTTCGACCAGGCGCTCGGTGCCGGACTGATGGTCCGGCGAGGTCATCAGGGCCTGATAGCCGGCGGCCGCGACCGCCTGCTGCACCCGCGCATCGTCGGTGGCGACGACGACCGATTCGGCCCCCGCCTGCAGCGCACGTTCCAGCACGCGCAGCACCATGGGCTGACCGCCGATGTCCGCCAGCGGCTTGCCCGGCAGGCGGCTGGACGCGTAGCGGGCGGGAATGACGACGCGAAAATGCATGCGGGCGCGTGTCGGCGCTATTTGCCGTGGATTTCGTCGAGATTCAGCGCGCGCGCTTCTTCCGGCAGCATCACCGGGATGTCGTCGCGTATGGGATAGGCCAGGCGGCACGCCCGGCAGATCAGTTCGTTCGCGGATTTCTTCCACTCGAGCGGGCCTTTGCAGACCGGGCAGACGAGGATTTCAAGAAGCTTCGGGTTCATCGGTCAGTGTCCAGGGGTTCGAAGTCGTGCCCGCCGTGTCGGCCTGCTGCGACTTGCTTTGATAAAGATGGATGTCGGCGACCGCCAACAGCGTTTTCAGATCATGGCCGTCGCGCGGGGCATGGCTGACGCCCAGGCTTACCGCCATCGGCAGGCCGTTGCTGTTGCTCCAGGCTTCGGTGCGCGATTCGATGCGCCCGAAAATCCGGCGGATGGCGGCCTCGTCGCGTTGCGGCAGGATAGCAACAAATTCATCGCCGCCCCAGCGTCCGCACACCCCCATTTCAGCCGATTCGTTGAAGATCTGCGCGAACTCGGCCAGCACGCGATCGCCCACGCCGTGGCCATAGCGATCGTTGACCGCCTTGAACTGGTTGAGGTCGGCAAACAGCACGGTGGCCGGGATATGGGGGTTCGCCTTGTCGAAGACGCTGTCTGCCGCCGCCAACAGGCCGTGGCGGTTGAGCAGCCCGGTCAGCGCATCGAAGCGGCTGCGGTAGTCGAGCTGGCGGCGCTGCCCCTCGATGCGGCCCATCAGGATGTAGGCATACAAGGCCAGGGTGATCCAGAACACGCCGAAAAACACATCGCCCGCGCCCACCTCGAACCCGCCCAAGCGGTAGCGCACGGCGAAGGCGACCGCCATGCCGAGAAACGCCCCGCCCAGCACCTCGGCAAACAGGCGCATGCCGTAGCGCATGCCGTTGCCCAGCAGCACCATCAGGAACGCGAGCGCCGCCGGCGGAACCGGATTGGGGTCGTGAATCACGCACAGGGTGACGATCAACAGATCGGCGCTCATGGCGCCGCGTATCTTCAGCAGCGTGACGCCCTGCAGCGCCTGAAGAAAGAACCAGCTGTTGAGGAAAAAATAAACGCCGAGCGCGATCAGCAGGTATTCGATGCTGAACAGCGCAGGGGAAACAGATTCCAGGGTGGAGAAATAAATGACCGCCAGCGAAAAGAACAGATAGCGGGTAAAGAACTGGGTGACGATTTCGGAGCGGTCGGGCACCCAGAAACCGGCATCGCCGGTTTCGGCTTCCCAGCGGCAGGGATGGCGGCGATCGCCCCACTCAGCATTCTGCATACCCACTCCCCCTTCCCTGATGCGCACGTGGTGCTTGTTGTTATCGTTTGAGGCGTGCGCTGAGCCAGTCGATGAATCCGCTTTCGGGGGCGACGTCGAGTTCCACCGCCCACCATTCGGCACCTGCAAAACCAGAGCATTTTACCGCGTCTTTTTCGGTCATCAGCACGGCGCCGGCGGCCGGCAGGTCCTGCGGCCGGAATGCGTGGTGGTCAGCGAAGGCGCGCGGGCTGAAGCGGACACCCTGCGCGTCGAGCATGTCGAAGAACCCCTGCGGCCGGCCGATGCCGGTCACCGCGAGCCAGTCGCGTGGCGGCAGCTGACGCAGCGGCATTTTTTCCTGCGGCGCGCGCAGGCGCCAAGCCTGCCCGGCGCGGTAGTCGGCGCGCCATGCGCGAAGCAAAGCTTGTGGCTGCGCCGCGCCGCGCACGACCTGGATCACCGCATCCACGCTGTCGAGCCGGCTGCGAGGTTCCCGCAGCGGCCCCGCCGGCAGCGGCCAGCCATTGCCCAGCCCGCTCGCCGCGTCGATCACGGCCAGTTCGATATCGCGCTGCAGGCGGTAATGCTGCAGGCCGTCGTCGGACACGATCACGTCCACCCCCGGATGGCCCGCCAGCAGGGTGCGCGTCGCCGCCACCCGGTCGCGTCCGACCACTACCGGGGCGGCGGTCTTGAGGTGGATCAGCAAGGGCTCGTCGCCCACCTCGGCCGGCGGACTGTCCGGCTGCACCTCGACGCAGCCACGCGCCGCGCCGCCGTAGCCACGACTGACCACGCCCGGGCGATACCCCTGGACGCGCAGCCAGTTCACCAGCCAGATCACCAGCGGAGTTTTGCCGCTGCCGCCGGCGGTAATGTTGCCGACGATGATCACCGGCACGCCGACGGAAACAGCCGACAGCCAGCCGCGCCGGTACGCCAGACGGCGCAAACCGGACACGACAGCAAACAGCAGGGCAAGGGGCGAAAGCAGCAGCGTGAGCACGCCGGTGCGTGCCCAGAGATGCTGAAGGGAAACCACGAAGCGCCCGCTTAGGGGGCGGTCTGGGTGACGAAAGTGATGCGGGTGAGTCCGACCCGGCGCGCTGCTTCCATCACGTTCACCACCGACTGATGCGCAGCCTGCGCATCAGCATTGATCACCACCACCGGCTCGGCCTGATCGCCGGCGGCCTGTTTCAGCGCGGCGGCCAGATCGTCGACCGCGGCGCTTCCGACCGCCGTGCTGTCGACCTGGTAGCGGCCGTCTTCAGCCACCGCCACCTCGATCTGCTTGGGCGAGGTCGGCGTCTGCTCGGCGCTGCTGGTGGGCAGATTGATCTTGAGTTCGGCAAAGCGCGCGTAGCTGGTGGTTACCGCCAGGAAAATCACGATGACGAGCAGGATGTCGATGAACGGAATCAGGTTGATTTCCGGGTAGTCCTCGCGGCGGCCTCTACGAAAATTCATGACAGGCTTACTTCCTTTCGCCGTGGACGATTTCCACCAGCTTGATCGCTTGCTGCTCCATGTCGACCACCAGCGATTCCACCTTGTTGCGGAAATAGCGGTAGAAAATCATCGCCGGGATCGCCACGATCAGGCCGAACGCCGTGTTGTACAACGCGATCGAAATGCCGTGCGCCAGCTGGCCGGGGTTGGTGCCGCCGGTCTGGGCGCCGAAGATCTCGATCATGCCGATCACGGTGCCGAGCAGACCCAGCAGCGGCGCCATGCTGGCGATGGTGCCGAGCGAGGTGAGGAAACGGTCGAGATCGTGGGTGACGGCGCGACCGGCTTCCTCGATCGACTCCTTCATGATCTCGCGCGAGTTGTGGGCGTTCTTCAGCGCGGTCGCAAACACCCGCCCCATCGCCGAACCGTCGGCCAGCCGCGTGACGAGTTCCGGCGTGACGCCGCGTTCCTGATAGCTCTTGATCGTTTCCAGCAGCAGGCTGGGGGGTGCGACTTCCTGGGTGCGCAGGCTGTAGACGCGCTCGATGATGATGGCTACGGCAACAACCGACGCCAGGATCAACGGCCAGATCGGCCAACCGGCCGCCTCGATAATGGCAAACACTGAATACCACTCCACAATGAAAACACCAGGCGAAATGTAGCCCCCGCATGCGGGTTTCGGCAAGCACCAATTGCGCGGACGGCGATTTTGCCGGCTCCCCGCGAGTTCTCCACAATTGGTGTGGATAAGTCTGTTAAGAACTGCCTGCCATCCCCCCTAAACACCCGCCCACAAAGGAAAAAGCGTTTTGGCACAAAAACTAGCCACCCCACTTAGTATATTTATATCAACGAGTTACGTAAACCCATCTGCCGTCAATAGGTTCATCAGCATTTTTTTTATGAAGGCCTGATGACTGTGCATGAACCGTGCCGGCTGTAAGCCGTTATCCTGCACGCCATGGACCTTCTGGACGACATTCCCGACAGCGCGCCCGGCCTGCCCGTGCTCACCGTGAGCGAGCTCAACCGGATGGCGCGCCGCGCGCTTGAATCGCAATTGCCGCTGTTGTGGGTGGAGGGCGAAGTCTCAAACTTCATGCGCGCCGCCTCAGGCCACTGGTATTTCTCGCTGAAGGACGTCAGCGCGCAGGTGCGCTGCGTGATGTTCCGCGGGCGCAACCAGTTTGCCGGCTTCACCCCGGCCAACGGCGACCACGTCGAAATCCGCGCCCTGCCCTCGCTGTACGAGGCGCGCGGCGAGTTCCAGCTGGGCGCCGAAGCGATCCGCCGCGCCGGCGCCGGGCGGCTGTATGAAACCTTTCTGAAATTGAAGGCCAAGCTGGAAGCCGAGGGCCTGTTCAACCCGGCGAAAAAGCGCGCCCTGCCCCGCTTTCCGCGCGCCCTCGGCATCGTCACCTCGCCGCAGGCCGCGGCCCTGCACGACGTGCTGACCGCGCTTTCGCGCCGCATGCCGGGCCTGCCGGTGATCCTCTACCCAACCCCGGTGCAGGGCGCCGGCGCCGGCGCGCAGATCGCCGCCGCCATCAAAATGGCCGGCGCACGCGCCGAATGCGACGTGCTGCTGGTGTGCCGCGGCGGCGGCTCGCTGGAGGATCTGTGGGCGTTCAACGACGAAGCGGTGGCGCGCGCGATTGCCGCCAGCCCGATGCCGGTGGTGAGCGGGGTCGGCCACGAAACCGATTTCACCCTGGCCGACTTTGCCGCCGACCTGCGCGCGCCGACGCCGACGGCGGCGGCCGAACTCGCCAGCCCGGCGCGGGCCGAACTGCTGCGGCAACTGGGCCATCTGGCGCGCCAGTTGCAGCACCATCTCGCCCGCAGGCAGCACAGCGAGATGCAGCGGCTCGATTACCTGGCGCGCCGCCTAGTCCACCCGGCCGAGCAGCTGCGTCGCCGTCAGACCGAACTGGGTCAGCTGGCGCAGCGCCTGCGCCATGCCGGCGGCACCCGTCTGACGACCGAGCACCTGCGCATCGCACGGATGAGCCAGCGCCTGGTGACGCCGATTCACGTCATCCAGCGCGAACAGCAGCGGCTGGACGCGCTGGGCATGCGCGTTCGGCGCGCGATCGAGGGTGGTTTCGGGCAGCGACAGCTCAACCTGGCGCGGCTCGCCAGCAGCCTCGCCCACCTCAACCCGGAAAGCGTGCTGGCGCGCGGCTACAGCATCGTCCAGCTGGAAAGCGGCACGGTGGTGCAGGATGCCGCAACGCTCAATGCGGGCGACCGCATCGGCATCCGCTTCCACCGTGGGCAGGCGCGCGCGAAAGTCGAGTCGACGAGCACGGAATAAACCCGGCTTGCCGAGGTTGCTGTAGGAGCGCCTTCCAAGGCGCGATTTCCCGCGCGGTGACACCCAGGGCATCGCGGCAAGGACGCCGGCGTGGTTGTTGCCGCTTCGGCGGCTTTAGTGCATGAATGTTGCTGCTTTAGCAGCTTTACAGTCATGGCTCCTCCTTGCGGGGACAACCACGGCTTACCCCTTGCGGGTGCTCCTACAAGCGCTGCCAAGGCCTTAAATGGCGCGCCACGAGCGCCGTCGCCTGCGCGTCCACATCCTCCGCCAGACTATCCAGCGCCACTGCATCCGTCCATGATCGCAGCCAGGTGAGTTGGCGCTTGGCGAGCTGGCGGGTGGCGGCGATGCCCTGCTCGCGCAGCGCCTTCATGTCGATGTCGCCGTCGAGATAGGCCCACGCCTGACGGTACCCGACCGCGCGCATGGCCGGCAGGTCGGGCTTGAGCGCGTAGGCCCGGCGCAGGGTTTCCACTTCATCGAGCAGGCCTTCGGCGAGCATGGCGTCGAAACGCACGGCGATGCGCTGGTGCAGCACGGCGCGGTCGGACGGGATCAGGGCGAGCTGCAGCACGCGGTAGGGCAATTCGGACTGCGCCCTGTCGAGCAGCGCCGACATCGGTGTGCCTGCAAGCTGAAAGATTTCAAGCGCGCGGCCGATGCGCTGGGAATCGTTCGGTGCCAGCCGTGCCGCGGTGACGGGATCGACCTTGGCCAGATCGGCATGCAGCGCGGGCCAGCCACGCGCCGCCGCCTCCGCTTCCAGCTTTTTGCGCAGGGCCGCATCGGCGCGCGGCAGGTCGTCCAGCCCGCGCAGCAGGGCGCGGAAATACAACATGGTGCCGCCGACCAGGAGCGGTACGCGGCCGCGCGCGACGATGTCGGCCATCAGGCGCCGCGCGTCATCGCAAAACGCTGCTGCGGAATAGGCGTCGGTGGGGTCGCGGATATCCAGCAGGTGATGCGGCGCGCGCGCCAGGGTGGCGGCGTCGGGCTTGGCGGTGCCGATGTCCATGCCGCGATACACCAATGCCGAGTCGACGCTGATGATTTCGAGCGGGAAGCGTTCGACCAGGCTGACTGCCAGCGCGGTCTTGCCGGAGGCGGTCGGGCCCATGAGAAAAATGGCGGGGGGGTGGCGGGGCACGGGCATGGGGCGATTATCCCCCAGCTTGGCGGTTGCAGCCGATGACGGCCGGTTAGGGTGCATCGCCTGGCGAAGGGTAAAAATCAGGGTCTACAGTAATAAACGAGGGTATCGACAATCCGCCCGACCCATCCATCCATCCATCCATCCATCCATCCATCCATCCATGTAGGAGGCTCGCATCCCATGAACATCGACGAACTCAAATCCGTGGCCAACGCCATTGTCGCCCATCAGAAAGGGGTGCTGGCGGCAGACGAGAGCAGTCCCACCATCAAAAAGCGCTTCAATTCGATCCAGGTCGAGTCCACCGAGGAAAACCGCCGGCGCTACCGCGAGATCCTGTTTACCGCCGACGGCATCGAGCGCTACGTCGGCGGCGTCATCCTGTTCGACGAAACCCTGCGCCAGAGCACGCGCGACGGCATCCCCTTCCCCAAGCTGCTGGCGGACCGGGGCATCATCCCCGGTATCAAGGTCGACCAGGGCGCCAAGGCGCTGGCGCTCCACCCCGGCGACAGAGTGACCGAAGGCCTCGACGGCCTGCGCGAGCGGCTCGCCGAGTACAGGCAGCTGGGCGCGCAGTTCGCCAAGTGGCGGGCGGTGATCGATATCGATGAGCGCGACATTCCGTCGCCGTTCGGCATCCGCGCCAATGCCCACGCGCTGGCACGCTACGCCGCGCTGTGCCAGGAGGCCGGCCTGGTGCCGATCGTGGAGCCGGAAGTGCTGATGGATGGCGCTCACGGCATCGAGCGCTGCGAGACGGTGACGTCACAGGCGCTGCAGGCGGTGTTCGCCGAGCTCGACGCCCATGGCGTGCTGTTCGAGGGCATGCTGCTGAAGCCGAACATGGTGATCGCCGGCAAGCAGTGCGCGCGCCAGGCCGGCGTGCTGGAGGTCGCCGAGGCCACGCTGCGTTGCCTCAGGCGCTACGTGCCCGCGGCGGTCCCGGGCATCGTGTTCCTCTCCGGCGGGCAGAGCGCGGAGGACGCGACCGACCATTTGAATGCCATGAATGCGATGGGGCCGCAGCCGTGGGAAGTCAGTTTTTCCTACGGGCGAGCGCTGCAGGCACCCGTGCTGGCGGCCTGGAAGGGCCAGGAGGACAACGTCGCCGCCGCGCAGATTGCGCTGTTGAACCGTTGCCATCTGAACGGCCTGGCCCGTGCCGGCAAATATGCCCGCACCATGGAGGGCACCGCATGACCCATGCAGCCGCTTCGCGTCCGTGCCGACAGGGCGTCGGTGCGGGCCGATCTCCCGTCCTCATGGCTAGACCCGGAGGCCATGCCAAACCGGCTTCATCGGCCACGTATCGACCGCCTGCCCGGCCAGTGGCTCGCCCTTGCGCTCGGTCTCCATGCGCCGGCTTACGCCACGGAACCCGCCGGAGACAGCCAACGGACACTGGCCATTGGCGTGATCGCGCACGACCGCGGACCGGCAGGCGATCACCACGAGGATGGGATCGATCTCAATCTGCTGGAGGTGCTGTTCGCGCCGGTTGGCCTCGCAGGCACGCTGCGCCCCCACCTCGGCGTGACGCTGAATTTCGTGGGCGACACCAGCATGGCCTATGCCGGCCTGAGTTTCCGCGTGCGCGAGACAAGGCAATGGTTCGCCCACCTTCTGCTCAGTATGGCGGCGCATGACGGCCCGCTGCACAAGGATCCGCTCGGCTGCCGGCTATACAGCGGCTTCGGCGTCATGCCCCGCTTCGGCTTCGGGCTGGAGATCGGCTACCGGCTCAATCCCGGCAAGTCGGTCACGCTGTTGGTGGACCACATGTCGCACAAGTGGATCATCGGTGGCGAGAACGAGGGCATCGATCATATCGGGGTGCGTTATTCGCGCGCCTGGTGATCCATGCTTCCCGGGAAACCGGAAAATCGGGATAGGGGCGGTCAGGATACCTGACCGAGCCCTCCCACACCACCCGGCGTGCGGGTCCGCACCGGGCGGTTCGAGAAGTTCGGTTCGAGAAGTTGAGGCCATGAGAGACGGGGCAGACCTAATCTGTCGAAGTAGGCAATCGTCAGAACCCGGTTGAGTTCTCCGGCGCTATTGCGCCACCAGCAGCGCGCATTTTGTGACACGCGTTTCGCCGCATGCCCGGCCGCGCCCAGGTTGATCAGTTCCCGGTAGATCGTGCTACCCCGCCTCCAGTGCCTGAGCTGGATCGCCCGTAATCGGTGCCGCAGCCATTCATCCAGCGTGCGC
>JBAQND010000049.1:0-2622 GCA_049303455.1 Thiobacillus sp.
TCCAATGACCGTGATTTTCAAAGCGTCTTCTCCTTAGGTGTTTTGTATGTCGGACTGAATCTGTTTGAGCGCGGCCAGCGGATCGGCCGCGGCCGTGACCGGACGTCCGATCACCAGGTCGGTCGCCCCGGCACGCAAGGCTTCCGCCGGCGTCATCACCCGGCGCTGGTCGCCCATTTCCGCCCCTGCAGGGCGGATGCCTGGCGTGACGAGGCGGAAGTCCGCGCCCAGATCCGCGCGCAGCATGGCCGCCTCCTGCGCCGAGCAGACGACCCCATCGAGTTTGCAGGCGTGCGACAGGCGTGCCAGCCGCAGCACCTGATCGGCCGGCACATCTGAAACGCCGACTTCGGTCAGGTCTTCGGCGCTCATGCTGGTCAGCACCGTCACCGCGATCAAGCGCGGCCGTTGCGGCATGTCTGACAGCGCGTGCTGCGCAGCCGTCATCATGCGGCGTCCGCCGGATGCATGCACGTTCAGCATCCACACCCCCAGCCCGGCGGCCGCGCGGCACGCGGCCGCCACCGTGTTGGGGATGTCATGAAATTTCAAGTCCAGAAAAACCTCGAAGCCGCGCGCAACCAGCACGCGCACCAGTTCCGGCCCCGCCACCGTAAACAGTTCCTTGCCCACCTTGAGCCGGCACAAAGCCGGATCCAGCCGCGCCACCAACGCCAGCGCCGCCGCTGCGTCGGCGAAATCCAGCGCCACAATGATTTTATGCGTCATTCATTATTCCCTGACTCCTGACCCCTGACCACTGACACCCAGCCCTCAAGCCGACCCCTCGCTCTCGCGCCGCTCGGGATCGAAGCTGTCCCAGCGTCCGCACGCCGGGCAGCGCCAGAAGAACTGTTTGGCCTTGAATCCGCAACTGCTGCACTGGTAGCGCATCATGCGCTGGCTGTGCGAAGCCACCAGGCTTTTTTCCACCTGCAGCAACTCGCGCTGTTCCGGCTCGGCATTGATGAGTTCGGCCTCCAGCAGGCGATCCAGCGTGCGCAGGGTGGGGTTGCGGCGCAGTTCCTCGCGCGCCAGCTGGCTGGCGGCCGCCGCGCCCTCGGTTTCGGATACCGCCAGATAGAGGGCATTGAACACGTCCTGCGACGGTTGCCGGGTGTACAACGCACGCAACCACTGCACGCCTTCTGCCAGCCGCTCCAACTGGCGATAGCTGCCAAGCACGCGATCCACCACCAGCGCCATGTGCGCCGTGTTCTGCGTTTCAACCAGGCGCCAGTTGGCAATCGCAGCTTCGTGTCGCCCCGCCGCCGCGTTGAGGTCGCCCGCCATCAGGTTGGCGCGAACAGACTGGCGATTGGTGGCCAGCGCCTGCTGCAAATGGGCCGCGGCGGCGTCGGAATTGCCTTTCGCTGCCTCCAGCAGCGCCAGTTCGCAATGAAAGTGGGCGATGTCGGCGTTGAGCGGCTTGCTGGTGTCCTTCTCCAGCAGGCGCGCCGCGTCGATGGCCTTTTGCCAGTCCTTTTCCTGCACGTAGATTTCCAGCAGATAGGTGCGCGCCTGTCCATGCTGCGGGGTTTCCAGCAGCTTGCCGAACACCTGCTCGGCGCGGTCGAGCAGCCCGGCCTTCAGGTAATCCTGTCCCAGTTCGCTCATCGCACGCAGGCGCTGGTCTTCGGCCAGCCCTTCGCGTTCAAGCAAGTTTTCGTGCATGCGGATCGCGCGATCGAGTTCGCCGCGGCGGCGGAACAGTCCGCCCAGCGCAAAGTGCAGGTCGATGGTTTGGGGTTCGAGCTTGACGACTTCGAGAAACGCCTCGATGGCCTTGTCGGGCTGCTCGTTGAGCAGAAAATTCAGCCCGCGGAAATACGAATTGGGCAATGCTCGTGACTCGGTCACCACCTGCCGAATGTCGACCCGCGCCGCCAGCCAGCCCAGCACGAAAAACAGGGGGAACGCCAGCAGCCACCAGAATTCGAATTCCATGGCGCGTTACACGACGGGGAAATCGGTCTGGACGATGGTCGTATCCGAATCGACAGTCCGCTGCTTTCTGGTCAGTTCACGGCGCATGCGGATCTGGTTGGGCAGCAAGGCCAGCACCCCAGTCAGCGCACCCAGCACAAACGCCAGCCCCAGCATGACGATCAGCGGCGCCTGCCACACATAGCCCAGATAGGCGTTAAAAATGACGCTATGGCTGTTCTTAAGGGCAAAGCCCAGCACCAGCAGAAACAGCAGCAGTTTCGCCGCCAGCCCCAGATAACGTGTGATATTTTTCATGGTTGATCGCGTCAGATTGGCGCCCATTCTACCTTTGCGGGCTGATTTCAAAAAGGCAGGATCGGGATAGGGGCAGTCAGGATACCTGACCGAGCTCTCCCACACCACCCGGCGTGCGGGTCCGCACCGGGCGGTTCGAGAAGTTGAGGTCATGAGAGACGGGGCAGGCCTAATCTGTCGAAGTAGGCAATCGTCAGAACCCGGTTAAGTTCTCCGGCGCTATTGCGCCACCAGCAGCGCGCATTTTGTGCCACGCGTTTCGCCGCATGCCCGGCCGCGCCCAGGTTGATCAGTTCCCGGTAGATCGTGCTACCCCGCCTCCAGTGCCTGAGCTGGATCGCCCGTAATCGGTGCCGCAGCCATTCATCCAGCGTGCGC
>JBAQND010000050.1:0-29842 GCA_049303455.1 Thiobacillus sp.
AAAAATCCATCCGTTTTATTTGTCCCGCTATTTCTGATTCACGACAAAGCAGCCTGTCGGGCAGACACACTCCGACACATATTGACACGCGACGCCACCCTGCGGACATGGCCCAGCCACCGTGTGCGCCCAGAATTCGCTCCACGCCATTAGCGGTGCTGCGCAACTTGCATGCACCCACCCCTGGCGGGGATGAATCAGATGCCGGCGCCCGCCCGACCAGCTTGCCTTATGGAGCAGGTTACGAACATCGTCATCAGGAGATGGGGCGCGCGGGCGGTGCTGCTGGATCAGGAGCGGGGTCAGGCGCTGGCGCAGGCAATGGATCAGGCGCTGGCGCTGGCAACGATGCAGGCCGGCGAGGTCAGTAAATCAACCCACGTTTAAGTTTAAGGAGCGCTCAAGATGAAATCATCAAACATTCTTTCCCTGGTATTGATTGCCACCATTCTTGCCAGTGGCGCGGTCCACGCCAAGGGTGGTGGTGCGGGCGGCATGGGCAGTGGCGGCTTTGGCAGCGCTGACCATGCCCAGCGCACCGAAATCCGGAGCCAGGATCGCGTCCAGGAACGAAGCCAGAAGCGCGAGGGCTCACAAGCCGGCAATGCCCAGCGCAATGAATACCGCCACGAGAATCGTCACGAAGACCGTGCGCAGAGGCATAGCGAGAACACGCCGCCTTCGATGCATTGAGCGTGTAGCCCTTGGTTTTACCTGACTGACCGCATGACTGGGGGACGCCGCAGCGCGTCCCCCTCTATCGCTGCTCGCAGGCGTGGTTTTCCGGCGGGTACCGGGCGCGCTAGAATACGTCTTTGTTTCCAGTACCCGTTACATGACTGTCACCATCAAAACCGGCGCCGAAATCGAGGGCATGCGCGTTGCGGGCCGACTCGGCTCGGAAGTGCTCGACTACATCACGCCCTTCGTCAAACCCGGCGTCACCACCGGCGAACTCGACCGACTGTGCCACGACTACATGGTGAACGTGCAGGGCACCATCCCGGCGCCGCTGAACTACGCGCCTTCCGGCCACGCGCCCTACCCCAAGTCGATCTGCACCTCGGTCAACAACCAGATTTGCCACGGTGTGCCGAGCGACAAGGTGCTGAAAAACGGCGACATCGTGAACCTCGACATCACCGTCATCAAGGACGGCTGGCACGGCGACACCAGCCGCATGTTCGCGGTGGGCGACGTGTCGATCCAGGCCAAGCGCCTGATCCAGGTGACCTACGAAGCGATGTGGATCGGCATCGACCACGTCAAGCCGGGCGCCCGCCTGGGCGACATCGGCCACGCCATCCAGCGCTTCGCCGAAAACCACGGCTACAGCGTGGTGCGTGAATTCTGCGGCCACGGCATCGGCAGGGAATTCCACGAAGACCCGCAGGTGCTGCACTACGGCAAGGCCGGTACCGGCCTGGTGCTGGAACCGGGCATGACCTTCACGATCGAACCGATGATCAACGCCGGCCGCCGCGACATCCGCCAGATGTCCGACGGCTGGACCATCGTCACCAAGGACCGCAGCCTGTCGGCGCAGTGGGAACACATGATCCTGGTCACCGACAGCGGCTACGAAGTGCTGACCGTGTCGGCGGGCACCCCGGCCGTTCCCGACCGCATTCGCTAGCGGTCTGCTTTTGAAATAACCGAACAGATGAAACGGATGGCTTTTTTCGCAGGGCAAGGCGCGGGGAGGCGACATAGCCGAGACTATGGCAACGACGAGCAACGCCGCCATGCGGAAAAAGACGCCGTTTCATGTTCGGTTATTTCGAAAGCAGGCCACTTAACCGCGTGAGCCACCCGCCGTTCGCCGACCTTCGCGAGCGGCTCAAATCGGGCCGTGCGGCACTCGCCGCGGCCTATCTTGCAACCCCCTCTGCCCCGCGCTACCTGACGCGCCACGCCGCGCTGGTCGATAGCGTGCTGTCGGAAATCGGCACCCGGCTCGCGCTGCCTGCCAGCTTCTGCGTCGCCGCCGTCGGCGGCTACGGGCGCGGCGAACTGTTTCCCGGTTCGGACGTCGACGTGCTGTTGCTGCTGCCGCAGGAGCCCACCGCAGCGCAACAGGCCACGCTGGAAAACTGGGTACAGGCCTGCTGGGACGTCGGGCTGGAAATCGGCCACAGCGTCCGCACCGTCGAGGCCTGCATCGTCGAGGCCGACGCCGACATCACGGTGGAAACCAATCTGCTGGAAGCCCGTTTCGTGTGGGGTGCCGCCGCCCTGTTCGACGAATTCAGCCGGCGCTTTCGCGCACGCTTCGACGCTCAGCATTTCTTCGACGGCAAGCTCGCCGAGCAGCAGGCGCGCCACACCCGCTTCGACGACAGTGCCTACAAGCTCGAACCCAACCTGAAGGACAGCCCCGGCGGCCTGCGCGACCTGCACACGATCCACTGGCTAGCGCAGGCCTGCGGCATCACCGGCGGCTGGAATGGCATCGCGCGCGCCGGCCTGCTCACCCCCGCCGAGGCACGCCGCATTGCACGCGAGGAACGCACGCTGTCTTCGCTGCGCATCCACCTGCATATCCTGGCCCGGCGGCGCGAAGACCGCCTGGCCTTCGATTACCAGACCGAACTCGCCGAGTGCCTTGGGCTCGCGGCCACCGCCAACAAGCGGGCGGGCGAGCGCCTGATGCAGGGCTATTACCGCGCCGCCAAACTGATCCAGCGCGCCAACGACATCCTCATCCAGTCGCTACGGGTGCGGCTGTTCCCGGTGACGGCGCCGCCCGAGCCGATCGACGCCGATTTCCAGGTGCGCGCCCGCCTGCTCGAAGCGCGCGAACCCGACCTGTTCGAACGCAAGCCCGATGCGCTGCTGCGCGCCTTCATCGTCTACGCCCAGCACCCGGCACTCGCCGGTTTCGAGCCAGCCACGCTGCGCACGCTGTGGCGCGGCAGCACCCGCATCGACGCCGCCTTCCGCGCCCATCCGGCGCATCGCGCCCTGTTCATGACTCTGCTGCGCCAGCCGGTCGGCATCACCCGCTCGCTGCGCGCGATGCACCGCTATGGCCTGATCGGGCGTTACATCCCGGCGTTCGGCCGCATCATCGGGCAGATGCAGCACGACCTGTTCCACGTCTACACCGTGGACGAACACATCCTCACCGTGCTGCGCAACATGCGGCGCCTGACCGTGCCGGCGTTCGCGCACGAGCTCCCACTCGCCAGCCGGCTGATCGCCGCTTTCGACAAACCCGAACTGCTGTATCTGGCTGCGCTGTTCCACGACATCGCCAAAGGCCGCGGCGGCGACCATTCCGAACTGGGCGCGGCCGATGCGCGGCGGTTTTGCCGCCAGCACGGCCTCGACAAGACCGACAGCGACCTGGTCGCCTGGCTGGTGGAAATGCATCTGGTGATGTCGCGCACCGCGCAAAAAGAGGACATCAGCGATCCGGAGGTGATCGCCGCGTTTGCCGCCAAAGTCGGCCACCCCCGGCGTCTGGCCGCGCTGTACCTGCTGACCGTGGCCGACATCCGCGGCACCAGCCCCAATGTCTGGAACGCCTGGAAAGGCAAGCTGCTGGAAGACCTCTATCACGCCACGCAAGCCAGGCTTGCAGGCGGGGATGAAGCCGTGGCCGACATCGCCGCCAAGCAGGCCGAAGCACGCGTCAATCTCGCGCTCTATGGCCTGCCGACCGACGCTGCCGACGCGCTGTGGAAGCACCTCGACGCCCGCTATTTCATCCGTTTCGACGCCCGCGACATGGCCTGGCAGGCGCGCATGCTGTGGCGCCGCACCGACACCCCCGACGCCGTCGTGCGGGCGCGGCTGTCACCGGCCGGCGAAGGCATCCAGGTGCTGGTCTACACGCCTGGCCGCGCCGACCTGTTTGCCCGCATCTGCGGCTTTTTCGCGCGCATCCAGTACACCATCCTCGAAGCCAAGATCCACACCACCCGGCATGGCTATGCGCTCGACAGTTTTCAGGTGATGGATCTGGCCAACCGCGGCATTCATTACCGCGACTTCCTGAGCTACGTGGAACACGAACTGGCGCGCGACCTCGATCCGGCGCGCCCACTGCAGCCTGCGCCGCGCGGCCGCCTGTCGCGCCACCAGCGCCACCACCCCTACCCGACCACGGTCCAGCTGGCGCCCGACGCGCAGGGGCGCGGCCACATGCTGTCGATCACCTGTGCCGATCGCGGGGGGCTGTTGTATGCGGTCGCCGAGGTGTTGATGCAGCACGACGTGAGCGTCTATGCCGCCAAGATCGATACGCTTGGCGAGCGGGTCGAGGATACGTTTCTGATTCGGGGAAAGAGCCTTGAGACGCCTGCCGGAATGCTGGCGCTAGAGGCCAGCGTGCGGACGGTTTTGCAGTGATTCAGCGGGCCGGACGCGCATATTCGTCGACGTAACGCCCGCGCTGCGGAGCCTTGCGGGCGGGCGGCGATTTCTTGCGCACACCATCGGCAGGTTTCTTGACCTTTTCTTCTGGCTCGGCCTTGGGGCGGTTGCGGACGCGGCCCGGACGCGCCGGGATGCCGACATCGACTGCGGCAACCGGAAAACCGGCCGAGCTGAAATCCAGATCCGTCAGGCCCCACGGCGGTATGTTCATGCCGCCACCCGCCATTCCTTCAGGCTCCCCGCCAGCGTACGCGTCAGTGAAATCAGGCTGCCCAGCGTGTCGGCGCTGGGGATGGCTTCACAGGCGCTGATTTTGCTGTCGGCATACACCGACAGAATCAGCAGGTTGTGCTGCACGTCAGGCGGCAGCGACAGCACGCCTTCGGCCAGCGCGGCCTGAATCGCGTGCCAGGCACGTCGGCTGGCTTCCAGCGCGGCAGCCAGGTCAATTTCACGGCTGGGGTCGCTCCAGTGCCGCTGCACTGCCATCAGCCGGGTGGCGATGGTGTCGAGCTGTACCGCCGCGCCCATCATCGCGTCGGCATGGTTGATGCGGCGGGGGGCCTGCTGGATCGGTTTTTCCGGGCTCATTGTTATCCTTGTTACTTGTGCCGGGGCACCTCGCCCACGGTTACGTAACAAATTAGCGGCGATGACGGGGACAACTTTAGGCATGCCCCAAAACGTCGACAGCCCGGTCAGTCGTCCTGCAGGTTTTGCCCCGGGAACAGTGTGTCGGTGAACCCGAAATCGCGCAGATCGCGGATGCGCATCGGATACAGAATGCCGTGCAGATGGTCAACTTCGTGCTGCACCACCCGGGCGTGGAAACCGCTCACGCTGCGGTCGATCGGCTGCCCCGCCGGGTCGAAGCCCCGATAGCGCAAGTCGGTGTGGCGCGGCACCAGCCCGCGCATGCCCGGCACCGACAGACAGCCTTCCCAGCCCGCTTCCATGGCGTCGGACAGCGGCGTCAGCTGCGGATTGATCAGCACCGTGTACGGCACCTCTTCGGCGTCCGGGTAACGCGGATTGGCGCTGACCCCGAAGATCACCACCTGCAGGCCGACGCCGATTTGCGGTGCCGCCAAGCCAGCGCCGTCAAGCGCGCGCATGGTGTCATGCATGTCGACAAGCAGATGCGTCAGTTCGAGCGAGGCAAAATCCGCCACCGGGCGAGCCGGCTCCAGCAGGCGCGGATCGCCCATTTTCAGGACATCGCGGATGGCCATGGATGCTCCAGTTGTTTCAGTTCATCGGTCTCCAGCCAGCACCATGCGCCGGGCACCAGGCTGTCCGGCAAGGCAAACTGTCCGATGGCTTCGCGGTGCAGGCCTGTCACCCGGTTGCCGGTCGCGCCGACCATGCGCTTGACCTGGTGGTATTTGCCTTCGGCCAGCGTCAGGCGCAGGGTGGTTTCGTCGAGTTTTTCGCACGCCAGCGCAGCGATCGGCGCGGGCTCATCATTGAGCTGCACGCCACTGCGCAGGGCGTCCAGCATGGCGTCGCTCACCGGATCGGCACAGGCGGCCCGGTAAACCTTGGCCACGCCTTTTTTCGGTGAGATCATGCGGTGGATGAACTGGCCGTCGTCGGAAAACAGCAAGAGGCCGGTGCTGTCCTGATCGAGCCGCCCCACGCACTGCACGCCGCGCTGCACCAGCGGCGCCGGCAACAGGGAAAACACGCTGGGATGGTGGCTGGTGTGATGCGAGCATTCGTAGCCGGCGGGTTTGTGCATCAGCACATAGGCCTTTTCCCGATACGGCCAGGCAACGCCGTCGAGCGTCAACTCCAGCTGGGCCGGGTCGACCCTGGCCTCGGGATCGTCGCAGACCTTGCCGTTGACCACGACCTCGCCCGCGCGCACGCGCGCGACGCAGACCTTGCGAGTACCAAACCCTTGCGACTGCAAGGCATGGTAGAGCTTCATGGAAGCTGCTTCATGCTCGGAATTCGCACAGTCCGGCGGCGTCGTTAGTCACCAGCTGCTCAAGCAAGTGCCGCACCTGCAGCATCACTTCGCCCAGCACGGGCTGGATTTCTTCCATCTGGATGCCGTCGGCCGACAAGCCACGCCCGGCCGCATGGTTCACCACCGCACCCACCGTCGCATAGCAAAGCGCCAGCTCGCGCGCCAGATAGGTTTCGGGCATGCCGGTCATCCCCACCATGTCGGCGCCGTCGCGTTCGATGCGGTTGATTTCGGCCGCCGTTTCCAGACGCGGCCCCTGCACCGCCCCATACACGCCGCCGTCGCGCAGGCTGACGCCGGCGCTGGCGGCGGCCTGCAGCAGGGCGGCGCGCATGGCATCGCAATAGGGGAAGGTGAAGTCCAGATGAACGACCGGCTTGTCGCTTTCGACAAAATAGGTCGCGGCGCGGCCATGCGTGTAGTCGATGATCTGGTCGGGGATGACCAGCGTGCCGGGGATCAGACCGGGATGAATGCCGCCGACCGTGGCCACCGACACCACGCGATCGACGCCATGGTCCTTCAGCGCCCACAGGTTTGCGCGGTAGTTCACCTCGTGCGGCGGAATGGTGTGGCCGTAGCCATGACGCGCCAGAAAGATCACTTCCTGCCCGCAGATGCGGCCGAAGGTGAGCGCGCCGGAAGGTTCACCGTAAGGCGTGCGCCCCACCTGGCGGTGGGTGATTTCCAGATTGGCGAGCTGGGTGAGCCCGGTACCGCCGATGATGCCTAGCATGTCATTCGTCCTTCAAAGCGTAAATGGCGGGCAGATTGCGCCACAGCCCGTAAGCGTCCATGCCGCAACCGAACACGTAGCGGTTGGGCACGTCCAGCCCCACAAAATCGGCCTGGATCGGTTTATTGAGGCCGTTGTCCTTGTTGGTCAACACCGCCGACCACACCCGCGCCGCCCCCATATCGTGCAATTTGTCGCGGATTGCGGCCAGCGTCTCGCCCTCGTCCAGGATGTCGTCGAGCACCAGCACGCTGCGGCCCGCCACGTTCTGCCCCGGCAGCACCCGCCACTCCACTTCGCCGCCGCTGGTATTGCCCCGGTAGCGCGTCACGTGCAGGTAGTCGAATTCGAGCGGGAAATTCAGACGCGGGAGGAGTTGCCCGGCAAACACCACCGCGCCGCCCATCACCGCCAGCACCAGCGGAAGATCCGCAGCCAGCGCGCCGGCAATTTCACCTGCCATGCGGTTGATCACCGCCTGCACGGTGTCCGCGGACGCGACACACTCGGCATTGTCCAGCAATTGTTGCGCTTGAAGCGGCGTCATGACGGAGAGGGAAAATCAACAAAGTCGGCAGTCTAAGGCCTGGGCGCCGATGTTTCCAGACTTGCAGTGGTCGAGTAAGCTTGCGCCATGTCGATTTCCGCCCCCCATTCCGACGCCCTCGATGCCTTGGGCTGGCTCTCCGCCGCCCGCCGGCTGCCCTCGCCCAATCGCGACGCGCGCCCACAAGGCACGGCGATCGAGCTCATCGTCATCCATAACATTTCGCTGCCGCCAGGCGTGTTCGAGGGCGATGCGGTGATCGACCTTTTCACCAACCGGCTCGACTGGGATGCGCATCCGTATTACCAGGAGATCCGTGGCCTCAAGGTCTCGGCCCATTTCTTCATCCGCCGCGACGGCACGCTGATCCAATTCGTGCCGTGCACGCTGCGCGCCTGGCACGCGGGCGTGTCGAGCTGGCAGACGCGCGAGTGCTGCAATGATTTTTCCATCGGCATCGAGCTCGAAGGCAGCGACGCGCTGCCCTTCGCCGACGCCCAGTACACGACCCTGGCCCCGCTGGTGAAGACCCTGAAACAGGCCTATCCGATCCGCGCGGTGGTCGGTCACAGCGACATCGCGCCGGGCCGCAAGACCGACCCCGGCCCCCATTTCGCCTGGCAACGAATCGATGAGCAGACCGCCTGATTGGCTTGCCTGCATCGGGCTGGCCGCGCTGCTGGTGCTTTCCGGCTGCGCCTCGACGCTCAATCTCGACACTGGACGTCCGCCCTCGCACGCCGTCTCCAGGCACACCGGCAGCCCGTTGGAGGCGCAGCTGACAAAACAGATTCCGCGCTACCAGCCGCGGCTCGTCGCCGAAAATACCGACAATGGCATGGCGAAGCGCCTGCAATGGCGCGATATTCATCAGGGCACCGAGCGTATTTCCGACGTCGAGCCCGAAGCCACGCCGATCCAGCGCGGCCTGCTGCGCGTACTGCAGGCCTTGCCGATCGAGGGCCAGCTTTGATAGCAGGATCACGCCGAGGTTTTGAATTTCCTCGTGTCCATTCACAAAGCGCCGGGTTGATGCCGCACTGAACGATGCGCTGCGGGATCCCGTGCTATCCAGCACGTGGGCAGCATGGGATGGCTCGAAAAAACTATCCGAAGCCCTCATCCGGAGGTTTGAAGCCAATCCCTTCAGTGCTTGTTCCGATTGCCTGCCGAACCGTAATAGGCGATCAGCGCCCCCAGTTCCAGGTCGCTGAAGGGATTGCCATAAGCGGTGCTCCAGTTTCCGCGCACACCGATGATGAGGCGTGCGACAAACTCTTCCCTGGGTATTTTCCCGCTCTGCTCGAACAGGTTGAGTGCCGGAAGTTTTGCGTCGGCGTTGGGCGCATCGTGGCAAGCTGCGCATCTCTCGCGATGAATCGCCGCGCCCAGGCGCAATCGCTCAGGCGAAGGTGTGGCGGGCGACAGGGTGCGAATATCCAATGGGTGACGCCGGCGCAGGACAGCCAATTCCCAGTCCAGCGTGCGCCAGTCTTCCTTCGCCAGTGCCGCTCGCAGCAGTGGAACCGAAGCGGCATCTCCGCCAGCGCGCCGCAACAGTAGCGGCAGAGAGGACAGATCGCCCGCCACCCGTGCGTGCAGCCCCTCTCGCCTTTGCAAAGTTTCACCCTTACCTGCGAGCAACCGCACGTCCCCCGACATCACCGCCAATCCGGCGGCCAATCGGCGCGCGTCCTCTCCTTGGGCCATGGCGCCGCCCGACAGCGTTGCCACAGCCATCCAGGCGAGGAGGCGATACTTCAGCTTGATTATTTCAGCTTCACTTTCTGTTCGACGGGGCCGGCCTTCTTCATGGTCCATTCGACCATCGAGCCGTCATATAGCTTGGCCTTCTTGTTACCCACCAGTTCGCTGGAAACGAACCAGTCGATGGAAGCCAAATGGCCGGTATTGCAGAAGTTGATCTGTTCGCCGCTGATGGGTACACCGGCGATTTTGTAGAGTTGTTTCAGTTGTGCCGTGGAACGGAACTTGCCGCCGCCGTTTTCTGTCGTCCAGCCGGACGGCAAGTTTTTCGCGCCCGGCAGGGTACCGCTTTCGGTAGCCAGGGGGTTGCGGTTAATACCGGCATATTGGTCTTCGGGGCGGCTGTCGACCAGCAGTACGCCTTTGGTTTTGGCTGCCTTCACATCCTCGACGGTGGCGATCAGACTCTTGTTCAGATGCGCGGTGAAGCTCTTGGGCTCAGCCTTGGTCATGCCGGTCTGGATCGGATTGGCCTTGTCCTTGGTCCAGTCTTTCATGCCGCCGTTCAGGATGGAGACGTTGTCGTGGCCCAGCACCTTGAATGTCCAGTAGATGCGGGTTGCCCAGCCCATGTCGAGATTCGTCGCACCCGGCGCGACCAGCACGACGTGGGAATTGTTGTCGATACCGAGACTGCCTATGTGGGCGACCAGTTTGTCGAGATTGGTCGGTAACATATCGGGCACCTTGTCGGAAGCGCGCTCCTCGCGCCAGCCCGACTTGGCGAAGTCGCTGTTCACCGCGCCGGGAATGTGTCCGCGCAGATAGCCAGTGGCGGGCTGCAGGTCCACGAACACCATGCCAGGCTTGCCGACATTGGCTTTTACCCAGGCCGTATCGACCAGCGGATCGGCGGCCAGCGCCGCTTGCGTTATCCCCAGGAACAGGATGAAAACGGCGGCCAGCAGGCCATTCCAGTGCGTCAGTAGCTTTTTCATGTTCATCTCCTTCAGATCGTTATTGTCAGATCGGAGGCCTGGATAGCTGCAACCGCCTTGTCCCATGCCTCGCTCTCCACGTCCCGGCACCTCAAATCAATGGATTCGATGCTATGCGTCGCCTCCAGCCACCGCAGTGCGGCGATCACGGTCTGGGCGTCAGGAAACAGACCGGTATTCAGTTGTACTATTTTCACGTTGGCCGCCTCAAATGCTCAGGACGGCATCGGACGCGCCCAAGGCGTGCGCGAGGCCCCCTGCATCCAGAAAAGGAAGTTGATCCGCCATGGCTTCCACGGTGGTTTGCGGTTCGATGCCGGTCAGTTCCAGCAGTTCGGCGTTGGCGGCGTTTTCCGGGGTTTCGGCCACCGGGCCGGTCATGAAAACCAGCGCGACCCGATGACCGAAAATGGTCAGCCCGGCGGCCACGCGCATGGCCTCGGCGTGATCGCGGCGCGCCAACACCAGCAATGCCTTTTCTTTCTTCCCATCGTTCACGCTCACCTCCTAAAGACTGACCACGCGCCGCGCTTCGCCCACCATGGCGCTGTTGACCGTCTGGCTGCCTCGTTCGGCAGGGCACGGCAACTCGCCGCAAAATCGGTGCCAGGACTCCTCGCACGCCACGGATCGGACGGCGTGTTCCAGCGCCCCTTGCAGCGCGGCATCCTTCAGTCCCAGCACCCCTTGATGGGTGAAGAAAGCGCCGAAGGTGCAGCCGGCCCGCCGGCAACTCCGCGCCAAGGGCAACAGGAATTTCCCACCCTCCGCCGTGCTTACCAGAAACAGTATGTCCATCAATTTTTCCTTTCGCGCTTCAGCCACCAGCCCGCCGCGAAGGCTGCCAGAACCATCACCAGCGTGCCCGCCTTCACCACCCCGTCCTGCAGAACCGGCGGGAGCGCCTCGGCTTGCCGAATGGCAGGCGGCTCGGGGTAGCCCGCCGCATCGACGGGCAGTGCTCCGTCCGCGGCCCATTCCGCCCAGCCGGGCAGATAGAGTCGGGCTGGCACGCCATACCCCGCGGTGAGCAGTGTGAGATAGGCCAGCCCCTCGTAAGCATCGTGTCCGTATGCAACCGGCTCGCCTTCAGGCAACAGCGGCCGGGCTGCCGGCGCGGCCAAGCCAGTCCGCAGCGCCAGCCCCGGCACGCTTGCCGCGCCCGGCAGGTGGCCGCTACGCGAACTACGCGCCACTTCCCCCCAATATTCCGCCTCCGTGCGCCCATCCAGCAGCACGGGAGCGGGGCGCATGGCGCGCAATTCATCGCGCAGCACTACGATCCCATCCCGCATGGCAGCCTGGTACACCCGTTCGCGCACAAAACTCCGCTCGCGTCCCGGCCCGGTCTCGATGCCGCTTTCCAACAGCTTCCCCATGGGCTCCGTCAGCACCCGCACACGGCGCTGTCCGGCGATGTACAGCAGTCCGGCAACGAAGTCCCGCGCCACGACATCTTGACCGACCACCAGAACCGTTTCGTCGCCTGCGAGCCCGGCCGTTCCCAGCAGCCAGAGCAGGTCGCGTTCGGCAGGCAACCTGCGTTGCGGACCGAGGAAGCCGTCGGCAGGCAGGCAGACGGCGCCCGCCGCGCTCCGCAGCTTGCAGGCATCGAGCGGTCGCGTATCCACCGCGACGCTGCCTTCTCGAAGCGATGCGGCAGCGTCGCGCACGTAGCCGAATTCATCCGTTGCATGGGCGGGCGCCCCGGCAGCCAGCAGGGCCAGACCGACTCCCGCGATGACGAGTCGTCGACGACTCATGTTCAGCAACCGCCGAAACGCTTGGCGGACGATGTTTCGCCACCGCCGGCCGTTGCTGCAACCGGTGGGTTCTCGATGTAATAGTTCATCATGTCGATGACCGACACCTTGCCGAAACCAGGCATGTCGATGTCCGGCAAGCTTTCGGGTGGAACCGGTGTTTTCGCCGCTGCGATGGACTGGCGCGGTATGGCAGCGAGGTTGAAGCCCGCGACAAGCACCACCGCAGTGAGGGCCAGCGAAACAGTGCAAAAACCAATGCTCACACGATTCATCATGCTGATCTCCTACAGTGGGTCGCCCAGGAAGGCCAGATACATCATGCCGACGGCGACGAAGAACATGATGATCTGGAGAGTTGTTTCAAAGTCCAGGCCCATCAGCGATCTCCCCGATAATGCTTTACCAACTCCGTCTCCCCGATAATGCTTTACCAACCGTTCAACCGGAATAGCTTCGCCTGTCATGGGGTTGGCTACCGGCGGCGTGAAGTACGGCACTCCGTCGCGATCGACACGCATGCTATCCGGCGGCTTGACGTATACATAGGCCAAACCGGCGACGACGACGATTGCCGACAAGGCGACAAGAAAGTGCATCAGCAGTTTCGAGGTCATGGCTCAGTCCTTCCGTATGTAAACGCGCCAGCAATTGGGCGCCTTGATGGTTTCAAGATGGGTGGCGTTCAATTCGTCGCACATCGGCGGCAGCGCCTCTACCGACGAGGGGTTGTCCAGCACCACCTCGACCACATCGCCCGAACCCATCTCGGTCACCGCTTTCTTGGTCATCAACTGCGGGCGCGGACAAGAATCCCCCATGCAATCAACCCGCCGAGCGATTTTCACTGTCTGCCCATTGCTCAGGGTTGCCTCGCCGCCAGCCGGGGTGGCTTCGGCAGTAGCCTTTTTCGATCCAAACAAACCCATTTTGAAGCCTCCTCACTTAATTGGAATGCCGGTCGTGACCGGTGTTGCGTGAGTTGCCCATCAATCACTTTTTGTGCTCGACGGCAACTTCCATTTGGTGTTTCTCATGCTGGGTGTGCTGGGCGCGTTCCTTGCGCAGGATGGCGCGATAAATGACAAACAAAACACCGGCCTGGATCAGCCCAAAGAACACGGCAGGAATACCCAGCTTGTCCTGCAGCGTGCGGGCATTGGCGAAGCCCAGTTGCAGCGCGGGGAGATTGGGGTCGCCAGTCATGCTGGCGGGTGCTGGCGGCCAGTAGTTCAATGACCACACCAGGGAGAACAGGAACATGCCGACAAAGGTGAACAACAGCGCCCACAACGCGCCGAAGTTGCCTTCACCGGTCTTGACCCAGGTGGAGACGGTGCAGGCCCCCGCCAGCACCATGCCGATCCCGAACAGAAACAGCCCGGCAAAGGTATTGAGTCCCACATCGAATTCCAGCGGATGACCTGCACCCACGGTCACGAAAGCCGTGAAGCCGATGCTCAGGATCATCATTGCCACCAACAGCGCTTTGGTGTTGCGATAAGTCTTGAACATGATGGCGTCGCGCAGGGCCGCCGTGTTGCAGAAACGGGAGCGCTGCATGAGCAACCCGACCACCGAGCCGAACAAAAACGCAACCATACATTCCGCGATAGGCGACATGATTTAACCCTCCAGGACTTTTTTGTAGATCAGGGACCCGACCCAAGCGCCGGCGAGGATGCCTGACATGGCCAAGTATCCCCCCATGTTCATTTCCGGCATCAGGCCGAAAAAAGTCGATACGTTGCAGATATAGGCCATGCGGATGCCGATGCCCATCAGCAGCCCGCCAATGGTGATCATCAGCCATTCCGGGAGATGACGCGGCATACGCAGGTAGAACTCCTTGCTGGCCACGGCGCCGACAAAGGCACCGAACAACATGCCGAGGCTGATGTACATTTTCCAGTAGTCGGCGTGGGGCGGGAACACCAGATCCCAGAAGGGGATGCGCTTCAGGTCGTCGCCCATGAACCATTGGGCAACGAGGCCGGTCATCATGGTCTCGCCGCCGCCCACGGTCCAGCCGCCGATAATCAGAAACAGGAAAATATCCAGCACCGCGATGGTTGACATTGCGATCACAGGGTCCAGCGTCCTGCGGAAGAACTCCATGGCTTGCGTCTCCTTAAGTTTAAGTATGTATGCGAAATCCCATTCGACTGCCAACGGCAGAAGGCGCTTACATTTATTAAGTATTATGTGTGAGCGAATTTTAGGCATGCCGATTTTGGCGATGGTAGTATTTATTGCAAACAAATTTCGCAGGTTGAATACCGATGACCATCTACACCGAGATCAACCATGTCATGGATCATATGTTCAACGCCTGCACCACGGCGCAGATCAGTGAGTTCATCCCGGAAAAGCGCGGCTTCCGCATCTACGGCCACAGCACCACGGTATCCCTGGAGCGGGCCTTCTGGAACGTGCTGGAATCGATGGCATGTGAATGCCATCTCACCATGCCGCGTCTTCTGGAATACGTGCTGGACAACTGCCTCGTGGCCAATGACAAGAACCTGTCATCCTGCCTGCGGGTGATCTGCCTCAAATACCTGAACATCTACGCTACGATAGATTCGCCGAAAGCGGCGCTGGACGCCAGCATCAGTCGCATCGAGGATGAATGAGGAATCCTTGGCCAGGCAACTGCTGCTTCATCAACCAGGCTTTCGATTGGAATTCAAACAGGCATTTCATTGATCTACGCAAAAGCCTCTGCCGATTGAGCAGCTGCTTGGCGGTTACCATCCGCCCCCTTCTCACGCTGCGATAAGCCACCTCCCTAACCCGTCTCGCGTTCACCACCCGGGCGGCAATGCGATCAAAATCCGAATGCGGCATCCAGCTAGGCCACGGTAAAATCAGCGTTTTCGAATCAGGATTCCGGCCATGCGCCTCGGCACCCCGCTCTCCCCGTCCGCCATCCGCGTCATGCTGCTGGGCGCGGGCGAACTCGGCAAGGAAGTCATCATTGCCCTGCAGCGGCTGGGGGTCGAAGTCATCGCAGTGGATCGCTACGCCAACGCCCCCGGCCAGCAGGTCGCGCACCGCGCGCACGTGATCGACATGAGCGACGGCGCTGCCCTGCGCGCCCTGATCGAGGCCGAACAGCCTCACCTGGTGGTGCCGGAGATCGAGGCCATCGCCACCGAGACCCTGCTCGAAATCGAGGCGGCCGGGCTGGCCGAAGTCATTCCCACCGCGCGCGCCGCCAACCTCACCATGAACCGCGAGGGCATCCGCCGGCTGGCGGCCGAAACGCTGAATCTTCCGACCTCGCCCTACGTGTTCGCCAACAGCCTCGCCGAAATGACCGCCGCGGCTGAAAGACTGGGCGACCCGGTGATCGTCAAGCCGGTGATGTCGTCGTCCGGAAAAGGCCAGTCGCGGGTGGACGACGCGAGCCGGTTGCAGGCGGCGTGGGACGATGCCGCCAATGGAGGCCGGGTGGACAAGGGCCGCGTCATTGTCGAGGGGGTGATCGACTTCGACTACGAAATCACGCTGTTGACCGTGCGCGCACGGGGAACGTCGGGCCAGGTCGAGACGCATTTCTGCGCGCCCATCGGCCATGTCCAGGTGAAGGGCGATTACGTCGAGTCGTGGCAACCGCAGGCGATGTCGGCCGCCGCACTTCTACGTGCCCAGGAGATTGCCGCCGCCGTCACCGGCAACCTCGGCGGGCGCGGCCTGTTCGGCGTGGAGTTGTTCGTCAAGGGCGACACCGTGTGGTTTTCCGAAGTCAGCCCGCGCCCGCACGACACAGGCATGGTGACGATGGCGACGCAGCGGCAGAACGAGTTCGAGCTGCACGCACGCGCCATCCTCGGCCTGCCGGTCGACGTCAGCATGCGCGAACCCGGTGCGTCGGCGGTGATCTACGGCGGCGTGGACGCGGTCGGCATCGCCTATGATGGCGTCGCCGAAGCGCTCGCCGCGCCCGGCGTCGACCTGCGCCTGTTCGGCAAGCCCGAGGCCTTCGCCCGTCGCCGCATGGGGGTGGCGCTCGCCACTGCCGCCGACACGGATCAAGCGCGTGTGCGCGCCAAGGCGGCCGCAGCTGCCGTCAAACCGGTCGAGGCCTGAAATATGCAAACCCATTACGAACGCCTCGGCGGCGGCGACGTCATACGTCGATTAGTCGACCGCTTTTACGACCTGCTTTTACGACCTGCTTTTACGACCTGCTTTTACGACCTGATGGACGAAGACCCCGATTACTACGGCATCCGCAAGCCGCATCCGGCGGACCTCACCGAATCGCGCAACAAGCTCGCCTGGTTCTTGAGCGGCTGGACCGGCGGTCCGCCGGAATGCACTGACCGCTTCGGCCATCCATTCCTGCGCCGCCGCCACCAGCCGTTCGCCATCGGCGAGGCCGAGCACGACCAGTGGATGGGCCGCATGATCCGCGCGATGCAGGATGTGGGCGTGGATGCCGCCATGCAGCAGGAGCTGACTGCGGCAGTCTTCAGGGCTGCTGATTTCATGCGCAACCAGCCTGAATAAGATGAAACGTTTCATTGGCTGGAGTTTGCTTTTTTTCATGCTGGCCGGGCTCATCGTGCTGCCCTGGCTGGCGCTGGAGGACGCGCCGGCGATCGAGCCACCGGCCGAATTTCGCCGCACCGACCTGGCCTGGGTCAAATCGCTGTTCCAGAAACACGACCCGCGCCGCCAGACGCCCGATGTGATCCAAAGCATCCGGCTTGGCGAGGAAGATCTCAACCGCCTGCTCAATTACGCGGTCGAATTGCGCCGAGTCAATGGCATCGCAGCCGAGCTCACCCCGGGCCTGGCCACCCTCACCGCCACCCTGGCCGTGCCGCCCAATCCGTTTGGCCGCTACCTCAACCTCACCGGCGAGGTAGCGGATGTGCCCGGCGGCGTCCGTATCCAGAGCCTGCGGCTGGGCAGCCTGCCGCTGCCGGGCGTACTGGCCGACGGAGTCGCGCGCCTGGCGCACCGCTGGCTGCGCCGCGACGAAACCTACGCTTCGCTGGCCGATGCGTTTTCGCAGGTGAATTTCGACGAGAACCAGGCCACCCTGGACTACCGCTGGCGTCCCTTCCTGCTGACGCAGATAGAGCGCAAAAGCGCGGAACTGCTGATCGCGCCGGAAGATCAGGCGCGCATACTGGCCTATGCCGAGCAGTTGGATACCCTCCTGAAACGCTACCCGCACGGCCGCACCATTCCCCTTTTTGAGATCGCCGCGCCCCTGTTTGGCTTCGCCCGGACGATCGATGGCGACGAGGCCGAGGAAAACCGCGCCGCGCTCACCGTGCTGGCGGCCTATCTCTCCGGCATCAGCCTGCCCAAGCTGCTGGAAGGCGACAGCGCGTCGATTCGCCGTGCGCCGCGTGTGCTGCTGTCGCTGCACGGGCGGCGCGACTTTGCCGAACACTTCGTGATTTCAGCTGCAATCACGGTCAACGGCGGCAGCCGGCTGGCCAACGCCATCGGCCTGATCAAGGAAGAAGAAGATGCAAGCAAGGGGTCGGGCTTCAGCTTCACCGATCTCGCCGCCAACCGCGCCGGGGTCATGCTCGGCGAAAATGCCACCGGCGAAGCCGCCGCGCGCATGCGGCAGCGGTTGGCCAATGCCCGCAGCGATGCGGACCTGGTGCCGGACTTTCACGATCTGCCGGAATTCATGCCGCAGGCCGAATTCGACCGTCGCTTCGGGCCGATCGGCAGCCCCCGTTACCAGAAGCTCATCGAACGCATCGACGCCCGGTTGGCCGAACATCCCCTCGCGCTGTAAAAATAGTCAAAAAACCCTGTTATAATGCTGGGTTCCCCGCATCACGGCCCTACATCATGTCCCGCAAGCTCCGCAACATCGCCATCATCGCGCACGTCGACCATGGCAAAACCACGCTGGTCGACCAGCTCCTCAAGCAGTCCGGCACCTTCCGCGACAACCAGGCGGTTGACGAGCGGGTGATGGATTCCAACGACCTGGAGAGAGAGCGCGGGATCACCATTCTGGCGAAGAACACCGCCATCATGTACGGCGACACCCATATCAACATCGTCGACACCCCGGGCCACGCCGACTTCGGCGGCGAAGTCGAGCGCGTGCTTGGCATGGTCAACGGCGTGGTGCTGCTGGTCGACGCGGTCGAAGGCCCGATGCCGCAGACGCGCTTCGTCACCAAGAAGGCACTGGCGCTGGGCCTCAAGCCCATCGTCGTGATCAACAAGGTCGACCGCCCCGGCTCGCGTCCGGATTGGGTCGTCGACCAGACCTTCGACCTGTTCGACAAGCTCGGCGCGACCGACGAGCAGCTCGACTTCCCCATCATCTATGCGTCAGGCCTGAACGGCTGGGCCTGCATGGACCTGAAGGACGCGCCGTCGCACGGCGGTACCGCGGCCGACATGGTGCCGCTGTTCGACACTGTGCTGACCCACGTTCCCACCCCGCCCGGCTCGCCCGACGCGCCGCTGCAATTGCAGATCGCCGCGCTCGACTATTCGACCTACACCGGCCGCCTCGGCGTGGGCCGCGTGCTCAATGGCCGCATCAAGCCCGGCATGTCGGTGGTGGTGATGAACCACGAAGACAAGGTCGCAACCGGCCGCATCAACCAGGTGCTCGGCTTCAAGGGTCTGGACCGCGTGCCGGTGGAGGAAGCCGAAGCCGGCGACATCATCATCATTTCCGGGCTGGACGACATCGGCATCGGCGTCACCATCTGCGACAAGGAAAATCCGGTCGGCCTGCCGGTGCTGCCGGTGGACGAGCCCACGTTGAACATGGACTTCATGGTCAACGCCTCGCCGCTGGCTGGCACCGAAGGCAAGTTCGTCACCAGCCGCCAGATCCGCGACCGCCTGGCCAAGGAACTGCTGGTCAACGTCGCCCTGCGCGTCGATGAAACCGGCGACGCCGACGTGTTCCGCGTCTCCGGCCGTGGTGAACTGCATCTCACCATCCTGCTGGAAAACATGCGCCGCGAAGGCTTCGAGCTGGCCGTCGGCAAGCCGCGCGTGGTGTACAAGGAAATCAACGGCGAGAAATGCGAGCCGTATGAAAACCTCACCATCGACCTGGAAGACGCCCACCAGGGCGGCGTGATGGAAGAAATCGGCCGCCGCCGCGGCGAGCTGACCAACATGGAATCCGACGGCAAGGGCCGCACCCGGCTGGAGTACCACATTCCCGCGCGCGGCCTGATCGGCTTCCAGTCCGACTTCATGACGATGACGCGCGGCACCGGCCTGATGAGCCACGTGTTCGACGACTACGGCCCGGTCAAAGCCGACCTGCCCGGCCGCCACAACGGCGTGCTGGTCAGCCAGGACAACGGCGAGGCCGTGGCCTACGCGCTGTGGAAACTGGAAGACCGCGGCCGCATGTTCGTCTCGCCCGGCGACAAGCTGTACGAAGGCATGATCATCGGCATCCACAGCCGCGACAACGACCTGGTGGTCAACCCGATCAAGGGCAAGCAGCTGACCAACGTGCGTTCGTCGGGCACCGACGAAGCGGTGCGCCTGACCACGCCGATCAAGCTGACGCTGGAGTCCGCGGTGGAATTCATCGACGACGACGAACTGGTGGAGATCACCCCGAAGTCGATCCGCATCCGCAAGCGCCATCTGCAGGAACACGAGCGCAAGAAAGCATCGCGCGCAGCGGCGTAAAGCCAACCCGGCCTTGCGCCGAGGCCGCGTTGAAAAAAAAGCCCGGCTTCGCGCCGGGCTTTTTTACATGGGTCACGGGTAAAATCGGCGCCATGCGTCCTGTCGAAATCGCCCTTTTCATCGGCCTTGCCGTCCTCATCCTGCTGGCCGTCTTGCTGCTGCTGCGCATCCATGCGCTGCGGCGCGAACAAACCGGCTTGCCCGCGTTGCTGATCCAGGACATGGAAGGCCGCCATCGCGCGGTGCTGACCGACCTGCACACGGGCCTGGCACAGCAGTCCGACCGCATGCAGGGCCAACTGGCGGCCCTGCAGATCGCACAAACCGAGCGGCTGGCGGAAACACGCGCCACCGTCACCGGCCAGCTCGGCCAGTTCCAGAGCGCCATGCTGGAAAAGCTGATCGAGCAGGGACGCGCCGAGCAGAGCATGCTGCAGGACACGCTGAAAGGCATGACCGCGCAGTTCAGCGAGCGCGTGCAGCAGCTGTCGCAGACGGTCGACGGGCGGCTCAACGAAATCTCCGGCAAGGTGGCCGAGCGGCTCGACGAGGGCTTCAAGAAAACCAACGAGACCTTCACCTCGGTGATGTCGCGCCTGGCGGTGATCGACGAGGCGCAGAAAAAGATCGAGGATCTGGCGTCCAATGTCGTCAGCTTGCAGGAGATATTGGGCGACAAGCGCTCGCGCGGCGCCTTCGGCGAGGTCCAGCTGGAAGCGCTGGTGAGGAACAGCCTGCCGCCCGACGCCTATTCCTTCCAGCACACCCTGAAAAGCGGCGCGCGTGCCGACTGCGTGCTGATCCTGCCCGAGCCGACCGGCACCGTCTGCGTCGACTCCAAGTTTCCGCTGGAAAACTACAGCCGCATGTTCGACGACAGCCTGCCGCCAGCCGAGCGCGACGCGGCCAAGCGGCAGTTCAAGACCGACGTCAAGAAGCACGTCGACGACATCGCCGCCAAATATATCGTCGCCGGCGAAACCTCCGACGGCGCGGTGATGTTCCTGCCGGCCGAAGCGGTGTTCGCCGAAATCCACGCCTACCATCCGGATCTGGTCGAGCACGCGCAGAAAAAACGCGTGTGGCTGACCTCGCCGACCACGCTGATGGCAGTGCTGAACACCGCGCGGGCGGTGATCCGCGATTCCGAGACGCGGCGCATGGCGCACGTGATCAAGGACGAGCTGTCCAAGCTGGCCAAGGACTTCGCGCGCTTCGACGAGCGCATGAAAAAGCTCGCCTCCCACATCGAGCAGGCCAACAAGGATGTCAGCGAGGTGCGCATTTCCAGCGACAAGATCAGCCGCCGCTTCCAGCAGATCGAGCGGGTCGAACTCGACCACCCGGACGCGACTGCCGCGCGCCTGCTCGACGCCGACGAGTGAGCCTATGCCTATGAGCTGGTTCGGCCGCTGGCGGCGCGCCCGCATTCTCGAGCGGCATGCCATCCCCCCCGCTGCCTTCGACGCGACGGTCGCCGCCTTGCCGATCCTGCGCGGACTCGACGTGGCGGAGCACACGCGCCTGCGCGAAGCCGCCAGCCTGTTCATCCACGGCAAGGTGTTTTCCGCTGCGGGTGGCGCAGAGGTCGACGACGCCACCCAGCGCGTCATCGCCCTGCAGGCCTGCCTGTTGACGCTCAATCTCGGCGAGGACAGCTACCGCGGCTGGAGCGAGATCATTCTCTACCCCGACGAATTCCTGCGCGATCTCGAGGAAATTGACGAGGCCGGGGTGGTGCATTCCTCGCGCGACATTCTGGCGGGCGAGTCCTGGCACGGCGGGCCGCTGGTGCTGTCTCTGGCCGATGTGGCAACCAGCGGCCAGGCCGATGGCGTCAACGTGGTGCTGCATGAGTTTGCGCACAAGCTGGACATGCTGAACGGCGACGCCAACGGCTTTCCGCCGCTGCATCGCGGCATGGATGCGGCCGCCTGGGCGCGCGACTTCAGCGCGGCCTATGAGGATTTGTGCGCCCGTGTCGATGCGGGCGAGGACACGGCGATCGACCCCTACGCCACCGCCAACTCCGCCGAGTTCTTTGCCGTCCTGACCGAGGTGTTCTTCGAGACGCCGCGCCTGCTCGACGCCGAGTACCCGGCGATTTACCGGCAGTTGCGGCAGTTCTACCGCCAGCATCCGCTGGCCCGCCTGGAGGCCCATGGCTGAACCCCACACCGCCGCCCGCATGGCCGTCATCGCGCCCTTCCACGTCATGGACATCCTGGCGCGGGCGCAGGCACTGGAAGCCGCCGGGCACGACATCATCCATCTCGAAATCGGCGAGCCCGACTTCGCCACCCCGGAGCCCATCGTCGAAGCCGGCGTCGCCGCGCTGCGCGCCGGCCACACGCACTACACCGGCGCCCTCGGCCTGCCCGCCCTGCGCGAAGCCATCGCAGGATTTTATGCAAGCCGCTGGCAGGCCGCGGTCGACCCCGCGCGCGTCATCGTCACCCCCGGCGCATCCAGTGCCCTGCTGCTGGCGCTGGGCCTGCTGGCCGGGCCCGGCGACGAGGTGCTGATGGCCGACCCCGGCTATCCCTGCAACCGTCATTTCGTCCGCTTCTGCGATGCGCGCGCAGTCAGCGTCCCGGTCGACGCCGGCAGCGGCTTTCAACTCACGCTCGACTTGATCGAATGCCACGCCACCCCGGCCACCCGCGCCGTGTTGATCGCCAGCCCCTCCAACCCCACCGGGACGGCCATTTCGCCCGTCGAACTCGCGCGCATCCATGACTGGTGTGCTGCAAAGAGCATTGCCCTGATCGTCGATGAGATCTATCTGGCGCTCACCTACGACGGCAGCGAGCACAGCGCCGCGCGCTGGGACGACGTCTTCGTCGTCAATAGCTTCTCAAAATATTTCCAGATGACCGGCTGGCGGCTTGGCTGGCTGGCTGCCCCCGCCTGGGCCATGCCGGCGCTGGAACGGCTGGCGCAGAACCTGTTTCTGGCGGCCTCCACCCCGGCACAGCACGCGGCACTGGCGGCGTTCTCGCCCGCCACGCTCAATGAACTCGAAGCCCGCAAGGCCGAACTGCGCGACCGTCGTGACTTTCTGCTGCCCGCGCTACGCAAACGCGGCTTCGTCATTCCCACGCAGCCGCAGGGGGCGTTTTATCTATACGCCGATTGCCGCACACATACCGGCGACAGCTTCCACTTTGCGCAGGCCCTGCTGGAGCAGGCTGGCGTGGCGGTAACCCCGGGCCTCGATTTTGGCCAGAACCAGCCGCAACACTATCTGCGCATCGCCTACACGCGGCCCCTTCCGCGCCTGGCAGAGGCAATTGCCCGGCTGGACAGATTTCTAGATGGATAATGCGCGTGCCATCGCAGCAAATTGCGGACGAAAAAAAACCGGCCAGATGGCCGGTTTTTCGTTCCTTGACCCGGAATTACTGGGCAGGAGCGGGTGCGGGAGCAGCGGGAGCAGCAGCAGCGTCAGCAGCTTCGCCAGCAGCGGTTGCAGCTTCGCCAGCAGCAGCAGCAGCGTCAGCAGCAGCAGCGTCAGCGTCAGCAGCGGGAGCAGCAGCTTCTTCAGCAGCTTTGCCAGCATCGATTGCAGCTTCGCCAGCAGCGGTTGCAGCTTCGCCAGCAACTTCAGCAGCGGGAGCAGCAGCTTCTTCTTTTTTGCCGCAAGCGACGGTCATGGAAGCAGCCAGCAGTGCAGCCAGGAGGACGGAATATTTCATTTGATTTCCCTTTACGTACGAATATAAAAACCCACACCAGATCGGTCCGGGACTTGTGATCCAGCCGACGCGCGGATTCTAGCAAATCGGCAAAAGAAAACCACTATCTGGTAAATTTCTTCTGTTACGGAACAATAATGTTGTTGGATAACAACAGGCCCGGCGGAAAGCCTGGACATGCGGGGGGACTCACGGCGCGGACAAGCCACTGTGCTCGCGTAAGAACGAGCAGGGTGACTTCGGGCTGGAACTGCCCTCGTTCGAGCGCGCCACGATACGCCATCCGTGCTTCTTCGGCCCGCCGCTGCGCTTCCAGCGCCAGCCCCCAGGCCGAGCAGCCAGCGCACGCTGATAAGCCCGGCTCGCCTCTTCGTGGCGCTGCGTCTGTGACAGCAAGGCTAATCCGCCATGCGTGCACCCCTGGCGAAGTGTCGCGGGGGATCAGTTCATCGGCCCTGCTGTTCGATCATTTCGCCAGGCTGGCTGCCGGGGCGCAGCTTGCCCTGGTAGATAAAACCGGCACCATAGCGGCGGCGGCCATCCGGCGCGCTAATGAGTTCATTTTCGCTCCAGATCCAGACATGGCCGTCGCGCGTATCGAGGATGAGCGCCCGTCCGCCCCCCTTGCCCCCGTCTGTACCGTCCAGCGGCAAGGCCTCGTAACGTCCCTCTCCGGCACGTCCCTCATCGGCCAGCGCAGCGTCCGACAAGGCCAACAGTCCCAGCAGCATCCATCCTCACCGCATCATGCATCCTATCATCCGGGTTCTCCATTGAACAACCGCGCCAGGATTCCTGAACGGACATTACCAATAGACACCCGCGATCACATCATTTGAAAAGCGCGGCCACCGCGGCCGCGTCCAGCACATATTCGTGGTTGCAGACATCGTCGTGCACCCGGATTTCACCGTGCTCCGCGAGGATGGATTCGCATGCGGTCTGCCCCACGCTGCGCAGCATGGAATAGATCTTGGCCGGATCATAGGGGCAGTAGTAGCTGACCGGGCGCGGGTCGTACACGCGCACGTCCTCTTCCGGGAACAGCCGCTCGATCAGCTTGATCGAGCCGAGGCCGAGCAGCTCCTCTGCCCGCACGGTGCTGGCCAGGATCTGCACCCGGTTCCAGCCATCGGCATCGCGCTCGTCAGCGCCCGGCAGCGCCTGCAGGAACAGGCCCGCCGCGGTTTCGTGGTTGGCTGCCAGCCACAGGCGGGTGGGCGTCTGCTCGGATTGAGTCAGGTAATGCTCGAACACCGCCGCCACGCTGTCGCCCTGCAGCGGCACATGGCTCTGGTAGGGCTGGCGCATACCGGCAGTGTCCAGGGTGAGGGTCAGCGCGCCATCGCCCAGCAGGGCCGGCAGGCTGCCCGCGGAGAGTTCCGGGGTGCTGCGCGCCATGCCACGCAGGCGCAGCTGCTCGTCACAGTCCATCACCAGCAGCGACACCGCGCCTTCGCCACGCAGCTGAAAGGTCAGCCGTCCCGCCTGCTTGAGGTTGGCGGAGATCAGCGTGGCCACTCCCGCCAGCTGGCCCAGGAGTTCGACGACCGGTTCGGGGTAATCGCGTCCCGCGATCATCTCGCGCCAGGCGGGGCCCAGTTGCACCCAGGCGCCGCGGATATCGAGCTGCTCGAACAGGAAACTGCGCACGCGGTTGGGCGGGGCGTCGACGGGGTTCAATTGATCCACCGGGTTCAATTGAGCTGCACCCGTTCGCCCCAGGGCACCGCGCCCTTGCCCTTGACCAGCCAGATCACCGGGTAATTCGGCGGCAGCTTGGGAAAGTCGCCTTCGGCGTCGGTGAAATACACCAGCATGTTGGGGCTTCGGTTCTCGTGCTCGACCCAGTCGAACACCGGGCGGAAATCGGTGCCGCCGCCGCCCGAGAGTTCGCTCGGCAACTGCATGGTGTCCCACGGCTCGAATTCCCACGGCGCCGCGTCGGCCACCTGGTTGTCGCACGCCAGCAGGGTCACGCGCGCGCGCACCTGGCCCTTCAGGGCGTCGAGCTCAGTGACAAACTGGCGCAGCTCGTCGTCGCTGATCGAACCGCTGGTGTCGATCGCCGCCACCACCTCGATGCCCTCGCTCGACAGGCGCGGCAGCAGCGCGTCGCCCTCGCGCCGCGACGGGCGCCGCCACGAATAGTCGTCGCGCTGGTTGACCGCGAAGAAGCGTGCCAGGAGCGCGCGCCACGGCAGGCTCGGCGCCAAGAGGCCGTCGACCCAGCGCATCATCGACTGCGACAATTTCCCGGCCTGGCGCGCGGCCTGGGCGGCGGCGGCGAGCCGGTTCTTCCACTGCTCGGCGAGTTCCTCGCGCTCGGCCGGCGACAGCTCGTTCGGCTTCTGCGAGGCCTGGCTGCCGCTGCCCTGCTTTTCCTCGGCCTCGCTCTGGCCTTCCTTGCCCTGCCCGCCCGCTTCGCCGGCGTCGGGATCGTCCTGGCGCTCGTTCTCGTCGGGGCTCGCGCCCGACTCGTTGTCGCTATCGAACAAGTGCTGGTCGAAGGACTCTTCCGGCGTGTCCTCGGGAATCAGCGGGTAGATTTCCTCCGCCGACAGCGTCATGAAGTTCTGGTCGGCGAGGATGCCGTGCAGCGGCGGCTTCAGGCCTTCCTCGATCAGGATGAGGTTCACCGCATGGTCGCACGCCACATCCCAGCGCCGCTTCACCCGGTGGTTGCGGCGGTGGGGGTGGCCCATCGCGCAGTGCATCGCCTCGTGCGCCAGCACGAACTGCGTCTGCGCCAGCGACAGGTTCTCGATGAACCCGGGATTGAAATAGAACGCCTGCGCGTCGGTGCCGGTGGTGGTGCAGCCTTCGCCGCCGACCTTCAGCGGCAAGTGCATCACCAGCGCGCCGAGAAACGGGCGCTCCATGATGAGGCGGGTGCGCGCAGCCGAAAGCTTGGTGAGGATCGGCTGCAGGGCGTCGGGCTGCTCAGCCATGGTCAGTGCTCGTACAGAACGAGGTCGGTGATGCTGTTGGCCCACTCGGCGAACGCCGGCACGGCAAACAGCGGCCGCCCAACGGCGCGGTGGAGGTCGGATACCAGCATCACGCCCATTTCGCGCTGCGGAAAGCGCTGCGCGTATTTGAGGATGTTGCCGTACACCGCGGCGGCGTTGCCGCTGTCGGCGGCCTGCAGGGCGCGCCGAACCAGCGCGGCGGCGACGCCGTACTGCAGGTCGATGCCATGGGGCACCTCGGCGGCCTCGCCGGCGATGATGGCGTCGATGTCCGGCATCTGCGCCATGTTGTCGACAAAGGTTTTCAGCTCCAGCCCGGCCGACTGGCCGACGCAGGCCATCAGCGCGTCGGCCAGCAAGTCGGTGCGGTCGAATTTCTGCAGCGCGCGGTGGGAAAACTCCCATGAACGCGGGCTGGGGAAGGCGATCGGCGTGTGCGCCGGGTCGAAGCTGAACAAGAGATCGGGGCGGAAGCGCAGAAAGGCGATCACGCGTGGGTCGATGTCCTCGCTGTGCGCCCAGTCCACCCAGTCGTCCAGATTCACCTCGACTTCGTAATGGGTGAAGCGGTTGGCCAGCGGCGCCGGCATGGCGTAGGTCACGCCACGGTCGCCCTGGCGGTTGCCGGCGGCGAAGATCACCCAGCCGTCGGGCACCGTGTATTCGCCGAGGCGGCGATCGAGAATCAACTGGTAGGCTGCGGCCGACACCGAGGGCGGCGCCGAGGTGATTTCATCGAGGAACAAGATGCCCGCCGGGCCATGACGCTCGGCGTCGGGCAGCGCCGCGGGAATCGACCACTCGACCAGTTGGCCGTTGCGGAAGGGAATGCCGCGCAGGTCGGTCGGCTCCATCTGGCTCAATCGGATGTCGATCAGCGGCACGGCGTGGCGCTGGGCAATCTTGGCGACGATCTGCGACTTGCCGACGCCCGGCGGGCCCCACAGCATCACCGGCGTGTGGTAGCCGTCGGTGGCGCTTTCAAATTCGCGGTCGAGGATGGTTTCAATGTGGGAGGGACGCATGGACAATCAGCACAACGGACAATGGCCTTAGATGATAATCGCTCGCGGCACTCGGTTCCACCCGTAAAGGGTAGGCCGTGGTTGTAAAGCCACTAAAGCGGCAACAACCACGCACCACCCGTAAAGGGTAGGCCGTGGTTGTCCCCGCAAGGGGGAGGCCGCGGTTGTAAGGCCGACAAGTCGGCAACAGCCGCGCTCTAAAGCCACTAAAGTGTCAACAACCACGCACCAGTCTCACCCTTGCTCGAGGTGTGGAGATTTTGCTACCGTGGCGCGCAACCTGGCAGATTGGAAGCAACATGAATTTTTGCAGTGAATGTGGCAGCGCCGTGACGCTGCGCGTGCCCGAAGGCGACCATCTGCCGCGCCATGTGTGCCCCGGCTGCGGCACCATCCATTATCAGAACCCCCAAATGGTGGTCGGCTGCATCCCGGAATGGGAAGACAAGGTGCTGCTGTGCCGCCGCGCCATCGAACCCAAATACGGGCTGTGGACGCTGCCTGCCGGCTTCATGGAAAACGGCGAAACCACGCTCGAGGGCGCCGCCCGCGAAACCTGGGAAGAAGCCGGGGCACGCATCGAAATCGGCGGGCTCTATACCCTCTACAACCTGCCGCACATCAATCAGGTGTACTTGATGTTCCGCGCCCGGCTCCTCGATCTTGATTTTCAGCCCGGCATCGAATCACTGGAAACCCGGCTGTTCACCGAAGCCGACATTCCCTGGGACGAAATCGCCTTCCGCACCGTGCACGCCACACTGGAGCAGTATTTCAGCGACCGCCGCGCCGGCGCGTTCGACTTTCATTTCGGTGACATCCGCACGCGTTGACTGTTTCCATCCAGTGGGATCAGGCGGCGACGGCGAACTGCTCCCGCCCGATCACATCCATCCCCACGCGCAACCAGCCTTCATGACTTTCCTGCACCTCACCCAGCCGCAGGCGATAGCGCATGTCGCCATCGCGCAGCATCAGCGGCGCGCCCAGGCGGTAATGCGTCCTGGGGATCAGCAGGTTGCTGACCCCATGATCGAGATGCGTCATCGGCATGAACACGGCCCAGGTCTTTTCCTGCGGCCCCTGCCCATCCGCCTCGAAATGGATTTCCACCCGCTTGGGGTGGTGTGACAGGCGCTGCGTGCCGACCAGGTGCTGGCCGTCTTCCTCGCGGTTCCAGCGGATGGCCAGCAACTGCCAGATATGCTCCGACGTGTCCCAAGTCACGGCCACCAGACGGCCATGCGGCAGCGTCGGCACCTCGGGCAGCGCAAAACCCATGCCCTCCGCGCTCTCGTCGCGCAGCATCCACGGCTCCATGGCAGGATGTGTCCTGCCCGCGTCGGGTTGGGCCAGGGCCGCCAGGATATTGTCCATCCCCACCGCCACCCACACCCGGTCGAATCGGTTGGTGCGTTGCCGCTTGCGGCGGATGCCGCCGCGCTCGATCAGGCTCGCCACCTGCTGGGTGAGTCCGTTTTCCGCCTCCACGGCCGAGGATCGACCGAGCGTTTTCAGGTAATCGATCAGCGGGCGCAAGGCCAGGTAGCGCAGACGACGCCCCTGTACCCAGTCATCGTCCAGCAAGCAGGCCCCTTCGCTCAGCGACAGGTCCAGCACGTGCGTGTGCGCCTCGCGCTGCGGCACCGCTGCAGGCAGGGACAAGGGCTCGTAGCCTTCGAAAATCTGCGCGATGGTTTCGATTTCCTGGGTGCGGTAGCCCAGCGGATGCGCCAGCCTCATCAGCACCACCAGCGTGTATTCGCGTGCGCAGTGGGTGGGGCGCGCATTGATCTGCACCGTCTGCGTGGCAAACCCGTCGCGCTCGGCCAGCCGATAGACCTTGTGCACGCGGCGCCAGGCCGACCCGACCGGAACGCGCGCCTGGTGATAGTCCCAGCGCATGACCAAGCCGGCGTAGCGCAGCGCGCGCGTGGCCATTTCGGCGGCAAAGGGCTTGAGTTCCGCGCTGGCCGGACCGCGGTAGGCCTGCTTCAGCATGCCAAGCCAGGCCTCCGCCAGCAGCGACCAGAATACCCACGATTCGCGCCACAAGGCCTGGCGCGCCAGGCGGAACGAAGCCTGGTTGCGCACATACTGTTCGACGATGCGCAGCTGCAGGGGCAGGCCCGCCTCCTCAAGTTTCATCAATGACTTCATGCGGCCGAGCGTGACCGCTTCATTTTCCGCATTAAAGCGTTCCAGCCCTTCGACCAGCGCATGATGCGCGTCGTAATCCGAATCCGCAGGCAAGGTTTTCAGCCATTTCTCGGTGGCCTTCACCGTAGCGAACGGCGACCCCCCTCCGGCTTTTCTGCGGCGGGCGATCGTGCTCAACATATCGAAAAAATCGGACATGGCTGACGTCAGCTT
>JBAQND010000051.1:0-3794 GCA_049303455.1 Thiobacillus sp.
CTTATTTATCGATATTGCCGATTGCACGCATGCGGCGGATCAGTTCAGGCAGGCGCGCCTGGCTGGCAGCATCGCCGGGAAGATGTCCGGCCAGTGCCATCAAAAAATTGCGATCTTCGAGCAAGGCAGTATGCCGGGCTGGCTCGGCATCAGGTCGAGCGCCACACCCTGCAACACCCAGCGGCAGATCGGTGCCTCGGGCGATAGATCGTGCTTGAAACCACGCGCTTCGACCGCCTTTTCGATCGCGTGATAATCGGCGGTGGAAAGCGCATGCACCACCACGTCCACATCCTGCGTAGCCCGGATCGCCTGAGCGCGCGGCGTGGTCAGGAGCAAGCCCGTCGCACACCCCCCGACGAAAACCAGCGAATCGCATAAGTCCCCCAGCGATTTCGCGATCAGCATCAAAATCGGCAGGTTCGGATCATCCCTTCGGAACACGTTTTCGCTCACTGCAAACGTTCCTCGAGGTATTGACGGGCCAGTTCGCGCTCCCGTGCTTGCCCGGCGCGCAACGCGTCGAACAAGGCCAGCAACTCGTAGAGCACAGGGTCTTCCCGCGCCGCCAGCGGCAGGTTTTCGTACAAAGGCAGCAAGCCCGGCCCCCTCGCGATGCCCTCGGGGTGCGGCCACACCGGCGGCGGCTCATTCGAGGCCGCCATCATTTCCTTGAGCGGAGAAACACCGTAGGCCGTTGGGAACCCGATGGTCATTTCACCCCGCACGGCCGGGTAGGCATACGGCGCCCCGTACATCACGAATCCGCGCAGTGCCGCCAGCACCGGCCCGGGCTGGCCATCGACCACCGCCACCAGCCGCGCCGCCGTCAAGCGCTGGACAGCGGCATGGGCTTCGAAACGGGACAGACGCATGGCCTCGGCCAGGGCGGCATAGGGCAGCCACCGGCCCTTCAAGGCGACCAGCTTCAAGGCGATCGCCAAGTCCTGCGGTTTAAGTACCCACTGGCGGCTGCTAGCCCGCTTCATGGCGACGGATTGTTTGGATGACATGGCTCGTCTCGTCTCGTCTCGTATGCGGTATGCGGTATGCGGTATGCGGTATGCGGTATGCGGTATGCGGTATGCGGTATGCGGTATGCGGTATGCGGTATGCGGTATGCGGTATGCGGTATGCATATAGCATACAACAAAACGGCCTCCAAAAACCCGACAAATATATATTGCATACAGTTGCTCTATGCTTTCTTAAGGGTCGCTGTCCTAAGAAGCAATCTGCTCACGCTTCCTATACATTGATGGCTCAACGTCAGGCAGCGTTGCTCAAGTTGATGCTCAATACGCTTAATCATGCTCTCGGAAAGCGCTTCTTGTTTTGCCTTCAAGATCGACGGGGCCTCCCGCCCGCTGATCAGTAAAACGTCGCTGCGGCTCTTACGCTCCACAAACCAACCAGGTAAAGCCAACACGGGCCGGACCGTTACCGCTTCGCCCACTGCACTCGTCAACCACTTGCTCAACCAAACTGCCTGCCTACGCGCTTGTTCCAGCGGCTTGGTTTCAATCCAGCCGGGGAAATTCAAACAGCTTCCGTCATAAACAACTTTTGCGTCTACAGTTCCGCGATTCCGGTTCGGCTAAGAGCGCCCTTTTGTCTCGATCGCAAACACCCCGTTGGGTGCGACGAGCACATGATCGATGTTGAACCCCGCTGCGGGCACGTCGTGAAACACCACTGCACCTTGGCGCATGAGCTGATCGAGCTCCTGTCCCATCGCCAACTCCGCCTCGTAGCCCAACCGCAGTTTCCAGACCTTGCGAATGGTCTTGATGGTTTGAAAACTCACTTCAACTCACTTATCGTATATCCAGAAAGGAACCGCTCAATGATGCTCAAGAAACTCTCGCTTGCAATCGGCCTGGTATTGGCTGGTTCATCGGCTTTCGCTGCCAGCACGTCTTTCGAAGACTTCACCCCGCTGGCCGGCGATACGGTTGCCGGCTCGCTGCCCGAGTCCGCCCCCTTCGTGCTGTCCTCGCCGCATTTCAGCCAGATGACCATCGTGGCCCGCGACCCAGCCCAGGCCACCCGTTTCGACAGCGGCAACTACGACATGCATACCGTGAACGAAAATGGCCCCGAAGCCGGCCGCTTCCTGTTCACCGTGTTCGAAACCGGCCAGGCCGGCATCCAGCGCACCGATCTGCGCACCATGCAGACCGAAACCATCTGGCACAGCCCGGCGGCAGCCCCCGCACTGGACAGCCACGTGTCCTTCGATGCCTCCCGCTGGACCCCGTGGGGCACGTTCCTGACCGCAGAGGAATCCTGGAGCGATTCGCCCGCCACGCCCAGCATTTATGGCCGTCTGTTCGAAGTGACCAATCCGCTGGCCGCGCCCGCCGACATCGTGATCAAGCACCGCGATATCCTGCCGCGCGTCTCGCACGAAGGCCTGGCGTTCGACAAAAAGAACAACCTGTACTTCATCGACGAGCGCAACGACAGCCACATCTTCAAGTTCACCTCGGCCAACCCGAAGGCCGACAACGGCGACGACTTCTTCGCTGCCGGCCAGACCTTTGTCCTGCGCGTGGGCGATGGCACGGTTGAAGAAGCCACCGGCGCCGCCACCTGGATTCCGCTGACCGACATGAACGGCATCGCCCTGCCCGGCGCCGTCATCGTCACCGACCCCAATGGCCTGACCGCGATCGACGGTCGTGCCACCCCGAACCTGCCCGAGTTCCTGGGCACCAACTTCGACCGTCCCGAGGATCTGGAAATCAAGACGCTGAAGAACGGCAAGCAGCAGCTGTACGTGGCGACCACCACCAACCACAAGGTGTTCTCGATCGACCTGACCAACAACACGGTCAAGCTGTTCGCGAGCCGCGACACGAAGGATATGGCTACCGGCGCGCCCGTCGGCGCTGCATTCACCAGCCCCGACAACCTGGCGATCGACGCCGACGGCAACATCTACATCATCGAAGACCAGCCGGGCGGCAAGCAGGACACCTGGTTCGCCAAGGACGACAACAACGACGGCGTGGCCGAAGCGGTTGGCAAGTGGGCCAGCCTGACAACCGTCGGCGCGGAAGGCAGTGGCCTGTACTTCGACCCGTTCAAGTCGAACACCGCCTACATCAACGTTCAGCACCCTTCCAGCAAGGTCGATCGCACCATCATGATCACCACGCCGTGCCAGAAAACGAAAGGCGACAACGGTCATCATTACGGCCACGACAAAGGCCACGACAGGGACTGAATGACCGGTTCCAATCGAGCACCCCGCTCGCCGCCGGCAGGTTTGGCGGCAGCGTGAATCAAGCCCCGTAGGTAAAAGCCTGCGGGGGTTTTTTCATGGGCGAAGGGCAGGATGATTTCCCCGCCCGCTTAACAGGCTGCTGAAATACTCCCCGGCCGGCGGCGCACCTCCCCCTGCCGTCAGAAGTTAAACTGCTACCGATTCAGCATCCGCTCCATCCGCTCCGAGCGCCAGCTCATGGAGCAGACCCAGTACAACCTTCTGTTTCGCTGGTTCATTGGCCTGGCCATGGACGACGCCGTTATCGAACTCTTCAATCGGGTGTCAATCGGGTGCTGGAGCAGGCCGACGATAAAGGCCTGCTCTCGGGCGAGCACTTCAGCGTGGACGGAACGCTCATCCAGGCGTGGGCCGGTCTCACCCTTGCCGACAACCGCCATGGACTTATTGCCAACGCCATGGTCACCACCGCCGACGGCATCGCGGCCAGTGCGGGCTACGCCATCCCGGTGCGGAAGAGAAAGTCGATCAGACGTTTGTGCTGACCATGACGGCCTGCAGC
>JBAQND010000052.1:0-2470 GCA_049303455.1 Thiobacillus sp.
TATTTCCACTGGCAGATCACGCGCATCGAAGTGCTGGAAATGCCACGTTACATCGCCTTGCGGCGCAACGAGGTGAAAGACAGGGTACCAGGCAAGGCCACCCTTAATAAGTGGATGGACGGTCGCGCAACGCCTGAACCGCTGTGGGCCGATGGCGGCAAGGAAGAACTCGGCACTGACCAAAAGGGGCGCACCCAGCGCCAGACCATGGCTCTGAAAAATGTCCGTTACCGCCTGACCGCCAAGATCGTCCCCAAGACAGCCTTCGCTGCCGACTGGGGCAAGATGAACAGCCAGTTCCAGCGGCGCGTTAAGGCGGGGAAGTGCTTCCAGCAACCCTACTTCGGTTGTCGTGAATTCCCTGCTTTCTTCGAATACATCGAAGACCCGACGACCAACCCATCCGCGCCTGCCTCCCTCGACCAACATCTGGGTTTCATGCTCTACGACGTGTTCGATCTTTCTCGCGAAGCGGTGAAAGACAACGACAAGCCGTTCATCACCGTGTTCAATGCGTCACTCGTCGGGGGGGTATTGGACGTGCCGCCTTTCGGCAGCGATGCGGTGAAGAAACCGAGGAGAACCTGACCATGCTGCACGAACTGGTTACTTACGCCGAAACCCATCTCTTCGAGTCCGAGCCGGGCTTCAAATCCCGTGAAGTCCGCTGGATCGTCGAGCTGGCCGCCGACGGGCGTTTCCTGAATGTCGTACCTCTGGGCGATGGCACGCGCGGCAAAACCTTAACCCGCTGCCCGGACATGCATGGCATGAACGCAGGCGGGAAAGCGCATTTCCTGGTTGAAACCACACAAACGGCGGTGCTGTTATTCAAGGCCAACGAAGACCCGAAAAAAATAGCCACTGCCGAGGTGCGCCATGGCTTCTTCATCAGCTTGATACGCGAGGCCAGCCTGACCATTCCACGCCTCGAAGCCCTCGCCAACTTGTTCGAAGATGCCGTGCGTCTGGCCGAGGTGCGTACAGCGCTAGACAGACAAAGAGCCAAACCCAGCGATTGGATGGTATGGCGGATCGGGGACTATGACCCTCGCGAAAATGACGAAGTACAAGCATGGTGGCGCGCGTGGCGGCGGGCAGACCAAGGTGGCGCGCCAACCACAGCCAAACTCGATTTTGGTGGTACCCCAGCCGACGACGGCACGATGATCTGCTTGCTGACTGGCGCACCAGCGAAACCGCTTGCCACCCACCCCAAGATTACCGGACTGTCTGGTGTGGGCGGCTTGCCCATGGGTGATGTCATGGTCGGTTTCGACAAGGCCGCTTTCGGTTCTTACGGCCTGGAACAATCCGCCAATGCGGCGATGGGGGAAGAAGCCGCTCAGAAGTATGTCGACGGCTTGAACGACCTCATTCGTAACCACACGCGCAAACTCGGCAACACGCTGGTCGCGCATTGGTACAAGGACACGATTCCACTCGAGGATGATCCGCTGGCTTTCCTGATGGGCATGGAGACCCAAGAGCAGACCGAAGCCGCCGCACGTGCCACCGCCCGCCGCCTCCTCGACGCCATCCGCACCGGCCAGCGCGCCGAATTGGGAGACAACCGCTACTACGCTTTGACGGTTTCCGGTGCGGCTGGCCGCGTCATGGTGCGCGACTGGATGGAAGGCCGTTTCGTGGATTTAGTCGGCCATGTCGAAGCGTGGTTTGCCGACCTGTCCATCGTCGCTCGCGACGGCAATGGGAGTGCCCGTGACCCCAAATTCATGGCGGTCTGCGGCGCGCTGGTGCGCGACCTGAAGGATCTACCCGCTCCAACTGCCGCCACCCTGTGGAAGGTCGCTATCCAGGGCCTGCCCATTCCCCAACCCCTGATGGCTCAGGCACTGGCACGGTTCCGTACCGACCTGATGGACAAGGATCAACCTGCTTTCAACCACGCCCGCATGGGGCTCATCAAAGCCTATTTCATTCGACGCAAATCCGGAGGTGACACAGCCATGACCATTTCATACAACCCCAACCACCCGGCCTCTGCCTACCACTGCGGTGGCCTGCTGGCCGTGCTTGCCAACCTACAACGCGCAGCACTCGGCGATGTCGGCGCGAGCGTCGTGCAACGCTTCTACGCCGCCGCCAGCCAGACGCCCGGTCTTGTCCTGGGCCGGCTCGCCGCCAATGCCCGCAACCACCTCGCAAAACTCGAACCGGGTCTCGCTTGGTGGTATGAGGAGCGCATCGCCGAAATCATGGTCAAGCTAGGCGATGCCGCGCCGCGCATCCTCGACCTCGAAGGCCAGGGGCTCTTCGCCCTTGGCTACTATCAAAAGCTGGCGGAGCTACGCGCCGGCAAAAAATCCACCGTCACTGACCAACAGGGAGAACAAGCATGAGCACCATCCAGAACCGCTACGAATTCCTCTACCTCTTCGACTGCGAGAACGGCAACCCCAACGTCGACCCGGACGCGGGCAACAGCCCGCGCATCGACCCCGAAGAC
>JBAQND010000053.1:0-3310 GCA_049303455.1 Thiobacillus sp.
GCCGCGCAGTTCCCGCACCAGGTCGATCATCTCGGGGCGCGGCGTGAAGCGGTCGAGAATGATGTCGGTCAGCGCGGCGTCCGCCTCCTTGAAATGGAAGCGGCTGCGCATCAGCTTCCAGAAATCGGCTTCCTTCGCCGTGCCGGTCACGTAGCCGCTCTCATAGACCGCATCGATCCCCTTACGGTGCACGAATTCCGGGTCGAGCCCGTTCAGCCGGGCAATGGTGTGAAGCCCGGCGCGGAAGCCTTCCTCGGCCAGCACCCCGCCGAAGTCGAATAGCACGACACGAATGGACAGTCCGCGATTGGCGGGCATGTCAGCCCGCCTCGGTGACTCTGGCGAGCAGCGCGTACACCACCACGCTCGCAATCATGCCGGCCGCGAACATCCGCATTTTCCGGTAGCGCCTCGCCATGGGAACCAGTTCATGCAGGGAGACGAAGCACATCGCCCCGGCGGCGAAGGCCATGAAATGCGCGTTGAGCGAAGGCGCGACGCCGACCGCCACCAGCCCGATGACCGCACCCAGCGGCTCCGCCAACGCGGAGAGCAAGGCGGCGCCGTAAAGGAAGCGCCGGCTGCGGATCACCACGGCTGGCACCGCCATGGCGAATTCCTCCGGCACGTTGTGCAGGGCGATGGCGATGGCGACCAGCACGCCGAGTTCGGGCGAGGCGATATAGGCGTTCGCCATCGCGAAGCCTTCCGGAACGTCGTGCAGGATGAGGCCGAAGGCCACCAGGTAGGCGGACTTGACGAGCATCCTGTCGGCCACGCCTTTTTCCTCCACCAAGTGGGTGTGCGGGACGATGAGGTGGGTGGTCCAGACCAGGCCAGCGCCGAGGACGAAGCTCATCAGGGTGGGCGGCGCGCCCATGATGCCGATCGACTCCGGAATGAGTTCCAGCAGCGAGATCAGGAGCATGATGCCGGTGGAGAATCCGATGCCGGCGGCGATCGCCCGGGCGTTCTCGCGCAGCCAGAACGCCAGCATCACGCCGAGCCAGGTGGTGAACAGCGACAGCAGGGACAGCAGGAGGACGGCTGCGTGCGTCGTGCTCATGGCTTCGGGCCGCAAGGGGTCCGCTGGCCGGTCATGCAAGCAGGCCATGCTGCTTGGTGGGCGCGACGGATTCGGCATCCCGGCTGTCGGTCAGTCTGGCGAGCGCCAGGATGATGCGCTGCAGCAGGTCGTTGTCCGGCCCCTGCATGCCCTCCTCCTCGGCGACCGCGATTTCGGCGGCATCGTATTCCCAGGAACGCAATACCGCGACCTTCTGCTCGGGGGTGAGCTCGGGGTGGTCGACGACCGCTTCGGGACTGGCAAATACGGATCCCGGATCAAGCAGGGCCTGATCCAGCCAGGACCGGGATGGTTGTTCCGCCTTCGTCATGTTCGCCTCACTTTTCTTTCGGGTTGTACGTCATGTTTTCGTCCGCCGAACGGGGCCGGTTCATCGGCGTATCGATTGCGTGGTCGGTTCTCGCCTCAGGCCTTCGAAGCCACGATGACCACGGCGACCAGCACACCGCCCGCCAGGGCAACCAGGCTGTATTTCTTTTTTTCCTGTTCCGCTCGCGGCAGAAGGTGCGTGGCGCCCACGTAGACCAGCGCGCCTGCGGACAATGAAAGCAACGCGCCCAGTGTTTCACTTTCGATTTCGCGGATGAGCGGATAGGACACCAGCATGCCCAGCGGCGTGGTTGCCGCCGCCGCCAGAAACGCCAGAAACATTGATTTACGTTCGCTGAATCCGCCGCGGACCAGCAGGAGGTAGGTGATGATGCCCTCCGGGAATTCATGCAGGACCATGCCCATGGTCGCGAGAAATCCGGTGAGGATGCTGACGGTGAAGGCGATGGAATAGATGAACCCGTCGATGAAGGAATGAAAGCCGATGCCGATCATGGGAACGACGCCGATGGCATATTCCTTCCCGTCCGGATCCTTCTCGCAGACGAATGCCGTCAGGAAGCGATTGAACAGGTGCATGCCGAAAAAACCGATCAGCAGCCAGGTCGGTGCCTGCGAATTCATGGAGAAGGATTTCGGGATGATGTGCAGGAAGGAGGCCGAGATTAGCACCCCCGCGGCAAAGCACATGAAATAGGTGGAATTCCGGTGCCCCCAGTCGGAAAAGTGCCGGATCGTGTAGATGCCGAGGGACGTGACCAGGGCTGCCAGCGTGCTGGTGGCGAGAGCGGTCCAGAAGGTGTTTTCCAATTCCTGATTCTCCTTTCAGGCGTGCTGCGGCGCATGCCGATTACGGCGACTCATTCTTCACGGGGTTTGTGCTTCTGCTGCCACAGCGTCCAGTGCTCGGACCCTTCCCGCAGCATCTTCGCTCCGCATTTCGGGCAGCGCTCATCCTGACAGGGCACCCCGTCGCGGTGAGGCAGTCGGGTTTCGCATTTCGGGCAGATGCAGAATCCACCCGTACCCATCTCGTGCAACCTTTCCGATTCCTTCATGACCGTTCACGCCTCCCGTTTCGAACAGACGATACCTGCTGGCGGATTACCACGCTCGGCCCCTGGCCCATCCAGGGCGAACCCCACCAACCCCATCCGGGGCGAAAAGAATCGAAGTGTTCTTCCTGGTCTTTGCATGGTCGGCTCCTGTTGTTGCGTGACTGCGTACTGACTCTCAACATAGTCGGGTTGCGAAAGGTCTTCCAGGCAGGTCGGGCACGTGCGGGCTGGCCAAACCGTTCTAAGCCGTTCCGCGCTGCGACGACCACGAACGCACACTGGCCGCGGCCGGGCCGCAAAAATTCGATCTCCCGCGTCTCGGGCAGGGGGTGCGCCAGCGTCTGGCCCCAGGCGTCGATGAAAAAGCCCGCCTCGAGCAGAAGCCGCTCGACTTCGCCGGCCGAATAGAACGTGGCCTCGCGATAGAACACGCTCTCGGCCTGATGCGCCAGGTAGTCCTGTCCGAGCGCGCTTTCCCTGTCGATGAAGCCAATCACGACGCGCCCGCCCGGCTTGAGCACCCGCTTGGCCTCGGCCAGCATCGCTGAAGCCGAATCGACGAAGCAGATGGTGGTCACCACCAGCGCGTGGTCAAAGCAGTTTGAACCGAAAGGCAGATTCTCCGCGGTGCCCTCCACGACCTCGATGCCGCGCGCAGCGGCATGAACCAGCATGGCCGGCGAGGGGTCCACCCCGACCTGGATGCCGAGCGGCGCGGCGAAGCGACCGCTGCCCACCCCGATCTCGATTCCCCAGCCTTCCCACGGCACGAACGGACGCAGGGCAAGCAGCTCCGAGAGGTACGCCGCCTCGTGCTTTTCGAACCACGCCTCAT
>JBAQND010000054.1:0-18836 GCA_049303455.1 Thiobacillus sp.
AGGCTCTCTAGCCGCCATCGGTGCATCCCGCGGTTTCCTCCCTCGAGGCTTGTCCGACGCCTGCCCGCTGGGTTAGCGCGTACCGGTAGGCCCGCGCGTGAGGGCAGGCATCGTACAACCCTTAACAAGAGCCGCCGGTGGCGATCTGAGCAACCAGGTCTGCTATGCGCTGCACACCAGTCGTTGAATAGAAACTCAAGCTGAATGGCCGCTTCCAAAACGGCGAATTCACACTCCCGACCCTGAAGTGCTAGTGTGTTGCATCCACCGGTTGAATCCGCACGCGGTAAGTTGATATCCTGTTCGCTCAGGGAGCTGGAACGATTGGTAGAGTCGAGATGGGGCACGGTAGCCGAAGGTTTGGTATGTCTGGTGCAGCAGCAGTCATTCACGTGAGGCGGGATGTGAAAATCCGGCTGGAAAGAAAGCATCAGTGAATCCCCAGGGAGGGTCACCTGCGCAATGCCGGAATGCGGCCGCGCAGCATGATCGCCATCAATGCGAGACCGCTGAATGCGGCCCCTGCGATGAACGTCTGCGATGCGCCGAAGCGATCCCATAGTAGGCCGGCCAGTGCGCTGGCCACGAGCATCGCCATGCCGCTCACCAGATTAAAGAAGCCGTAGGCGGTGCCGCGCAATTCTGCCGGCGCGGTATCGGCCACCATCCTCGCCAGCAGGCCTTGCGTAATGCCCATGTGCAAGCCCCACAGCGTGATGCCCAGCCACACCCAACTCCAGTGGTTGCTGTAAGCCAGCGCGACATCCGCGCCGATCAAAATCGCCAGTCCCCACACGAGCAAGCGGGTATGGCTCATGCCATCCGAGAGCTTGCCGAACGGATAAGCTGAAAGCGCGTAAACCACATTCATGGCGATCAGCACCAAGGGCGCCGACGCGACGGGCAAGCCACCTTGCCAGGCGCGCAAGACGAGAAAGGCCTCGGAGAACCGGGCCAGGGTGAACATGGCGCCGATCACCACGACCCACCAGTAAGCGCGCGACAGCCGGCGCAGGTTTTTCCGGCGAATGGGATTGACGGGATGGCCGTCCCGTTTCGTCTCGGGCTCCTGAACGCCAAACAGCAACAGGGCGACAGAGAGAAAGCCGGGGATAACGGCTACCCAGAAGACGGCATGGAAGTCGCTCGCCCATAGCATCATTAAGCCCAAGGCAAGCAGCGGGCCGAGGAAGGCCCCCACGGTGTCGAGGGATTGGCGTAGGCCAAAGGCCGCCCCGCGCAGTTCGGGTGGCGCGATGTCCGCCACCAGCGCATCCCGCGGCGCGCCCCGGATGCCCTTGCCTACCCGGTCGATCAGGCGCGCGGCGAAGGCGAGACCGGAACTTGACGCCAGCGCGAACAGGGGTTTGGACAGCGCCCCCAACCCGTAGCCCAGAACGGCAAGGGGCTTACGCTTCCCCCAGTAGTCGGAAAGCGCGCCCGAGAACACTTTTACGATCAGTGCGGTGGCCTCCGCCACCCCCTCGATCAGGCCGACAATGAACACGCTCGCGCCCAGGGTCGTGACCAGGAAGACCGGTAACAGGCTGTGAATCATCTCGGACGAGATGTCCATCAACAGGCTGACAAAGCCGAGCGTCCAGATGGCCAGGGGTATGCGGGCAGGAATAGCAGCGCTTTTGGTATCCGGCGACGGTGTGCTCGATTTCATGGGCAAAGCGTTGTGCAGGTTGGATAATCGATCTTAATGGACATTGCCAACTTTAATGCGTTAATCGCCTGGATTGCCCGTCACCCCGAGTGGGCGTATGCGACGGTTTTTCTGGCCGCGTTCAGCGAATCGCTCGCGGTCGTGGGGCTGTTCATCCCTGGCGCACTTGTGATGTTCGGCGCAGGCGCTGTCGTTGCGGTCGGCTCGCTAGAGCTGTGGGCAACGCTGGGCTGGGCGGCCGCAGGCGCGATTGCCGGAGACGCCGGCAGCTACTGGCTGGGACGCCGCTACCGTGCCGAACTGCACAATCGCTGGCCTTTCAGGCGCTATCCGACCCTGCTGGAAAAGGGCACCGCGTTCTTTCATCGGCATGGTGGCATGAGTATTATCCTGGGGCGCTTCGTCGGGCCCATTCGCCCCGTGATTCCGGCGGTGGCCGGCATGCTCGGCATGCCGCCGACTCGTTTTTACGCGGCCAACATCCTGTCTGCGCTCGGCTGGGCGCCAACCTATATCCTGCCCGGCGTCGTCTTCGGCGCTTCGCTGGGATTGGCGGGGGCGGTGGCAACGCGCCTCGCCTTGATCCTCGTGCTGCTATTGATCCTGGTTTGGGGGGGTATCTGGATTGTCAGCCGCAGCGTGATCTGGCTGCAACCGCGCGCCGAACAAGGCCTGGGGCAGCTTCAGTCCTGGGCGGGCCGCGCGCCCCCGGCGAGCGCCGGGTCTTTGCGCGGCATGGCCGCATCGTTGCTCGATCCGGCGCGCCCGGAATCCCGCGCCTTGCTGGTGTTCGCGGCGGTATTGATCGCCGCCGCCTGGATGTTTTTCGGGATTATCGAGGATGTGGTTACCGGCGACCCGCTGGTGGTTGTCGACAAGACGGTCTATCACCTGCTGCAGGGACTACGCACGCCCTTTGGCGACAGCGTGATGATTGCGCTCACCCAACTGGGTGATGCCGCGGTGACGCTTCCAGTCATCACGGCAGTGCTGCTATGGCTGGTGTGGAAACGTGCCTGGCGGTCGGCTGCCTACTGGATTTCCGCAGCGAGTTTTGGCGCGGTGCTCACCGTGATTCTCAAAGCGGAATTCGGCCTGCCGCGCCCGCTGCCTTTGTACGATGGCACGATCGCGTTCGGCTTTCCCAGCAGCCATGCAGCCATGAGCGTCGTCATCTTTGGTTTCTTGGCCGTGCTAACCGCACGCGAATTATCCTTGCGCGGACAACTCGCGGTGTTCAGCGTCATGGCCTTGCTCGCGGGTCTGATCGCTTTCTCACGCATCTACCTGGGTGCTCACTGGCTGTCCGACGTGCTGGGCGGAATAAGTTTCGGCGTTGCATGGGTGGCGCTGCTGGGCATCGCTTACTTGCGCCGTCCGGCGCCTGTGGTAGCGGCACGCAGCCTGCTGGTCGTGGCGGCTATCACCCTCACCGTGGGCGCGGGCGTTCATGCAGCGAACCAGCGCGATGCCGATACTTTGCGTTATGCGATTCAGCGTCCCTCCACACTGATGGCCCAGCAGGACTGGTGGAGCCAAGGCTGGCAAACCCTGCCTGCCTGGCGCATCGACATCGAGGGCGAGTACGAGCAGCCGCTCAGCGTCCAGTGGGCCGGATCGCTCGAATTCCTGCGTGCCAGATTGACGGCGCGAGGATGGCGGGAGGCATTGCCCGTTACCGGCAAGAGCCTGTTGCTTTGGTTCGACACCCGTCGCCCGGCCATGCAATTACCGCTGCTGCCGCGTGTACACGATGGCGCCAACGAAGCGCTGGCTTTGATCTACCCGCTCAAGGGTAAGCCAGACCAGCGCCTGGTGTTACGGTTGTGGTCATCCGGAAAAATATTGCAGGCTCCGCGCACACCGATATGGGTCGGGACCGTGACAGAGGAAAGAATAAGCCGCCCACTGGCCTGGTTTAACCTGCCACAGGACGGCCAGGATTTCAACGCGCCACGCCAGATTTTGTTCGATAGTCTTTCAGGTTTGCCGACACGACTTGTCGGGCGTGGCGGCGTGCCTGTGTCAGCCAGCGAAGAAATTGTATGGGATAAAACCGTGCTGTTGTTTTATCAACCGGAGTGAACGACATGAAGAACAGAGCGGTGCGACAACGGTTTGGGTTTGCCTGGGAAGGCATCGTCGCGGCGTGGCGAAACGAGCGCAGCTTCCGTATCCAGACCGGTTTCGCCCTCGCCCTGCCGGTCGCTCTACTGCTGTTGCGTGCATCCGCCGTATGGTGGGCGTTATGCGTGATCGTCGCCTTGCTGGTGCTGGCGGCGGAGCTATTCAACACAGCGCTTGAATCACTCATCGACCATCTACACCCCGAGATTCACCCCGCGATCAGGGTCGCCAAGGACTGCGCGGCGGGGGCGGTTCTGCTGCCAAGCGCAGGCGCTGTAATCGTGGGCTCAATCGTCGTGCTGGTCGCGCTGGGCGTTTTGTCCTGATAAAAATCAGGCAGCGGCAATCATGTCCCCTTGCCCGCGTCTTGATAGAGCAACTGTCAGGACGGAGTGACTATATTGGGCCGCATCCTGCCGATCACCCGCCATCTCTGTATGACCGCACTCTCAACCGAACTGTGTGCACGGATACCCGGCCGGGCCGTTCCTGGCCGACTGCACGCATACGGCGTCTTGCCAGAAAGCGGCCGCACGAAGCCTATCAAGGGGGCTGCGGCCGACGTTCCCAGTGCTAGATCTCGGTCTGCTCCGAGATATCCAGTGCGTCATCGACCTCGATCCCGAGGTATCGAACAGTGCTCTCCAGCTTGGTATGGCCAAGCAAAAGCTGGACGGCTCGTAGGTTCTTGGTGCGCTTGTAGGTCAGTGTCGCCTTGGTCCGTCGCATGGTGTGCGTGCCATAGACCGTCGAATCGAGGCCGATGGCGGCAACCCACTGATGCACGATCCGGGCGTATTGGCGGGTAGAAACATGGGGTGATTTCGCCAGGCGACTGGGGAACAGATAGTGCTCAGGCCCCAAATCCGCCATTTCGATCCATGCCGATACGGCAGACCTGGTCGGCCCGGTCAATTCAAACTGCACCGGACGTTGGGTCTTTCGCTGCACGACCATCGCCCGAGGCAATACTTGGTTGCCTTGTGTCACGTCCCGAACATGCAGGTTTACTAGATCGCAGCCACGAAGCTTGCCGTCGATCGCCAGGTTGAACATGGCCAGGTCGCGAACCTGGTGCTCGTTTTGAAGGTGAATTCGGATGGCCCAGATGTCCTTGGGCTTGAGTGGTGGCTTTTGGCCGACCAGCTTGCCTTTGTTCCAAGGTTCCCGAGTTTGATTGGTTTCCATGTCAGACTCCTTCGTGGTTGATGGGAGTCTGATTGTGTTGCCGAGTCGCGGACGGCCGCTTTCAGGTGGGTACGTTGGACGCGTACAGTCGGCCATGAACAGTCATTCGACAGTCACACCGAGAGCGGTCGTTCGTCCGGCCCGCGCCAGTTCTGGAAGTTGTCGATGAGCTTAGGCTGATGTCAACGGAGTGAGCGGAAGCCAAGGCAACACGCATGTAACCCATGTGTCCCCGAACCGGCAGCAACCTGGCCAGCGAAACTCCGGTGTCAGCCCTTCAAGCGTCGCCGTTTCGTGCGTACGCGCGTGCGCCTGGTTCGACTCGGCAGCGCATAGTAGCGACGCTTTACGAACTCGGTTGCAGCCACGTAACCCAGGACAACCAGCAGCATGCTGCCCAGCAGCCCCGGTGGCGGCGCGACCAGGCCAAAGAGTGCGGCCACCGGATGAATGAACGGCAGCGCAACGGCGATCATGGCCACCAGCAACGTCGTGATCCATAACAAGGTGCCGGGTCGACTGGCCCAAGCCGGTCGGTGAGTGCGCAGCACGAGCAAGACCGCGAGTTCGGTAAGCAGGGAGACGATGAACCAAGACGTCTGGAACAGCGATTCGGACGCATGGAACACTTTCAGCAACAGCCAGAAGGTCAGCAGATCGAACAGGGTGCTCGTCAGGCCGAACACCAACATGTAGCGGCGCAGGTCGCGCACGTCCCAGTGCTGCGCGGTGGCGAGCCGGTCAGCGTCGACCCGGTCGGACGAAATCGCGATTGAGGGCAAGTCCGAGAGGAAGTTGTTGAGCAAAATCTGCTTCGCGGCCAGCGGCAGGAAGGGCAGCAGCGGAGCGGCCAGGGCCATGCTGACCATGTTGCCGAAGTTGGCGCTCGTGGTGATGCCAACGTACTTGAGCGTGTTTGCGAAGGTGCGGCGGCCTTCATCCACGCCCTGGCACAGCACCTCGAGGTCGGGCCGCAACAGCACCACGTCGGCACTGTCGCGGGCCACGTCCACGGCGTCATCGACCGAAATGCCGACGTCAGCGGCATGCAGCGCGGGCGCGTCGTTGATGCCGTCACCGAGATAGCCCACCGCGCGGCCGCTGTGCTGAAGCGCGCGCACGATGCGCTCCTTGTGCTGCGGATCGACCTCGACAAACAGCACGGTTTTCTCGGCGTGATGCCACAGCGCCTGGTCGTTCATGGCGTCGATCTGCTCGCCGGTGAGCATGGCATGAACGTCGAGGCCGACGCTCTCGGCCACGTGGGCTGCCACGTAGCGATTGTCGCCGGTGACGATTTTGATCCCGACGCCGCGTGCGGCAAGCGTGTCCAGCGTGCGCCTGACTGTTGCCTTCGGCGGGTCAAAAAAAAGCAGGAAGCCGGCAAAACACATGCCGGCCTCGTCGTCATGTGTGTAGGTGCTGCGCGGCTCAAGGGTGCGTGTGGCCAATGCCAGCACCCGGAAGCCCCTGCTCCCCTGTTCACGGAACCAGCTATCCAGGCGGGCGCGCTCGTCGTCATCCAGCGTAACCGATGCCCCTGCACGCGCTATCTGCGTGCATGTCGCCAGGACGTTGGCAAACGCGCCCTTGGTGATAATCAGGTGCGGGCCACCCGCGTTGGGTGCCACTACGATAGTGAGCCGCTTGCGCAGGAAATCGTAGGGGATCTCGTCGATCTTGCGCAGGCCGCCAGTGTTGAGCCCGGCCTTCTCGCCGGCGGACACGAGCGCGGCATCCAGCGGGTTGTCGATGCCGGTCTCGAATGCGGCGTTCAGGTAGGCCAGGCGCATGACCTCGGGGGAGGCGGTGCCGTCCGGGGCGGTGGCAACGTCGAGTGTCATCACGCCTTCCGTGAGCGTGCCGGTCTTGTCGGTGCACAGGACATCCATGCTGCCGAGGTTCTCGATCGCCTCGAGGTGGCGCACGATGACACCTCGCTGCGCCATCCTGCGTGCGCCCGCCGACAGGGTCACGCTCATGATGGCCGGCAGCAGTTCGGGCGACAGGCCGACGGCCAGCGCGACGGCGAAAAGCATCGATTCGATCCATGGGCGTTCCAGCCACTGATTGACGATCAGTACGAACAGCACCATCACCACCATCACCCGGACGAGCAGCACGCCGAATTGCTGCACACCGCGTGTGAACTCGGTCTCGGGCGCCGCCCTGCGCAGCCGCTCTGCCATGGCGCCGAAGGCGGTGCGCTCGCCGGTGTGCACGACGAGCACCGTGGCTGTGCCGCTGCGCACCGACGTGCCCAGGTAGACCACATTCGTGCGACGGGCGATGGGCGTGCCGGCGGGAAGCACCCCGGGCTGCTTTTCCACGGGAAAAGACTCGCCAGTGAAGCTGGCCTCGGTGACCAGGAAGTCGCGGGTCTCCAGCACGATCCCGTCGGCCGGAACCAGATTGCCGGCCGACAGTTCGACGATGTCGCCGGGCACCAGTTCGCGTGTCGGCACCATGCGCTGTGTCCCGTCGCGCAGCACCTTCGCCGTCAGCGCGAGCCGCCTGCGCAGCTGGGCGACCGCGTTCGAGGCGCGGTATTCCTGCATGAAGCCGAGGCCGGCGCTGCCCAGCACCACGGCAAGGATGATCGCGGCGTCGAGCCAGTCGCGCAGAATCGCCGATACGAAGCCGCCGAAGACGAGGATCAGGACCAAGGGACTCTTGAACTGGCCCAGGGCGAGTCGCGCGACGCCCATGGCTGGCTCCTCGTCGATGGCGTTGGGGCCTTCCGTCTTCAGTCGTCGGACTGCCTCGGCTGACGACAGGCCCTGGATGCCGCTGCTCAGCTTGGCAAGCAAGCCAGAGGCGTCGCGGCTCCAAAAGGTCACATCGTCCTCGACGGCAGGCTTGGTGACGACAGCGTGGGCGGAGTGATGTGGCATGGACTTAGGATACGAGTTCATCTCATGTTGGTCGTGTGCACGATGCACACGGCCTTGGCGAACCATGCCGTGCAGCCATCTTCGCGCAGCCCGCTATCGACTTGCTGGGTATTGAGGAGTCCTACGCTGTAGCAAGCGTATTCTGAGCACCGCGAAGAACGACATCCGAACTGAGGAAAGCGGTCGTACAGAAGCGAGAGGCGAGCCAACGACCGTTCTTACGCGTACAGTGGACGTGGTCAATTGAAAGGCTGTTGTCGCCTTTGCCGATCAGCCGCCCCACAATTGATCTCGGCATCCGTCTGCTATGGGCCACAGAGCAGATGATCGTCATCGTAGCCTCCAAATCGTCAATTTCGATATCAAAGGCATGGCCGTCTTCGAAACGATTTGAGGCTACCCAAACAAAGTAAATATGATCCATGCGGTCAGGTCAAGAGTCGGGGCCTCGACAGCTTACAACATCTATTCTTCAGCATTTCACAGGTCGTAGGGTCGGCCGGTGAACGGTTTCTGTAGCGCCTCGCAATCAGGTGCGCCAATCTGGCCGCCCGGATTCAAACCCCCTATTTCCCGCGGCGCAATTTCTGGATCCCCTGCAGGTGCGCAAGCGCCTTTGCCAACTCGACCTCCAGTTTCGCGTATTCCATCGCTGTGACGCGGTTTTTCATGGTGTCTTCGGTTTTGCGCTTTTCATCCCATAGCGTCCCTTCTTCCATGGTCTTCTCCCGAGCAGCCATGTCGGAAAGAATCGTCACGCCCTGAGGCTGCACCTCCAGCAAGCCCCCGGAAACGTAAATTACTTCCTCTTGTGTCTGGTGCGGAATTTTCAGCCGCACGAGGCCGGGCTTGAGGAGCGCGATCATCGGCGCATGCCTGGGGTAAATGCCGACCTCTCCCATTTCCGCCGGCGCGGCGACAAACTCCGCCAGGCCGGAGAAGAGCAGCTCCTCGACACTCACTACGTCCACATGCATCGTCATTGCCATGGTTTACCCCCCCTCGCCCGCCTAAACAACACCTATGACAACCTTCTAGTGTCGTGAATCATAAATATCGAAACATAAAACAGCGTCTTTTTCCGGTTCGTGACACTAGGCACGTGCCACCGCGGCCGGCAGGCCGTTGCGCACCGCGGTGCCCGACACCGCATCCACCCACACCGACTTGCCTTGCCGGGTCGGGTCCGCCAGTCCCAGGTCGTTGAGGTTGATCCCGGCGCCGATGGCGGGCACCTCGGGCTGGCGCGTCTTGCCGATGCGGTGCGCGCGGGCGCCCAGTTCCTTGTGGCCAAAGCCGTGCTCGATCGCCAGCACGCCGGGCATCACCCCGGCATGCACGATCACCCGGCCGCGCACGCTGCCGCCGGGGGTGCGGATCACGGCGGCGTCGCCGCTTTCCAGCCCGAAGCGGGCCGCGTCCGCCGGGTGCATCAGCACCGGGTTCTCCGGGTGGATGCCGCGCAGCCGCGATGCCGCGATAGAAAATGAGTTCTGCAGCGCCGACTTGAAGCTGACCAGTTGCAGCGGCCACTCGGCCTCCGGATAAAGCGTGCGCATCGGCGTGCCGTCGGCGAACACCGGACCGGTCCAGGTGGCGCAGCCGGTGAAGCGCTTGCCGGTGATGCTGTTTTTCGCCGCGCCCAGGTTTTCGTTGTAGATCTGCAGGCCCTTGTCGTAGCGGTGGGTCATCCATTCCGGGTTGTCCTCGCTGTAGGTCTCACTGGCGGGCTGGTAGCGCCCGCCGCGGGCGAGGATGAAGGCCACCTTGCGCACTTCTTCCGGCTTCAGGGTGCGTTCCAGCAGCGGCCGCAGGCGTTCGACGCCGGACAGCAGGATGTCCTCGTCGCTGGCATCCCCGACCGGTGCCTTGCCTTGCCAGGCGATGTTCGCGCCGCCGCGCAGGTACCAGTCTTCCGGCCGCTCCAGCGGGTAGGTATTGCCGTCCATGTCGGCGAGGGCGCCGGGGCCGAAGCCGGGCAGCGCCATGGCACGGGCCAGGGCGATGAAGAAGGTTTCCATGCCGATCGCCTGGCCGTCCGCCAGCTTGTCCGCCTTCGGCTCCACCACCGGCCAGCGCGCGGTGCTGGCCTTGGTCGGCACCGCGCCCCAGGCCGAGGCCCAGCCCCAGCTTTCGTACAGCAGCGAATCGGGCACGAGGTAGTCGGCGAAGGCGCTGCTCTCGTTGATGAGCGGGTCGATGGCAACAATCAGCGGGATCTTTTTCGGATCCATCAGATCCTTTTCCACCTGCGCGCGCACGCCGGGGATGCCGTACACCGGGTTGGCGCTCCACAGGAACAGCGCCTTGAGGCCGTAGGGATAGCCGTTGGCGGCGCCGGTCAGCCATTCGGTGGCCAGCCCCGGCGCGTTCGGGAACCACGGCGCCTGGGCGGGGTAGGCCTTGCCGGCTGCCTTTTTCGCGGCGAACTCGGCGGTTTTCTCGTACGGCGCGTTGCGCCCCAGCGGCAGTCCGGCGGGTTTCTTGACCATGCCGGGGAAGGTCTCCAGGTTGTAGCGCGGACCCGCGCCGGCGTCCTTGAAGCCGCCGCCGTTCATCACCAGCCCGCCTTTCCAGTTCAGGTTGCCGATGAGGGCGTTCAGGGTCACCACGCCGTAGGCGTTGTAGAAACCGTTGCCGGCCATCATGCCGCCCTGGGCGATCGCCGCCGCGCGCTTGCCGTGGCTGGAGAATTCCTTCGCCAGGGCGGCGATGGTCCGCGCCGGGATGCCGCAGTCGGCGGCGTATTCGTCGAGGCTGCGGGCGAACGCCTGCTCGCGCAGCAGGTGCAGCGAGGATTTGACCTTGAGCGGCTGGCCCCCCACCTCGACCGCGCCGTCCACGAACAGTTGCGCCGGGCCTGCGGCCTTGTCGTGGAACACGGTGTGGCCCTCGGCATCGAACACCACGAACGGGTCGTTTTCCTTGTGGCGTTCCTCTTCGGGCAATGCCAGCCCAAGGTCGGAGCCGCGCAGGAAGCGGCCCTGGCGCGGGTGGCCGGGTTCCGTGACGACCAGATGGGTGGCGTTGGTCCAGGACGGCTCGCCGGCCGCCTTCGCCACTGCCAGGTTGGGGTGGGCGAGATGTTTCGCATCGTAGCGTTCGTTCTCGAACAGCCAGCGCATCATGCCCATCACCAGTGCGCCGTCGGTGCCGGGCTTGATCGGAATCCAGCGCCCGCGCTCGCCGGCGGCCATGTTGCCGGCGTTGGTCAGCACCGGGTCCACCACCACGTAGTTGAGCTTGCCCTCGGTGCGGCCCTTGGCCAGCATCGCGCCCTGGCGCTTGAACGGATTGCCGGCATTGGAGGGCGCGGTACCGATGAAGAGCGCGAATTCCGTATTGGCGAAATCCGGCTTGCCGTGGGGCATTTTTTTCATGTCGCCGAACAGGGCGCCGGAGCCGGAGCGATAGGCGCCGCCGCAGTAGGAGCCGTGGCCGACGAAGTTCAGCGTGCCGTAGGCCTGCTGCATGAAGCGTTGGCCGAAGGCGAGACGGCCTTCGTTGCCGCTGGTGATGAGGGCTACCTGGTTCACTTTCGGCCCCAGTTCCGGGCGCTGCGGGTCGATCGGGGTGGTCAGGTCGCGCAGGGCTTTCAGGCCCTCGACCTGGCCTTCTCCGAACAGGTCGCCGCCTTCGGTCAGTTCCCGTATCAGCTGTTCGAACGGAATCGGTTCCCATTGTCCCGAATTGCGCGGCCCCACCCGTTTCATCGGGCGCAATACCCGGAACGGAGAGTCCATCTGTTCCAGGACCGCGTTGCCGCGGCCGCAGGCGGTGGAACGTCCCGCCAGGCCCTTGTCCTGGAAGCCAGAGATGGCGACGAAGCTCTCCCGGATCGAGGTCTGCATCGGCAGGTGGGGATCGGTGGAGAGCGGGCTGTAGGGATTGCCGGTGACGCGCAGCACCTTGCCGCTGGCGCGGTCGATGCGCACCCGCACGCCGCACAGGGTGGTGCAGCCATAGCACATGGTGTAGCTCACCTGCTGCGCCGGGTTCACCTTGAGCGCCCCGGTTAGCGGATCGATGTTGAATTCGGGTTCGAGTGAGGCGCCGTGGAACTGGTTTTTCGGCGGATCGCGGTCGAAGAGCGGGCTGAACATGCGCTTGGCGGTGGCGCTGAAGCCGGCGCCGAAGGCGATCAAGCCACCGGCGGCGAGAATCTTGCGACGCGTGTTAATGGTCATGACATTCTCCTTAGGCTGGGACGCGGCGCTGGCCGGTCCAGGGCAGTATTGAAATAAGCAGGATCAGGACAGCGATCCACAGGCCGGCGGTGCCGACGATGCCGAGCACCCCTTCGTGGCCAAGAGGGAGGTGGTATACGTAGTAGCCGGCGCCGGTTTTGGGGATCTCCTGGCCGCCGATGAATACCGTCCAGCGCATCATCCAGGCGCTGTGCAGGGCGATCAGGCCCGCTGCCAGCCGCCATTCCGGACGCCAAACGGCAATCCAGAGCGTGACCAGTGCGCTGCCGGCGGCCCACACCGCGGTGATTTGCCAGGCAGCCGAGGGCGCCACTTGCGCCAGTGCTTCCGCGTGCCGCGGGGACAGGCCGCTTATCCCGAGCAGCAGCCAGGCGGCGCCCACCGCCAGCACCAGCAACTGGGTCGTTGCCAGCAGGCGCAGCAGCGGTGCCTCCGCCGCCGCGTGGCCGTCGCCGACGAAACGATCCAGCACCAGCACTAGGCCGATGGCGCCGGCCACCGCGGTGACGAAGAACTGCACCGGCAGGAAGGGCGTGTCCCAGAGGGGGCGGGCGCGCACCACCATCACTTCCATGCCGGTGTAGAGCGCGACCAGCGCGGCGCCGGCCAGGGCCAGGATGGCGGCGATGCGGATCGCGCCCATGCTGTCATGGCCGCCGTAGGCCAGCGCCCGGTAGACGGCCGCCCCGCGCCCGCCGGCATCGGCCAGACGCTTCAGGTCCGGGCGCAGCACCAGCCAGCTGTAGAGCACCAGCCCGCCCAGATACAGGGGAATGAAAAAAGCACCCCAGGCCATCCAGGAGCCGAAATTGGGGTGCAGGTAAAAATTGAGGAAGCGGCCGGGCTGATGCAGGTCGGCGAGCAGCGCGACGGGCGCGGTCAGGCCGCAGGTCAGCGCACCCAGCAGGGCGATGCGGCTCACCCGCTGCCACGCGGGCCACCGCAGCACAAACCCGGGCAGGGCAAGCAGAAAGCTGCCGACGGACAGGCCGATCAGGAAAAAATACTGAACGGCCCAGGGCAGCCACGCGACTTCGCGGGACACGTTTACAACTTCAACTATGGATGGGCTCATGATCAACCTCCGTGCGCATTCGGCTGCCACAGGGCAGCCTGGCCGTCGACGCGCCCCTGGAAACGGGAATCGAGACCGATGTAAAAAACGTTGGGGCGGGTGCCGGATTCGGGCTTGAGTACCTTGATGGCATCCGCATTCTTGGCGGCGTCCAGCCTGCGCCGCAGTTCGCCTTTGGGGTCGTTCAGGTCGCCGAAGATGCGTGCGCCGCCGACGCAGGTTTCGACGCAGGCCGGCAGCAGGCCGGCGTCGACCCGGTGCGCGCAGAAGGTGCACTTGTCGGCCTTGTTCGTATCGTGGTTGATGAAGCGGGCGTCGTAGGGGCAGGCCTGGACGCAATAGGCGCAGCCCACGCAGCGGTCGCCGTCCACCACCACGATGCCGTCGTCGCGCTTGAAAGTGGCGCCGACCGGGCAGACCGGCACGCAGGGCGGATTGTCGCAATGGTTGCAGAGGCGCGGCAGCACGTAGGCGGCCGCCGTAGTCTGGCCGTCCGCTTCCTGCTGCTGCACGACGTAGGTGGAAACGATGGTGCGGAAGCTGTTCTCCGGCACCGCGTTTTCCATGATGCAACTGACGGTGCAGGCCTGGCAGCCGATGCACTTGCGCACATCCACCAGCATCGCCCAATGGTGCTTGCCCTCGGCGGCACGGGCGGTGCTCATGGGCAGCGCCACCCCGGCGGTGATCGCCGGTAACGCCTGCAGAAAGGCGCGGCGGGAGGGGGAAAGCGTATCGTCGGACATGGTCGAACTCCTTATCGAGTGTGCACTTGCAGATTAAGCGCACCAAGACCATGCCGCCAGTGGGTAGATTCTCTATCCCACTAGGTAATTATCCTTAGAAGCCGTTTGGAACATTCGAGCAACTGGCCGGCTCGCCCGGCGTATCTGTGTTGAGCGCCGGTGGGGCGTGCCGGGTGCCGTTCAATGCTTCGCCGGATGCGGCGTCAGTCCGGCAGGCTTCGGCCCTGCGCCAGCATCGTCCGCAGGGACCGCAGCTCCTCGCGAACAGCACGCAATTCCTGCTCGATGTGGGCCCTCTCGCTGTGCAAGACCCCGGCAATTTCGGTCTCTTCGCGCTTGACCACCTGCTCGTGCATGGTCTGCATGGCATCGACGATGATGGCGATGAACAGGTTCAGCACGGTGAAGGTGGCGATCATGATGAAGGGGATGAAGAACAGCCAGGCATACGGGTAGTCCTCCATTACCGGCCGCGCGATGCCCATGGACCAGCTTTCCAGCGTCATGATCTGGAACAGGGTGTACATGGAATGACTGATGCCGCCGAACCATTCCGGATGGCTGGCGCCGAAGAGGCCGGTGGCCATGACCGCGGCCACGTAATAGACCACCACCATCAGCAGGGCGATGGAACCGATGCCTGGCAGGGAATGCAGCAGCGCCTCCACCACGAAGCGCAGCCGCGGCAGCATCGACAACAGGCGCAGCACCCGCAGGATACGCAGCGCGCGCAGGATCGCCAGCGGTCCGCTGGCGGGCACCAGGGCAATGCCCACCACCATGAAATCGAAAATGTTCCAGCCGCGTCGGAAGAAGCCCGGTCCCTGGGCAATCAGCTTGAGGCCAATCTCCACCACGAACACGCCGAGAATCAAACTGTCGAGGGCGAGCAGCTGCGGACCGATGTGCGCCATGATCGTCGTCGAGGTTGCCATCCCGAGGATGATGGCGTTGATCACGATCAGGCCGATGATGAAGTTCTGTACCCACTTGGACTCCACCCAGGCGCCAAGGGTCCGGCGTAGGGAAGGGGCGTTTTGGCCGCGGCCTGCGTGCTGCATGTCGTGCTCCACTGCGTTTTTAAAATGATGAGACGGGCCCGCTTAAAAACCAGGTGCACCCAGATGCTTAATCTTAATAAGGCTATAGCGGCCGGACAGCCGCTGGCTCGCTCCTGCCGGGGCCGGGTCAGGCGCTACAGGACGTAGCGCGCCAGGTCTTCGCGGGCGGCCAGTGCGGCCAGGCGGGTGGTGACCACGTCGCCATCGATCACGTATTCCCCGGTGACGCTGCCGGCATCGAAGGAAATGTCCTCCAGCAGCTTTTCCATCACCGTGTGCAGGCGGCGCGCGCCGATGTTCTCGGTGCGCTCGTTCACCTCGAAGGCAATCTCGGCGATGCGGCGAATACCGTCGTCGGAAAACTTGAGCGTGACCCCTTCGGTCGCCAGCAGGGCTTCGTACTGGCGCGTCAGGCAGGCGTCGGTGGCGGTCAGGATGCGCTGGAAGTCTTCCACGTTCAGCGCCTGCAGCTCGACGCGGATCGGCAGGCGCCCCTGCAGTTCGGGGATGAGGTCGGACGGCTTCGACAGATGGAATGCGCCGCTGGCGATGAACAGGATGTGGTCGGTCTTCACCATGCCGTACTTGGTCGACACGGTGGTGCCCTCGATCAGCGGCAAGAGGTCGCGCTGCACGCCCTGGCGCGACACGTCGCTGCCGTGGGCGTCGCCGCGGCTGGCGACCTTGTCGATCTCGTCGAGGAAGACAATCCCGTTCTGCTCGACCGCTTCGAGCGCCTGCTGCTTGGTTTCCTCGTCGTTGACCAGGCGACTGGCTTCCTCCTCGGTCAGCAGCTTGAACGCATCGCGCACTTTCAGCTTGCGGGCCTGCCGGCGGCTTTGCCCGATGTTCTGGAACATGCCCTGCAGTTGCTGCGACAGGTCCTCCATCCCCGGCGGGGTGAAGATTTCCATGCTGGGATTGACCGCGGCGAGTTCGATCTCGATTTCCTTGTCGTCGAGTTCGCCTTCGCGCAGCATCTTGCGGAAGCGCTGGCGCGCCGCGCCTTCCTCGCGCCGCGGTTCAGCCTCGCCGAAGCCGACGCTGCGCGGCGGCGGCACGAGCGCGCCGAGGATGCGCTCCTCGGCGGCTTCCTCGGCGCGAAACCGCACCTTGGACGTGGCCTGTTCGCGCATCTGCTTGACCGCGGTTTCCATCAGGTCGCGGATGATGGTGTCGACGTCGCGCCCGACGTAGCCGACTTCGGTGAACTTGGTCGCCTCGATCTTGATGAAGGGCGCGTTGGCGAGCCGCGCCAGGCGCCGCGCGATCTCGGTCTTGCCGACGCCGGTGGGGCCGATCATCAGGATGTTCTTCGGCGTGATTTCCTGGCGCAGCGGTTCGTCGACCTGCTGGCGCCGCCAGCGGTTGCGCAGGGCGACCGCGACCGCGCGCTTGGCGGCAGCCTGGCCGACGATGTGTTTATCGAGTTCGTGGACGATTTCTTTGGGAGTCATTGGAAATGAGGCGTTAGGCGCGAGGGGTGAAGTGGAGGGGGGGGCACTTCACCCCTTACCGTTCGTGTCTCACAGGGTTTCAATCACATGATTCTGGTTCGAATAAATGCAGATGTCCCCTGCAATGGTGAGGCTCTTTTTGACGATTTCAAGCGGGGGCAGGTCGGTGTTCTGCAGCAGCGCCACTGCGGCGGATTGGGCGAAGGCGCCGCCGGAGCCGATGGCGGCGATGCCGAGTTCGGGCTCCAGCACGTCGCCGTTGCCGGTGATGATGAGCGAGTATTCGTGGTCAGCCACCGCCAGCATGGCTTCGAGCCGCCGCAGCATGCGGTCGGTGCGCCAGTCCTTGGCAAGTTCGACCGCGCTCCGCAGCAGATGCCCCGAGTGCTTGTCGAGCTTGGCTTCGAAGCGCTCGAACAGGGTGAAGGCGTCGGCGGTGCCGCCGGCGAATCCGGCCAGCACCTTGTCCTGGTGCAGTCGCCGGATCTTGCGCGCGGTGGACTTGATGACGATGTTGCCCAGCGTGACCTGGCCGTCGCCGCCGAGGGCGACCTCGCTGCCACGACGGACGGAGAGAATGGTGGTGCCGCGATACTGTTCCATGGGCAGGATTGTCCTGAAAATAGCTGGGCCGCGAAGGGCGCGAGGATGAAGGCTGACGCGGTCTTGCCGCGCCTTGCGGGCACATTCGATCGCCTGAAACGGAAGGGGCAGGCCATGCCGCAGCCCGATCGATCAGGACGGGCGAGGTCAGTCCGGGTGGTGCGGGATGAGATGTGCCAACTGATCGATTCCCATGACGCGGAAAAGTTCATGGATGAGCGCGTTGTGGCCGCGCAGGGTAACGGTCTTGCCGCTGCCCAGACACTGCATCAGCACGCTGATGAACTGGCTGACGCTGCCGTAATCGACGCGGGTGACCTGCGACAGATCGATCAGCACCTCGTTGTGGGTGCTGGCATAGCTGCCGCATTGCTGCAAGGCGCTGTCGTTGGCGGGGGTGATTTCGCCGGCCAGCCGTAGCGCATCGTCGAGCGGTTCGGCGGGTTTTGTCTGCACGACTTCGGCGGCCTTGACTTCGCTCCAGGAGGGCGGCGACACTTCAAAGCGCACCGCGTAGTCGACCGCCAGATTTTCGAAGTTTTCTTCCTGGCCGAGCGTCTGGTAGAGCTCCAGCAGCAGCAGCCAATGCACCGCGCGACTGTGGGTGGCACGGTTGAGATCCTGCAGCAGTGCGGTCAGGGTGTCGACGCCGCTGACCTGAAGCTTGCGGCGGGCCTTGCGCGCGGCAGCGAGGATTTTGGCGCATTCTTCCGCACCGGCTTCATCAATCATTGCGATGCGCGAAAAATCGATTCGCACCACGGCATTCTTGGCGGTGGCCTCGACGCCCTCGCGCAGGGTGGCGGCCGCTTTCTTGTCGAGCAGGCCGGGCAATTCCAGGCTGGCGGTCTGGTCTGACTGGGGTTTGCTGACGGCGTTGTTCCCAGCCATCGAATGCCAGACCGGAGGCGAGGTCTCGAAGCGCATCGCGTAATCCAGCGCCAGCCGGTCGAAGTCCTTTTCGCGATTCTGGATGCAGTAGAGGTCGAACAGCATGTGCCAGGCGCGGCGATCGCCCGTGGCCAGAATATCCTTCAGCAGACGCTCGGCCATGTCGGATTGACCGCTGGCATAGAAAATGGCCACCTCGTCCACCGGCGACTGCGCCGTGCCGCTGGACTCCTCCACCACAATGCCGCCGCCCCCCATGTCCATGGTCAACAGGGTGTCAGCGGGGTGTGGTTCGGCGGCAGGCGCCGGCGCCTGCTTGCGCGCCGGGCTGGGTGCCTTGTCCTTGTTTTTTTTGAAAAACGGAAGAGCCACTGAATATGCGTGCATCGGATAGGGGGTTCAGTAATGGATACTAGCGTTGTCCCTCGCTTGCGGCAACCCGCAGCGTGCGGCCGGCTAGCAGGGCAATAACGGCGAGCGCGGTGACGATCGCGGGTCCGGCCGGCCAGTCGAGCAGCGCGGACGCAGCCAGCCCTGCCGCATAGGCCAGTGCGCCCACTGTCCAGCCGGCCTGCAGGCCGGGGCGTGCCGGCAGGCCGCGCACCGCCAAGGCCGGCAGAATCAGGCTGGCGAACACCAGATAAACCCCGACTACCTGCACCGACGCGGTGATCGCCAGCGCAAACACCAAGTAGAACCCGCGTCCGCCGAGGCGCTCGCCGCGCCACGCCATGAACGCCAGCAGGATGCTGTAGAGCGCAGCCATCTGCATGGCTTGTGCGGAGGTGGCCCACAGGATTTGTCCGGTCAGCAGTTCGGCCAGGTGTTCGCCCCCGTGCGGGTCGCCGGCCAGCAGCAGCACCGCAGCACTGGCGGCGACCACGAAGGTGGAGCCGATCAGGGCTTCCTGGATC
>JBAQND010000055.1:0-16521 GCA_049303455.1 Thiobacillus sp.
CGCGGTCTTCGCGGAAATCCTGTCGCAGCCATCCGCGGAAGGGATCGAGGCCATCCTGACCTGGTGCAACTGCCCATCGCTGAGCGCGGCGGCAGAGGAAAAAGGCATCCCGGTGGTGCATCTGGAGATGGGCCCCCTGCGCTGGCCGCAATACCGAGCCACTGCCTACCTCGATTTCAGCGGCGTAAACGGCAATACCGAGGTCGAGCGGCGCTATCTGGAAAGCGGTTTTCGGGCCGGGGCCGGGTTTGACATCGAGGCGCTGCGCCGCTTTTTTTATCAGGCGGGGGAGGGCGAGACGCCCGCGGCGCGATTCGATCTCGGCGTGGCGCTGCAGGTTGAGGACGATTCCAATTTGCTGGCCTTTGGCCACGGGTTCGATAACCAGTCCCTGCTGGTTTACGCCCATTTGCGCCGCCCCGACGGCGGTGTGCTGGTGCGTGGCCATCCGGGCAGCCTGTTCGCGCTGAAGCCGGACTGGTATCAAGTGGATGACTCGCCGGACAGTGTGGCATTCATCCGCCGCTGCGAAAGGCTACTGACCATCAATTCCAGCGTCGGGCTGGAAGCGATGCTGATGGGAAAGCCCGTCGAGGTGCTGGGCGACTGCGCGCACCGCTTCATCGCGGAGGCGGGCGACGAGCCGGAGCGGGTGGCGCGCCTGGCGTTCCACCTGTTCGCCTATCTCGTTCCGATGGACCTGATCTACGATTCAGGTTATCTGCGCTTCCGTCTCGGGCAGCCTTCGGAGTACGAAATCGTCCTCCGGCACCTGGCGGCCTATGGCGTCGATGTCGGACCCTTGCGGCAGGCTTCCGGCTCACTTTCGCGTTTGCTCGAACTGGCAGGCTTGTCCGATGCGCCCATCTGATTGCCGTGCGTGGGGTCCCTGGTGGGCGAGGGAACGATGAAACCCCTCGCGCACTGGCTTCATTTCAGGTTCGTCGAGCCATTCCAGCCGGACAAAAGCCATCTGGATGTGCTGACCGGGATTCGTGGATGGGCTGCATTGTGGGTGTTTCTGTACCATGCCTGGAGCCTGTCTGGCCACCCCGATTTGACCCTGGTCCTGGCTGGTGTGCCTGTGGATTTCACGCCACTGGCCAGCATCGGCGGGGCGGGGGTGACGATATTTTTCGTGCTCTCGGGGTTTTTGCTGGCGATCCCGTTCGCGGAATGGCAGTCCGGTCTGCGCCAGCGTCCCGCGCTTGACCGTTATTTTCTGCGCCGGGTGCTGCGGGTGTTCCCGGCTTACTACGCGCAGTTGGCGATCCTGCTGTTGATCGCCGCCTGGGTGCCCGGGCAGACCGGGATCGATGATTGGGGCAGCCTGTTCCGGCACTTGCTCATGTTGTTCACGCCGCCGCCACTCGGCACCGTGCCAGTCAATGGCGTCTGGTGGACGTTGCCGATTGAATTCTCTTTCTACCTGGTTCTGCCGCTGCTGGCGCTGTTGCTGCGGCCGGGACGCTGGTGGCTGTTGCTCGTGGGCGGCCTGGTGACCATGTATCTCTGGCGGCATGGCGTGGTCACCCGCATGCCCGATGCCTCGATTCCGCAGCGCGTCGTGGCCTCCTATCAGTTGCCGGGTTCCATGGACGCCTTCGGTCTGGGCATGCTGGCAGCGTATCTGTATGTGAACCGGTTGCGCTTGCCTGGCTGGGTGCTGCCGCGTCTGAATCTGGGCCGGCTCGGTCTGCCCGGCCTGGCCCTGGTGCTCGTCGCGACCTACTGGTTGCCTGGAAAACGCCACGAATACTGGGCGGACAATCCAATTTTCTATCTGTGGACGCCGGCGCTGGTATTGGGCGTCGCCGCGATCATTCTCGCCGGCGTGGGGGGCGGGCGCATGATCAATCGATTGTTCACCAACCGTTTCATGGTGTATGCCGGCCTGGTCAGCTACAGCTACTACATCTGGCATTTTCCGGTGCTCAACTGGATTGTCGCGACGGAATGGTTCCAGGCGCTTGGAAGCATGCGTTTCCTGGCGTTGCTGCTGGTCAGTGCGCCACTGATATTCGTGGTCTCAACGCTTTCCTATGTTCTGGTCGAAGTGCCGGGAATGCGTTTCCGTCGGGGGAGGAACCATGTCCGGCCGTGATGACCGCGCCCTCCCGGCCCCGGCTCGGGTGGTGGACGTGATCGTCCCCGTGTACAGGGGACTGGAGGAAACCCGACGTTGCATCGAATCGGTCCTGAAGGCGCATTGCGCGACCCCCTTCGAACTGGTGTTGGTCGACGATGCCAGCCCGGAACCCGAGTTGGCATCGTACTGCGCTTCGTTGGGGAATCAGCCGGGCGTGACGGTGTTGGCCAATGCGCGGAATCTCGGCTTTGTCGGCTCGGTGAACCGGGGCATGTCCCTGCACCCCGATCGCGACGTGGTGCTGCTGAACAGCGACACCGAGGTGGCCAATGACTGGCTGGACCGGCTGCGGCGCTGTGCGTACAGCCAAGCGGACATTGGCACGGCGACGCCGTTTTCCAATAACGCGACGATCTGCAGCTATCCGGTTTTTTGCGCGGACAACGCAATGCCTGCGGGGATCGGCCTGGCCGAACTGGACCAGCTGTTCGCGCGGGTCAATTCGGGCGAGCACGTGGAGATTCCGACCGCGATTGGTTTTTGCGTGTATATCAGGCGGGCCTGCCTGAACCAGGTCGGGGTGTTCGATGCCGGGCATTTCGAACGCGGTTATGGCGAAGAGAACGATTTCAGCCGGCGCGCGGCCAAGGCCGGTTGGCGCAACGTGCTATGCGCCGACACGTTCGTGTTTCACGCCGGCGGCGTCAGTTTCCAGTCCGAACGCGAGCGCCTGATGACGAACGCGGCCGAGGTGTTGCGCGGTTTGCATCCGGACTACGATGCGCTGGTCGGGCATTTCGTCGCCGCGGATACGCCGGCAAAGTATCGCCAGGCGGTCGATATCGCGCGGGCCAGGATGCGCATGGGCCTCAATCCGTTACCTGACGATGCCCCCGACGAGGCGGGTCGCGCAAGCGCGCCTGCCCGGCTGCATGTGGTTCATGATCTCGGGGGCGGACTCGCGCGCTGGGTTCGGGATTACTGCCAGGCCGACGAGGCGGGCGTCAATCTGATCCTGATGCCGTATTCCAGTAGCCATGCCATGGGCGAAGGCCTGATGTTGCACGCCGGCAAGACCATGGAGCCGCTGGCTTTCTGGCGATTCTCGACGCCGATCCAGGCGACGGCAGAAACGCATCCCGAGTATCGGCGCGTGATCGAGGCAATCGTGCGGGACTACGGGGTCGGCGCGGTGCTGGTCTCCTCGCTGATCGGCCATGCCCTGGATAGCCTCGATACCGGCCTGCCCACGGTGATCGTCAACCATGACTACTATCCGTTCTGCCCGGCGATCCAGATCTATTTCGGGGGCGTCTGTCAGCATTGCGACACTGACCGATTGGCCGAGTGCGCGGCGAACAACCCGGACTTCAATCCGCCGCACCGGGTCTTTTCAGTCGCCGAGCGCATCCGCGTGCGCGAACGCTACCTCGAACTGGTGGAAAGCAACGCCATCGTCCTGGTCGTGCCCAGCCGCTCGGCGCGCGAGCACCTCGAACGACTGGCGCCCCGCCTCGGGAAGGCGGCCTTCGTGACGATTCCGCACGGCTATCCTGCGGGGTTGTCGCCGATGCCCCATCACGGCCCCGCGCCGGGCGGAAAACTCAGGATCGTGGTCCTCGGCATGCTGTCGGTCAGCAAGGGCATGCGCCTGTTGTCCGAGGGGTTGCCTCAACTGCTGGAATTCGCCGAGATCCACCTGGTGGGGGCGAAAGAAGCCGGCGAACTGTTCCGGGATATTCCTGGCGTGCATGTCGTCGACCAATATGCCAGCGAAGACCTCCCTGCCATCGTGGCGTCCATCCAGCCCGACGTCGGCCTGCTGCTGAGCATCGTCCCGGAGACGTTCAGCTATACCCTGAGCGAGCTATTCCTGTTGGGCATTCCGCCGGTGGCCACGCGTCTCGGTGGATTCGCCGAGCGAATTCTCGCCGGCGAGACCGGCTATCTGTTCGAGCCCAACGTTGAGGCGATGCTGGCGTGTCTGCGTGAAATCCACGCGGACCGAGACGCGCTGCGGGCCATCCGGGTCGGGTTGCCGACTTTGCCGGTGCGAACGGCGGCGGACATGGTGGCCGACTATCGCCGCCTGTTGTCCGGTGTCAAAGCTGCGGGCGAGTGCGCGCCGCAAGGCACGCGAGACCCGGACCTGGAACAGGCGATGACGCAAACCCTGGCGCTTTCCCGCCAGTGGAAGGAGATCAACAGCCTGCGTCTGAGCCTGGACATGAAAGCGGAGCGCTTGCGCGAACAGAATCGCCGAATCGCCGGCTTGGAGGATGCGCTGCTGGAACGCGAGCAGGCCATCCAGCGGCTGGAGCAGGAGACGTGCGCCCATGCCGGCGTCATCGCGGCGCGAGACGCGCAACTCGCGGCGGTTTTTGCGTCAACGAGCTGGGCCGTTTCCCGCCCCGTGCGCTGGGCGGGAAACAGCCTGCGCAGGGCCGGGCTGTTGATGCCCCTGCTGCGCCGGCCGACCGCCTTGCCGTCGGTCGCGGCTGATGTGTATCGCGCCTGGAAACAGGGCGGGCTCGAAGGGATGAAGCGGGCGTTAATACAAGTGCTGTTGCAATCGCCGGCTTCTGCATCGGATTCAGGCGCGGCCGGTATTCCCCCGCCGGATTCGCCGCTCCCGGCAACGGTGCCGGCGCCGATCGATTGGCGTCAGGCGGCCTTCCGGCATTATCGCGAGTCAATGACCCAGGGCGTGCGGGATGCGATCCACGCGCGCATCGACGCGATATCCGCGCCCCCCTTGATTTCCGTGCTGGTGCCGACGTACAACTCCGTGCTGCCCATGCTGCGGGAGATGCTCGATTCGGTTTTGCGGCAGTGGTATCCGCACTGGGAGTTGTGCATCGCCGACGATGGATCGAATTCGCCGCAGGTACGCGCTATCCTGGAGGAATACGCGGCGCGCGATGCGCGCGTCAGGCTGTCTTTCGGGATCGGCAATCATGGGGTCTCGCATGCCAGCAATCGTGCGCTGGCGCTGGCTTCAGGCGATTTCGTCGTGCTGCTGGACCACGACGACATGCTGGAAGAACAGGCGCTTTTCCGGGTGGCTGAGGCGGTGCTGGAGGACGATCCAGACATGCTCTATTCGGACGAGGTGCTGGTCGGCGAGGATGGCGAGACGGTTCAGCATTTCATCTTCCGGCCCGAGTTTTCGCCCGAGTACCTGCGTTCGCACCCCTACATCGTCCACCTGGTCGGTTTCAAACCCGGCTTGCTGAGGCGGATAGGGGGGTTCGACGAGAATCTGCGCATTTCCCAGGATTACGATCTGATCCTGCGCGCCAGCGAGCGGGCGAAGACAATCACGCACATCCCGGAAATGCTCTATCGCTGGCGCATTCACGGCAATTCGGCCGGTCACCGGATGATCGGGCAGGTCATGGAGACTTCACGCGCGATCTTGCAGCGGCATCTGCAACGCTGCGGCGAAGCAGGCGAGGTGGATGACGGGCCGAGCTTCAACTATTTCGATGTCCGCTATCCGCTGGCGGCGGGCTTGAAGGTGGCAATTGTCATCCCGACAAAAAACCATGGCGATCTGGTGCGGGCCTGCATCGAAAGCATCGAGCGCACGGCCGGCGATGCCGTCCATGAGATCGTGTTGATCGACCATGAGTCCGATGATCCGGTCTCGCTCGCCTGCTTCGAACGCCTCGGCTCGCGGGTGACGTTGCTGCGCTACAGCGGGCCGTTCAATTTCGCGGCGATTAACAACTGGGCGGTGGCGCAGCTGGATGGCAGCCATAGCCACTACCTTTTCTGCAACAACGATATCGAGGCCATCGCGCCGGGTTGGCTGGAACGCATGCTGGAGCTGGGCCAGAAGCCGGATGTCGGCATCGTCGGCGCGAAGCTGTATTACCCGGATCGCAAGACGATTCAGCATGCCGGGGTGGTGGTGGCCTGCTGCGGCGTGGCGGAAAATCTGGGACGCTTCCGGGTAACGTCCGAAAACCCCCTCGATCTGGGCTACATCGGTTCGCTCATCTGCAACCGCGAGGTGTCGGCGGTGACGGCTGCTTGTATGCTGATTCGCAGGAGCGTTTTCGAAGAGACCGGTGGCTTCGACGAAGCCATCGCGGTAGGCTATGGAGATGTAGATCTCTGCCTGAGGGCTGGCAAGCAAGGGTACCGCACCCTGTTCTGCGCACACGCCATGCTGCTGCACCACGAGTCGTTTACACGTGGCCGCAGCCATGAAGACCCGCACCCCGAAGACAGTGCGCTTTTTCTTGCGAGGTGGCGAGCGCTGTTCGTGTCAGGTGACCCCTATTTCAATCCAAACCTGTCTCCACATAGCCCGAACTGGCAAGTGGCGGACCCGCTGGAGTTCAAACTGGATATCCGGCGGCGGACCTTCAGACGAGAGCCGGGGTGACCTTAAGTAAACTTGACGTCCATGTGAACTCAACTCCCGAAGCCGGGATCTGGAAATATACTTGGCGTACTGGTAATAAATTTTGTAAGGCATGAACCAAATTTCAAAAATCACTGTCCTTTCACTGCAATGGCGACAATGGATCCAGGACAACCTGGCGCGTGGCTGCACCGTGGATTCAATGATTGATGTCATGGATCAGCAGAACTTTGACCGGGCTGCGGCTGCAGGCTTCATTCGCCAGGTTGCTATTGCGGGCTCGATCCCGGCAATAGCTGCGCAGGCGCCGGCGGCAATAGCTACGAGGGACGGCACCTATGTGTATGAAACGCCACGCTTGCCGCAGTCGGGAAACATCATCAAGACGCATGATCGTGATGTGCGCGTGAGTTTTCGCATGGCGCAGCCTGTGGTGGCGATGTTCGACAACATACTCTCGCCAGAAGAGTGCGACGAACTGATCCGCCTTTCAAGCATCAAGCTTAAACGGTCCACGATTGTTGACCCCAAGACTGGGCAGGAAGAAGTTATCGAAGAACGCACCAGCTACGGCACGTTCTTTTCAATCAACGAAAACGAGTTCATCATCAACCTGGAACGGCGTATCAGCGTGGTTATGAACCTGCCGGTCGAGAACGGCGAAGGCCTGCAGATCCTCAACTACAAGGTGGGCGGTGAATACAAACCCCACTTCGACTACTTTCCCCCGACTGACCCGGGCAGTGCGGTGCACCTGGCCAAAGGTGGCCAACGCGTCAGCACCCTTGTCATGTACTTGAATGATGTGGAAGAGGCTGGTGAAACCAGCTTCCCTGACGTGGGGCTATCCGTCACGCCCAAGAAGGGGGCCGCGGTCTATTTTGAATACTGCGACAGCCAAAATCAGGTTGATAGGCTGACTCTGCACGCTGGAACACCTGTGGTTGCCGGAGAGAAATGGATCGCCACCAAATGGATGCGTCAGCGACGGTACGGGTAAATTTCCTCCGCAATTTGCGCAATGATTCCTCCGATAACCGGGAGCCGGATGACGGGGACAAGCACAATTGAATAGGCGGCGATGCATCTCGGACGTGCATAAGCGCTTGCAACCATCTTTGCTACATTTGTCCCAGCGTTCGCCGACAGGCTGCTAGCACTCAAGCTTCGCGGAGATCGCGGCCATCGTTCTCTCGGAGCGATGTTTTGGTTCAATTTCCCCGCTCTCATTGAGCATTCTTGACGTCACATACAGGTATTGCTGACGGCGGGCGAACAATCGGTAGAATACGCGTCCCCATGCCAAAGCCATCCCTTGCCCCACTCGTCAGTGTGCTGATGCCCGCTTACAACCACGCACCCTATGTAAGTGCAGCAGTGGAGAGCGTGCTGGGTCAGACATACGGTAATCTTGAACTCATCGCCATCGATGATGCCTCGCCCGACGCAACCTGGACGGTGTTGCAGTCATTCGAGGACGAGCGTATTCGCCTCTATCGGCATGACGCCAACCAGGGCGCGCATGCCACCCTGAACGAGGCCTTGCAATTGGCGAAGGGTGAGTTCATCGCCATCATCAATTCGGACGATATCTTCCACCCAGACCGCCTTGCGTTCTGCCTCAAGGAGTTGGAGCAGACAGGTGCGGACCTGGTAGGGACGAATATTGTGCTGGTTGATGACGATAGCCAGCACGTGGAGAATCACTGGTGGGTGGCCGACTTCGAAAACCTTAGGCGTGTCTGGGTGGAAACCCAGGATTGGCCGGCCACCCTGCTGGAAGGTAACACCTTCATGACGACGTCCAATTTCTGCTTTCGCCGGTCGTGGTTCGAGAGTGTGGGCGGTTTTCGTGATCTGCGTTATGTGCTGGATTACGAATGGCTGCTGCGTGGTCTGGTCAAGGGGCAGAAGCTGGCCTGGCTGGATGCGCCGCTTCTGAGCTATCGCCTGCATGCGCGCAACACTATCTCGGAGCGGCCCCTGGCCGCCAACCTGGAGTGCGCAGCCATGCTGCGGCAGATATTCCCATCGCTTTTGGGGGGGACCGGTCTGGAGAAGGCACGCCTTACGCATCTTGCTTCTCAGTGGAGGCGAATTGAAAGGTATGTCGTTGAAATCGAGGCGGCCCTAAAGCATGAGGCGCTGGTTGCGAGGGAAGATGAGTTGTTTCAACTCATTCGCGATCGCGATCAGTGGATCGCAGAACGCGATGGCTGGATCGTAGAACGCGATGGCTGGATCGCAGAACGCGATGGCTGGATCGCAGAACGCGATGGCTGGATCGCAGAACGCGATGCCTATATTGTCGCCTGCGAGGCAGCCCTGACGGCCTGCCGAGAGGAAAAGGCTGCGATCGCAGCCAGCCTGAGTTTTCGCCTGGGGCGCATGCTCACCGCGCCGGCACGCTGGCTTCGCACTCGGCTGGCAGGCAAATCGGATACGGCATGACTAAACCCGTTCGCGTGGCGGATTTTGCCGCCTTGAAACGATGGCTTGAAACGCGATTGAAGTCGACCCGCTGTATCTCCTTCGACGTTTTTGACACCTTGCTGGCGCGCTGTATCGAGCCCCCCGATGAATTGCAGCATCGTGTCGCGGTGCTGCTTGCCGGAAAAATCGGCCACGCCAGCCCCGACGCGGTCCTGCAAGTCCGCCGCGAGGTCGAAGCCGGCTTGCGTGGGGCGGCATTTTCAGATGGCATGGACCACGAGTGCCATTTCGATCCGCTGGTGGAGGGCTGGGTGACGCGACTGGTCGGATATCCCGATGCAGTGCTGGTCGATTTCGTGCATGAAACCGAGCGGGAACTGGAGTCGCTGGCCTTGAGTGCGAAGCCGGGTGTGACGGCGTTGCTTCATTGGCTGCACGCCCAAGGGATACGGGTCATCGCCGTTTCCGACATGTATCTCAGCCATGACCATCTGGTTGCATTGCTGGAGACATGCGGCCTTGGCGGGCTGATTGATCGGGTGTATGTGTCATCCGAATTCGGCCTTGGCAAATATTCCGGTCGGCTGCACACCAAGGTGCTCGAGCTGGAGGGATTCTCCCCTGAAGAGGTTGTCCATGTTGGAGACAACCTCGTATCGGACATGCATGCGCCGATGCGTCTGGGTATGCGCGGCATTTTCCTGGATGAAAGGGCGCAGCGCCTGCGTCGTCGTCGGCAAACGCTTTCCACCGAAATGGCGCGGCTTGGCGGCGTCTGGCCCGGCCGCCGATTCTTTGAGGTTGTTGACTACCGTATGGCGCAGGATGCCGCCTGCCAGACGTCTTGTGCGGATTTCTTCCACCACTACGGCGCGAACGTGCTCGGTCCGGCCTTCAGCACTTTTTTGTTGGCTTTGGTCGAAAAGATCGAGTCGGTCAAGCCGGACAAGCTGTTCTTCCTCGCCCGCGACGGTTACCTTTTTGAAAAGATGTATGCCCGCTGGCGCGAACTGGAACCCGACGGCAAGTCCTGGCCCGAGCCGGTTTATGTCTACGCGTCGCGACGGGTCGTGGCAGCGGCCTCGGTAGCGGAAGGACTCAAACCCGATCAGGCGCTCGTTGCCCTGTATAACCCCAAGCAGCAGGGCGTGCTCTCCGTGCTCAAGACCTTCGGATTGCCGGTCGAACCCTTTACCGAGCTGGCGCGCGAGCACGGTTTCCATGACCTGGCCGAGCGCCTGGATGACTGGAACGATCCTCGCCTGAAAGCCTTCCTGGAAGACGAACGGGTGCAGGCCCGTATCCGCCCCCTTGGCGAGGACGCGCGCGGCCGGCTGCAGCGCTATTTCGAGCAGCAGGGCTTTTTCGCCTGCGAGCGCGTGGCCATGGTGGACATCGGCTGGAACGGCACAATCCAGAAATTCCTGCACGACAGTTTTGGCAAGCGGCCGGATTATCCGGACGTTCACGGCTGGTATTTCGCCTTCGTCGCCGCTATGCACGGCGATTTCGGCATGGGCGACCGCATCAAAGGGCTCATTCTGGATGCCCGCCATGACGATCCCTATGAACGCGCGCCCAAGGATTTCGAAGAGATATTCGAGCAGGGCGCGCGCTCGGGTGAGGGGACGACGCTCGGCTATGTCGAAAAGGATGGGCGGGTGATACCCGTGCTCAAGGATGACCGCGCTTCCGATCGCCAGGGCGAGATTGCCTGCAACCCGCTTATCGAGCGTTTTCAGGCCGGGGTGCTCGATCACCTGGAACACTTCCATGCCGCCTGGCGGCTTACCGACCACAACGCCGCGGAGATCAAGCCCTATGTGCTGGCGTTGCTGGAACGCGCGATCGTCTATCCCACCCGCGAGGAGGTCGAGAAAATTGGCCTCTTGGTGCATACCGAAGACTTTGGTCACGACCACACACTGGACATTGCCTTCGCGCCTGTTGGCTATATTGACCTCTTGCGGCCACGCCGGCTGTATCTCAAACTCAGGCAGCAGCCTTGGAAATTCGCCGCATTTGCGCACTTCAACTGGGCGTTTCCGGCCTGGTTGTTCCGCCTGGTGCATTTGCTGGACGCGCGGAGAAGGGGATGAGCGAGAAACGAAACGGGTTGGTGCTGTCCGTCGGCCGGCTCTGGGTGATGACCCTGCCGTTCCGGATCGGCTATCGCAGCCGTGCGCCCGGCTTTAGGCCCGGGGTAAGGAATCTTGTTGTTTATGAGCGCAGGCGCCTGTGGCATCGGCTATACGAGCGCGAGCGGATCGCCTATCATGTTGGAGGCCTGCGAGCGTTTTTTAAAAGAATGGGCCTTAGGCGATAAATTCAAACAACTACACAGGGGATGGTCATGAAAAAGTATCTTGTTGGTGTGGGCTTGTTGTTGTCGGTCAATGGAGTGTTGGGGGATGACTCTGGCTTGGAACAGTCCATGAAAAACATGCTGACGTCTGCCAAAGAAAAACAAATGGCGTCTGCACTGAAGAGCCCTCAAGCATTCCAGGGAGCAGGGCCATTGTTGCTTAGGGATGCCATCTATCTTTACAACCTACCCGTATACGCAGGTAATTTACAGCTTCTTATAGGGATAGGTTGTGACATCTTTCAACTGGTTATGGATGTGGAAAATGGCTATGCGGACTTAGCTATTGGTGAGGGTATTAACAGTGGGGGGTATTTTGCGGGCTACCCTGATCGTATTTATGCTAACGCAGCGATGTTTTCTTATGCGCTGTACAGCGGATACTCTGACAAGAGTTTTGGATTTACCGATCTCCAATTATACGGTGCTGCAGGTGTGGATCCAAATACGGTCATTGGTCATGCTACGGGGTTTGGTTACTGTTTTTCGACTAACCCCGATGCTGCTGTGTTTTCTTGCGACGAAGAAAATTGCTATTCATCCAGTGAAGTCAACCATTAATCCTGATTATTTTTGCATAAATGGAAGCGGGTGAGTGCAACATCAATCGGTCGAATCTGGCTATCGGCCAATCCATTTGTTTTGGCACGGCTGATACATCAACATCCAGGAATCGCGCTTGTTTGTCCGTTTGAATACGTGTCCGTTCACTTATCCCGTTCCCGCAAGTACACACGTGCATTCGGCCTGGTCGAATAGCAGTAACCGAAGGCTGTGGCCGTGCCTGTTTGCGCCGAGGACGCCGGGTTGTTTTTGTCGTTGAACACGAACGCCTTGACCCGTTGATTCGCGTATAACGCGTAGGAGAACGTCGCCGCCGAGTCCAGGATCCGATCCGGGTAGGCAAGCTTGGTGGCGATTGCATTATTGAGGGTGCTAGACTGGGCGATGGCAAGGTCCGTGTGGCCCGCATTCACATCCAGGACGAGTTGGAAGACTTCGCAATTCTCTCCCGCCAGGATTTTGTCGCCTTGTCCGTTCAATCAAGGCTTGGTTATACAGATAGATGGCATCCCGCAAGCGCAGGCTGCCTTCACTGCCTGATCCTCCGCCACTGCCATTGTCGGCGACCGTGCAGAGGTCGTGTGCTCGTCCGAATACGTGTTGGTGCAACGGTCCTTTTGCTGGAAATAGATGTGGGCCGTGGGCTTGGTCGAGTAGCAGTAGCCGAAGACGGTCGCGCTGCCGATCTGGGCCGATGAGGATGGATTGTTCTTGTCGTTGAATACGAAGGTCTTCACCGGTTGATCCTGATACAGCGCGTAGGCGAACATGGCGTCAGCGTTCTGGATGGTGTCCAGGTAGGCGGTCTGTGTGCCGATGGCGTTGGCCAGTGTATCGCTCTGACCCATGGCAAGGTTGGTGTAGCCCGAGGTGACATCCATGACCAGTTGGAAGACATCACAATCCACACCCGCGAGAATCTTGTCGCCTCTACCATCAAGGGGTTGGTTGTAAAGGTAAATGGCGTCGCGCAGGGTTATGGCGCCCGGTTGGGGCGCGGTGGTCGTGGCCAGGGCGGCAGCGACTGCCGCCGCTGCATCCAGGATTCCCGCCCCACAAGTGGCCGTGGTGCAGTTGCACTGGCCTGCGGTGTCGCCCGATGTTGCGACGTTCGGGCAGGTTGGCAAGGTGTTTTCGGTTGGGAAGGCGCGGGCAGACTGCTTGATGCGCGCGATGATGTCCGCCGGGGTCAGCGCCTGATTCAGCGAGAGCATCAGCGCGGCCACGCCAGCTGCCAGGGGCGTAGAAAAGCTGGTCCCGACGTTGTAGTTGTATGCGTCGGTGTAACCGTTCGCTGCCGGGCTGGTCGCGCCCAGGTTGGTTGCCGTATCGATGCTGTAGAGGCAGGGGCCGTAGGCATTCACACAGTTGCCTGCCGGGGCACTGATCGAAACTTCAGGCCCGAAGCTGCTGTAGCTGACTTTGGTGCCCAGATGACGCACACCGGCGACCGCCAGTACGCCGGCGCAGTTTCCGGGGGTGCCCACCGGCCCGGTTTCGTTGCCAGCCGCCGCCACTACGAGCACACCCTGACCTGCCAGTTCTGCGATGGTGTCCGCATAGGCAGACGTGCAACTTCCGCTGCCACCCAAACTCAGGTTGATGATCTTCGCCGGATTGGGGTTGTTTGGGATACCGGGCACCGACAGCCCCGCTGCCCAGCGCATGCCTGCCATGATGTCCGAGTCGAACCCGCCGCATTTCCCGAGCACGCGCACCGGCAGAATCTTTGCGCCCCAGCTTGTCCCGGCGATGCCGGTTGAGTTGTTGCCTGCCGCGCCGACAACGCCCGCAACCCGGGTGCCATGCCAGCTGCTGTCATACGGAGCGAGGTCGCTGCCGCACACTGCCTGCAGGTTCGGGTCTCCGGCGTCCGAGGCCGAAATGAAGTCTCCCGGATCGCTTGCATCCATGTCGCGGCCATCGCCGTCTCCTGCGTTCGGCGCGTCGGATATGAAGTCATACCCGGGCAAAAGCTTGGCGAGCAGGTCTGGATGATCGTAACGCACGCCTGTGTCGAGCACCGCTACCACCACATTAGAGGAGCCGGTGGTCCGATCCCATGCCTCGGTCGCGTGGGTTGACGCCGCCTCAGTGGCCTGCAGATACCATTGACCCGAAAACAGGGGATCATTGGGCAGCGAGCGGATCGTGCGGAGGCGGTCTGGAGTCGCGTACTCCACGTCGGCTTCCTGGCTGAGACGCGATGCCAGTGCTTCGGAGGAGATGTCGGCGGCGCGGATCACGTGGGCCAGTGCGTTGATGTGCCGGCCGGAACGCAAGGCCAGACCGAGGCGTGCGGATAGCCTCGATGTCTGGTCGAGCGACAGCGCATGCCTGAGTGCGTCAGGCGTCTGCCTGTATTTCACGATGACGCGCCCCTCCTCGGCCAAGCTTATGGCGGGATGAACGCCGGACGCAAGGAACAAGGCAAGGAGGGGGAGCAGGCGTTTTAGCATCATGGTTGCGTTGGAAGCGGCTTGCGCAATCGATCAGGGGAAATATCCAGCACGGCGGGATCCTTGCGCAGCGCGCGTATCGCCGCATCGCAGGGCGGGGCACCTACTGGGCAGGCAAGCACATACGTGTGAAGTTTCGGGGATACAGATGCCACATAGCGGATTGAGGCATCCGATATTCTCTCCAGCCTCGATAGCAGGTCGGGCGCGGCACCGTCGACTGGTTTTTTGAACTCGATCAGGATCCTGCATGTTGCCGGTAACGCGGCAGGAGATGATGAGCAGGCCGCAGCCCCGAACAGGACACAGATAGAACCCGCCGCCAGCAAGCGCGGCAGCCATGATGTTGCGACTGGTGGACGACGAAAGCTTTCGATTTTCATTCGCGTAAAAAAATTAGCGGTCGTTGCCCACAAAACGGGGGCATAACTTCCTTGGCTTTATAGGGTACGACTCTGTCGTGTGGAGCACGAACAGGGCCACCCAGAACCCGCCTTTGCCCTTTTTGTAGGATGTTGCGCTCCTCGGCCACGTGCTTCAATTCCGACTTGAGCCGCCGGATTTCATCCTCGTGGCCGCGGACATCCGTCGCCCGGCCTCGGGCAGACTACAGCGCTTGATCCATTGATACAAGCTGTGCTGTGATCCCGCTGCTTGCGTGCAACCTCGGCCGCTGGATGATCGTGCTCAGTCACCAGTTTGACCGCTTCGATTTTGAATTCACCGGGGTCCGCTTGCTGCTCGTGACACTACCTTCGTTGCCTCATGTTCAAGGCGCAGGTGGTCTATAGCCTCCGGATTTATTTAGCGCGTCTTTAAACGACAGTCTGGGCTGCATCTGATATGCAGGCGGCGGGCCATCCTGGTTTCACACCACCGGGAAATTAACCCGGCATCTGCAATCGGTAGAATGTTTGGATCTATGCCCAATACTCACACCTTCCTTCTCGTCAGCGTGCTGATTCCTGCATACAACCACGCGTCTTATGTGGGAGCGGCGGTGGGAAGCGCGCTGGTGGACATCGGCTGGAACGGCGCCATCCGTTCCGCCTGACTCATTTGTTGAACAAATGGAGAAATACGCAAAAAATGAATTGGGCTGGTATTGTTCGGCGGCGGGTTTTCCTTGATGAGCCTGCCATTCCGGCCAAGCAGCCGTGCGCACTGCTTCGCACGTGGAGCAAGATCTTCTTGCCATGAGCTCAAGTTTCGGTGGCAGAGGTTATGCGAATGCGAACGCTTGGCCTTGGCCTTGCTCGGCGCGCAACATTGCGCACCGACGCGCAAGCGTTGAACGGCACACGGGAAATGCTGGACGGAGTGCCTGCTGGTGTCTCGAGCTACCAGGCCAATAATCAACTGCACGAGGGCTGTTTATGGCAAACATCGATCACGAGCGCATCGCAGTGCTCATCCCCTGCTACAACGAGGAAGTCGCTGTCGCCCGGGTTGTGCACGGTTTTAGGGAAGCACTGCCAAAGGCGCGGATATATGTCTTCGACAATAACTCGACCGATGCCACGCGCGCCAATGCCCTTGCCGCCGGGGCCATCGTTCGTCATGTGGCCCGCCCCGGCAAGGGCAACGTGGTCCGGCGCATGTTCGCGGATGTCGATGCCGATATCTATGTCCTGGTCGATGGCGATGCAACGTACCATGCGGCGAGCGCCCGGAATCTGGTCGACAAGCTGGTCGAGGAGGGGCTCGACATGGTCGTCGGTATGCGCGTACATGAACATGATGAGGCATACCGCCGCGGCCATCAGTTCGGCAACCGCTTGTTGACCGGGGCGATGACGCGCATTTTCGGCGGCAGCTTTACCGACATGCTTTCCGGCTATCGGGTTTTTTCGAGGCGCTTCGCCAAATCGTTTCCGGTGATGTCGCGGGGATTCGAGATTGAAACCGAACTGACCATCCACGCCCTGGAATTGCGCATGCCCTATGGTGAGTCGGCGACGCCCTACGGTGCCCGTCCGGAAGGCTCGACGAGCAAGCTCAGTACCTATTCCGATGGGATGCGCATCCTGTCCACCATCATCAAGCTGTTCGCCATCGAGCGCCCGTTGCAGTTTTACGGCGCCTTGTCCGGTCTGCTCGTTGTGATCGCGCTGTTGCTCAGCCTGCCGTTGTTCGTAACCTACATGGAAAGTGGATTGGTACCGCGTTTCCCAACGGCCATTCTCAGTACTGGCCTCGTTATGCTCAGCGCGATCAGTTTCATCACCGGCGTGAT
>JBAQND010000056.1:0-15979 GCA_049303455.1 Thiobacillus sp.
CAGGCTTCAAGATGCGCTCGCCAGAATTCCTGCCCATGCCGCTTCGCCATCTGGTGTCCCTCCGAAAAAGGGGCAAGATTGCATGGGTTTAGCGGGAAACTATAGGTGGGACGGCTGGACGCTTACATTTGGCCCGCTCGCCCTGCTCGGCAACGCCTTCTATCCGGTTCTTGTTCATCGGCTCGCAGCTTCGCTCCACGCTTCCTTCCCACGCTCGGTCACCCTCACGCAGTTGCGCTTCGCTTCGTTCGCTGTGATCAACTTACGGGAGGAATTTCACCTCCAACAACCTGAGATCACGCTCAGAGCGGAAAATCCACCCGGTCGCGCAATTCCTTGCCCGCCTTGAAGTGCGGCACATACTTGGCCGGCACCTGAACGCGCTCGCCCGACTTGGGGTTGCGGCCGAGACGGGCGGGACGGAAGCTCAAACTGAAGCTACCGAACCCGCGGATTTCGATGCGCTCGCCGCGCGACAGGTTCTTCGCCAGCGCGTCGAGTATCGTCTTCACCGCCATCTCGATATCCGCAACCGAAAATTGCGAGTGCCGCGCCGCCAGTTGAGCAATCAGCTCGGACTTGGTCATGGATTACTCGGCGTTCTTGTTTTCGAGCTTGGCTTTCAGCAACGCGCCGAGGTTGGTCGAACCGGTGGCCGCCGCCGAGGAGTCTGCAGCCAGCTTCTTCATCGCCGAATCCTGGTCGGTCATGTCCTTGGCCTTGATCGACAGGTTGATCACGCGATTCTTGCGATCCACGTTGATGATCATGGCTTCGATTTCGTCGCCTTCCTTGTAATGGGTGCGCATGTCTTCGACACGGTCACGCGAGACTTCGGATGCGCGCAGGTAGCCTTCCATGTCGCTGTCAAGCTGCACGGTGGCGCCCTTGGCTTCCACGGTCTTGATGGTGCCCTTGACGATGCTGCCCTTCTCGTGGCCCGTTGCATAGCTGGTCAGCGGATCGCCTTCGAGCTGCTTGATGCCGAGCGAAATGCGCTCGCGCTCGAGATCGATGCCCAGCACCACGGCTTCCACGTCCTGGCCCTTGCGGAAGTTGCGCACCGCTTCTTCGGCGGGGACGTTCCACGACAGGTCGGACAGGTGAACCAGGCCGTCGATGCCGCCCGGCAGGCCGATGAAGACGCCAAAGTCGGTGATCGACTTGATCGCGCCGGAAACCTTGTCGCCCTTCTTGTGATTCATGGCGAAGTCTTCCCACGGGTTCGACTTGCACTGCTTCATGCCGAGCGAGATGCGGCGCTTGTCTTCGTCGATGTCGAGCACCATGACTTCGACTTCGTCACCCAGCTGCACGATCTTGGAGGGGCTGACGTTCTTGTTGGTCCAGTCCATTTCGGAGACGTGCACCAGGCCTTCGATACCCTCCTCGATCTCGACGAACGCACCGTAGTCGGTCAGGTTGGCGACCTTGCCGAACATGCGGGTGCCCTGCGGGTAGCGGCGGGCGATGCCGACCCACGGGTCGTCACCCAGCTGCTTGAGGCCGAGCGAAACGCGGTTCTTCTCGGTGTCGTAGCGCAGGATCTTGGCTTCGAGTTCCTGGCCGACGTGCACCACTTCGGACGGGTGCTTGACGCGGCGCCAGGCCATGTCGGTGATGTGCAGCAGGCCGTCGATGCCGCCCAGGTCCACGAACGCGCCGTAGTCGGTGATGTTCTTGACCACGCCCTTGACGATGGAGCCTTCCTTCAGGTTCTCCATCATCGCTTCGCGGTCGGCACCCATGGTCTCTTCCAGCACGGCACGACGCGACACCACCACGTTGTTGCGCTTGCGGTCGAGCTTGATGACCTTGAATTCCATTTCCTTGTATTCGTAGGGCGTGGTGTCCTTGACCGGACGCATGTCCACCAGCGAACCCGGCAGGAAGGCGCGCAGGCCGCCCACCAGCACCGTCAGACCACCCTTGACCTTGCCCTGCACCATGCCGGTGACGATCCGGCCTTCGTTCATCGCCGCTTCCAGATCCAGCCAAGCAGCCAGTTTCTTGGCGCGCTCGCGCGACAGCTTGGTGGCGCCGAAGCCGTCTTCGATCGACTCGATGGCGACCGCGACAAAATCACCGATCTTGGCTTCGATTTCGCCCAGATCGTTCTTGAATTCTTCAACCGGAATCAGGCTCTCGGACTTGAGGCCGGCATTCACGGTCACGAAATTGCTGTCGATGTCGATGATTTCAGCGGTGATGACTTCACCCTGGCGCATTTCCTGATGGGTGAGGGATTCCTCGAACAGGTCGGCAAAACTTTCCATCGAGGCGGGGGCGGTAGAAGCGGTAGCAGTAGACATTAAAACCTTCAGTCCGTCGGTGAGGACGGGGTTAGTTGCACATCGCCAGCCTGCGGGCGCAGGACTGACACACGGGACTCAATACATCAATTACCTTGTTTGCTGCGGGCCTTGCACCAATCATAGTGCGCCAGCACCTTCTGCACCGCCGTCTCGATGCCCATATGGGTCGTGTCGAGCAACAGCGCATCGGCTGCGGGTTTGAGCGGCGCCACGGCGCGGGCCGTGTCGCGCGCATCGCGCGCCTGCATATCAGCAACAAGGGCGGGGAGATTAGCAGAGTTCCCCTTTTCGATCAACTGCTTATACCGCCGCTCCGCGCGCGCTTCGGCACTGGCCGTGAGAAAGACCTTGGCGACCGCGTCCGGGAACACCACGGTGCCCATGTCGCGGCCGTCGGCCACCAGTCCGGGGGCCTGCCGATAGGCGCGCTGGCGGTCGAGCAGCGCCGCGCGCACCGCCGGCAGGGCCGCGACCTTGGAGGCGCCCTCGCCCACCGCTTCGGCGCGGATCGCGTCGGTGACATTCTCCTCCGCCAGCCACACCACGCCGCCGCGAAAGGTCGCCGGCAGCGTGGCCGCCAATTGCGCCACAGCGGCCTCGTCGTCCAGCGCCACGCCGTGCTTCATCGCCGACAGCGCGGTCAGCCGGTAGAGCGCGCCGCTGTCAAGAAAATGAAAGCCAAGTGCCGCCGCCACGCGCTCTGCCACGGTGCCCTTGCCCGACGCCGAAGGGCCGTCGATGGCGATTACGGGGGGGGGGGACCGCGTCATTGGACAATCTCCGCAAGCATCTTGAAATACGCCGGGAAGGTCTTGTTCACGCACGCCGGGTCGTTGATGCGCACCGGCACGCCGCCGAGCGTCACCAGCGACAGGCACATCGCCATGCGATGGTCGTCGTAGGTGTCGATGACGGCATCGGGAATCAGTTTTTCCGGCGGCGTGATGCGGATGAAATCCGCGCCCTCCTCCACTGTCGCGCCGACCTTGCGCAGCTCGGCCGCCATCGCGGCGATGCGGTCGGTTTCCTTGACCCGCCAGCTGGCGATGTTGCGGAGCGTGGTCGTGCCGTCGGCAAACAGCGCCGCCACCGCCAGCGTCATCGCGGCGTCGGGAATGTGATTGCAGTCGAGGTCGATCGCTTTGAGGCAACCATCTTTGGGAGAGCGCGCCTCGATCCAGTTCGACCCCATCTCGATCCGCGCGCCCATCAGCGCGAGCGCATCGGCAAAACGCACGTCGCCCTGCACGCTGTCGGCGCCCACGCCCTCCACCCGCACCGGGCCACCACCGATGGCGCCCGCCGCCAGAAAATACGAAGCCGACGAGGCATCGCCTTCGACGTGGATCGTGCCCGGGCTGCGGTAGCGCGCCTCGGCCGCCACCGTGAAACGGGCCCAGCCGTCCTGCGCCACCGCGACGCCGAAGCGGCGCAGCATCGCCAGGGTGATGCCGATATAGGGCTTTGAAATCAGTTCGCCGGCCACTTCGACCGTGGTGGACTTTTGCCGCAGCGGCAGTGCCATCAGCAGACCGGTGAGGAACTGGCTCGACACGTTGCCGCGCACCTGTGCGCGGTCGCCTGCCGGCGCCGCCGGATGAATATGCAGCGGCGGAAACCCGGGCTTGCCCAGGTAATCGATCTGCGCGCCGAGCTGTTTGAGCGCGTTGACCAGATCGCCGATCGGCCGCTCATGCATGCGCCCGACCCCTTTCAGCACATAGTCGCCGCCGGAGAATGCCAGCGCGGCGGTCAGCGGACGGAACGCCGTGCCGGCGTTGCCAAGGAACAACTCGGCCCGCTTGACCGGAAACGCGCCGCCGACACCGTCGATGCGCCAGTGGTTGTTGCCGCGGTCCTCCACCCCGACGCCCAGCGTGCGCAGCGCCGCCAGCATGTGGCGCGTGTCGTCTGAATCGAGCAGGTCGTGGACCTCGGTCACGCCGTCGGCCAGCGCCGCCAGCAGCAGCACGCGGTTGGAAATACTTTTGGAACCAGGCAGGCGCACCGTGCCGCTGGCACGGCTGCACGCAGGCAAATCGAGAAATTCCATCAAACGTCCTGTGTCTTAATCCAGTGTTCGCGCGCGCTGCGGGCACGCGAAAACAGCGTCAACAATGCGTCGGCGTCTTCCCCGGCCACGGTCTGTCGCAGCGATTGCAGCGCCGCGACATAGGCGTCCAGTTCGGTCAGCAGCGCCTCGCGGTTCGCCAGCGCGATGTCGCGCCACATCTCGGGACTGCTGCCGGCGATGCGGGTGAAATCGCGGAAACCGCTGGCGGCAAAGCGGAAGAAGGTGTCGCCGTCGGCGCGCTGTGCGAGTTCATCCACCAGCGTAAATGCGGCCAGGTGCGGCAGATGGCTGACCGCGGCGAACACGCGGTCGTGCAGATCAGGCTCCAGCATTTCGACCTGTGCCCCGGCCGCTTCCCACAGGGCCCGCACGGTGGCGAGCGCGGCGGCGTGGGTGTCCGCCTGCGGCGTCAGCACCACTTTCTTGCCCTGATACAGATCGGCGCGCGCAGCACCGGGGCCGCTCTGTTCGGAGCCTGCAATCGGGTGGCCGGGCACGAAATCGGCAACGCGCGCGCCGAGTGCCGCACGTGCTGCTGCGATGACGTTGACCTTGGTGCTGCTGGCGTCGGTGACGATGGCGCCGGCCTTCAGGTGCGGCGCAAGACTTTGCAGGACGGCTGCGGTATCGCCCACCGGCAGCGCCAGCAGGATGCAGTCGGCCTGGCCGGCCTCCGCCCAATCGACCGCGCGGTCGACCAGGCCGAGCTCGCGTGCGACGGTGAGCCGCGCCGGATTGCGGCCGACCCCCAGCACCACGCGCACCGCGCCGGCCTGTTTCAAGGCCAGTGAAAAGGAGCCGCCGATCAAACCGGGGCCGATGATGGCGAGCGTGTCGACGATCACAGGCAGGCTTTCCGACCGCAAGGATCAGGCCGTGGTTCTAAAGCCGCTGCCCCAAGGGATACACCTTCGGATAAAGCGGCGAGAACCACGCTCAGGGCGTCGAGAAAGCGGGCGTTCTGACCGGCCAGCCCCACCGACACGCGCAGGAATTCGGGCAGGCCGTAATTGGCGACCGGGCGCACGATGACGCCGCGCTTCAGCAATTCGGTATTGATGCGCGCCGCATCGCCGACTTTCGCCAGCAGGAAATTGCCTTTCGACGGCACGATTTCGATGTTCAGATCGGCCAGCCCCGCCACCAGCTGCGCCATGCCCGCGGTGTTCAGCGCATAGCTGCGTTCAAGGAACTCGGTATCGTCGAGCGCGGCCTCGGCCGCGGCCAGTGCGGGCGCATTGACATTGAAGGGGTGGCGCACACGGTTCAGCAGATCAATGATGGCGGCGCTGCCCAGCCCGTAGCCGACGCGCAGCCCGGCCAGCCCATAGGCCTTGGAAAAGGTGCGGGTGATCAAGAGGTTGGGGAAGCGCGCGAGCCAAGCCGTGGTGTCGCAGCGCGCTGCCGGCGGCAGGTACTCGCCGTAGGCTTCGTCCAGCACCACCAATACCTGCGGCGGCACGGTTTCGAGGAAGGCCTCGATTTCCGCCCACGGCAGGAAGGTGCCGGTCGGATTGTTGGGGTTGGCGATCCACAGCACGCGGGTGTCGTCGCGGATCGCCGCGCGCATCGCGGCGAGATCGTGGCCGTAATGCTTTGCCGCCACCGCGATGCCCTGCGCGCCCGCCGTCTGCGTGGCAATCGGGTACACCGCGAAGGCATACTGCGCATACACCGCAGAGGTGCCCGCCGTCAGGAAGGCGCGCGCGGCCATGTCCAGCACATCATTCGATCCGTTTCCCAGAACGAGCTGATCTGCGGCGATGCCCAGTTTTGCCGCCAGCTTCGCCTTCAACGCAAACCCGGCACCATCGGGATACAGGGCCATGTCGTAAAGCGCGTCCTGCGCCGCCGCCAGCGCGAGCGGGCTGGGACCGAGCGGGTTTTCGTTCGACGCCAGCTTGACGATATCGGCCTCGTTCAACCCCAGTTCACGCGCAAGTTCGGCGATAGGCTTGCCGGGCAGGTAGCGTGCGATCGCGCGCACGTGCGGCGGCGCCAGGCCCGAACAGGTCGTGTCGCGAGCATTCATGACGATGCGGCGGGATAGGAACCCAGAATTTTGAGGAAGGCGGCACGCGCCTCGATTTCAGCCAGGGCGGCGGCCAGTTTGGCGTCCTGGCGATGGCCTTCGCAGACGACGAAAAACAGGTATTCCCAGTTGCCCGAACGCGCCGGACGCGATTCGAGCTTGCTCATGGAAATGCCGGCATCAGCGAGCGGCTGCAAAAGCGTCACCACGGCACCCGGCTGGTTACGTGCGCCCATCACCAGCGAGGTTTTGTCGCGTCCGGACGGCGCGGCATCGGTTTGCCCCAGCACCAGAAAACGTGTGGTGTTGCTGGCTTCGTCCTCGATGTGTGCCTCGACCACAACCAGACCATACAAGTCCGCGGCGGTTTCACTGCCCAGCGTGGCAGCGTCGAGCTCGGCGGCGGCGCGGCGCGCGCCTTCGCTATTGCTGACCACGCTGATGCGTTCGGCATTGGGCAGGTGGCGGGCAAGCCATTGCTGGCACTGGGCAAGCGATTGCGCATGACCGTACACCCGCTGAATGCCACCGATGCCGCCATGCTTGCGCATCAGGGTCTGGTGAATCGGCAGCATCACTTCGCCGCATATTTTCAGCCGGCTGGCGACGATGAGGTCAAGCGTGCGGCCGATCGCGCCCTCGGTCGAATTTTCCACCGGCACCAGGGCAAACTCCGCGCGGCCGGTTTCCACCGCCTGAAAGCAGGCATCGATGTCGGTCTCGGCCAAGGCCTCGATTTCATGGCCGAAGTGCTTGTGTACGGCCTGCTGGCTGAAGGTGCCGACGGGCCCCAGGTAGGCCACGCGGATGGTTTCTTCCACTGCGCGGCATGCCGACATGATTTCGCGGATCAAGCGCTCGATGGTATCGCCCGATAACGGGCCGGGGTTGGCTTCGCGCAGGCGCCGCACAATCTGCGCCTCGCGCTCGGGACGGTAGATTTTTTCGCCGTTCTTGGCACGGCCGACCTGCTGGGCGATGCCCGCGCGCTCCGACACCAGTTGCAGGACGGCGTCGTCAATGCTGTCGATGCGCGCACGCAGCGCCTTCAATCGTTCATCCATCGCGTCAGGCGGCGGGCAGATAGCGCACCGCGAGCACGCCGGCGATGGCGGAGAGCTGCTGCATGACGGTGTCGGTGGCGGCGCTGTCGACGTCCACCAGCGTGTACGCCATGTCGCCCTTCGACTTGTTGACCATGTTGTGGATGTTGAGACCGGCGGCGGCGAGCACCGACGAAATCTGTCCCACCATGTTCGGCACGTTGGCATTGGCCACCGCGATGCGGTAGGCGGATTCGCGCGCCATGCTGACATTGGGGAAATTGACCGAATTGAGGATGTTGCCGTTTTCCAGATAGTCGGCCAACTGCTCGGCCACCATCACCGCGCAGTTCTCCTCGGCTTCCTCGGTGGATGCGCCAAGATGCGGCAGCGCCACCACTTTGCCATGGCCCCTGAGTGCATTGGCCGGGAAGTCGCAGATGTAGGTGTGCAGCTTGTTGGCGTCGAGCGCCTCGATCACGGCGGCGTTGTCGACCACGCCTTCGCGCGCGAAATTGAGCAGCACCGCATCGGGGCGCATCATCCCAAGCCGCTGGGCATTGATGAGGTTGCGGGTGGCATCGGCGAGCGGCACGTGCAGGGTAACGAAATCCGCCATGCGCAGGGCGTCTTCGACGTTCTCTGCGCGCTTGACCTGCGACGGCAGGCGCCATGCGGCATCCACCGTGATCGCCGGGTCGAAACCAACCACGTTCATGCCGAGCTTGATCGCGGCTTCGGCGATGTAGGAGCCGATGGCGCCCAGGCCGATCACCGCCAGCGTGCGGCCCGACAGTTCCATGCCGGCGAACTGCTTCTTGCCGGCTTCGGTCGCGCGGTGCATTTCCTCATCGCTGCCTGCCAGGCCCTCGACGAATTTGATCGCGGGAACGATGTTGCGCGCGCCCAGCAGCATGCCGGCGATGACCAGTTCCTTCACCGCATTGGCGTTGGCGCCCGGCGCGTTGAACACCGGAATGCCCCGCTCGGAGAGCTTCTTCACCGGAATGTTGTTGGTGCCGGCGCCGGCGCGGGCGATCGCGCGCACCGACGCCGGAATCTCCATCTCGTGCATGTTGGCCGAGCGCACCAGGATGCCGTCCGGATCGGCAATGTCGCCGCCGACGATGTAATGCTCGGGCAGCCGCGCCAGTCCGCGCGCGGAAATCGCGTTGAGGGTGAGGATCTTGCGCGGCTCAGCCATGGCTTTTCTCGAACTCGTTCATGTACTCGACCAGCGCGCGCACGCCCTCGACCGGCATCGCGTTGTAGATCGACGCGCGCATGCCGCCGACCGAGCGGTGGCCCTTCAGCTGGATCAGGCCGCGTTCCTTGGCGCCCTTGAGGAAAGCCTCGTCGAGCGCGGCATCCTTCAGCGTGAACGGCACGTTCATCAGTGAACGGTTGTCCTTCGCCACCGGCGAAGCGTAGAAGTCGGTCGCGTCGAGTGCGTCGTACAGCAGGTTCGCTTTCTCGCGGTTGGTCTTTTCCATCGCGACGAGGCCCCCGCGCGCCTTCAGCCACTTGAACACCAGCCCCGCCGTGTACATGGCGAAGGTGGCCGGCGTGTTGTACATCGAGTCGTTGTCGGCGTGGATCTTGTAGTCGTACATGGTCGGCGTGCCGGGCACGGTCTCGCCGATCAGGTCATCGCGCACGATGACGATGGTCAGCCCCGCCGGGCCGATGTTCTTCTGCGCGCCGGCGTAGATCACGCCGAACTTCGACACGTCGATCGGGCGCGACAGGATGGTCGACGACATGTCCGCCACCAGCGGCACGCTGCCGGTGTCGGGCGTCCAGAAGATTTCCACGCCGCCGATGGTCTCGTTCGGCGTGTAGTGGACGTAGGCCGCGTCGGGATCGAGCTTCCACTGATCCTGCGCCGGCGCGTAGCTGAAGTTCTTGTCTTCGCTGGTCGCCACCACGTTCACCGCGCCGTAGCGCTTCGCTTCCTTGATGGCTTTCTTCGACCATTCGCCGGTGTTCAGATAATCGGCGCTGGTTTTGCCGCGCAACAGGTTCATCGGCACCATGGCGAACTGGGAGGACGCGCCGCCCTGCAGGAAGAGCACCTTGTAGTTGGCGGGAATCCCCATCAACTCGCGCAGGTCGGCCTCCGTTTCCGCCGCGATGCCCATGAACTCCTTGCCGCGGTGGCTCATTTCCATCACCGACATGCCGGAGCCGTGCCAGTCGACCATCTCGGCCTGCACCTGCAGCAGCACTTCCTTGGGCAGCACGGCCGGGCCGGCGCTGAAGTTATAGATCGTCATGCCTTACTCTCCCAATTCGTCTTCGTTGTCGGACTCGGCCACTTTTTCCAGGCTGATCAGCTTCTCGCCCTTGTCCAGGTTGATCAGGGTGACGCCCTGGGTGGCGCGGCTCATGGCGCGGATTTCATTGACCCGGGTGCGGATCAGCACGCCGCCGGTGGTGATCAGCATGATTTCGTCGTCCGGCTTCACCAGCGTGGCGGCGACCACGCGGCCGTTGCGCTCGCTGGTCTGGATCGCGATCATGCCCTGCGTCGCCCGCGCATGGCGGGTGTATTCGGTGATCGGCGTGCGCTTGCCGAAGCCGTTCTCGGTCGCGGTCAGCACGAAGTCGTTCTCGTCTTCGGCCACCAGCAGCGAAATCAGCTTCTTGCCCTGGGCGAGCTTCATGCCGATGACGCCGCGTGCGGCGCGGCCCATCGGGCGGACGTCGTTCTCGTCGAAGCGCACCGCCTTGCCGCCGTCGGAGAACAGCATGACGTCGTGGCGGCCGTCGGTGATCGACGCGCCGATGAGGAAATCCTTGTCGTCCAGACCCACCGCGATGATGCCCGCAGTGCGCGGACGCGAGAAGTCCGACAGCGGCGTTTTCTTGACGATGCCGTTGCTGGTCGCCATGAACACATAGTGGTCGTCGTCGAAGGCCTTGACCGGCAGCAGCGCGTTGATCTTCTCGCCCTCTTCCAGCGGCAGCAGGTTGACGATGGGCTTGCCGCGTGCGCCGCGTCCGCCTTGCGGCACGTTGTAGACCTTGAGCCAGTATAGACGGCCGCGGTTGGAGAAGCACAGGATGTAGTCGTGGGTGTTGGCGACGAACATCTTCTCGATGAAGTCCTCGTCCTTGGTGCCTGCCGCCTGCTTGCCGCGCCCGCCGCGCTTCTGCGCGCGGTAATCGTCCATCGGCTGGGTCTTCATGTAGCCGCCATGCGACAAGGTCACCACCATCTCTTCCGGCTTGATCAGGTCTTCCATCGACATGTCCTGCGCGTTCTCGACGATGACCGAGCGGCGCTCGTCGCCGAACTGATCCCGGATCTGAGTCAGCTCGTCGCGGATGATCTGGGTGATGCGTGCCGGATTGGCGAGGATGTCGAGCAGGTCGGCGATCTTCGCCATGATGTCCTTGTACTCGCCGATGATCTTGTCCGACTCCAGATTGGTCAGGCGCTGCAGTTGCATTTCCAGAATGCGCTGCGCCTGGATCTCGGTCATGCGATAGCCGTCGGCATGCAGGCCGAACTCGGGCCCGATGTTCACCGGACGCGAGAACTCGGGATCGATGCGCGCCAGCATTTCCTCGACCATCGTCGACTTCCAGGCGCGGTCGAGCAGGCGTTCTTTCGCGATCACCGGGGTTTCCGAGCTCTTGATCAGCTCGACGATCTCGTCGACGTTGGCCAGCGCCACGGCCAGGCCTTCGAGGATGTGGCCGCGTTCGCGCGCCTTCCGAAGGTCGAACACGGTGCGGCGGGTGACGACTTCGCGGCGATGGCGCAGGAAGGCGTCGAGCATCTGCCGCAGGTTGAGCAGGCGCGGCTGGCCGTCGATCAGCGCCACCATGTTCATGCCGAAGGTGTCCTGCATCTGCGTCTGCTTGTACAGATTGTTCAGGATCACGTCGGCGTTTTCACCGCGCTTCAGCTCGATGTAGACGCGCATGCCCGACTTGTCGGACTCGTCGCGCAGGTCGGCGATGCCTTCGATCTGCTTGTCGCGCACCAGCTCGCCGATCTTGATCAGCAGGTTGGCCTTGTTCACCTGGTACGGCAGCTCGTCGATGATGATGGCCTGCTTACCACCCTCCCTGCCCACATTCTCGAAATGGCAGGTGGCGCGCATCACCACGCGCCCGCGCCCGGTGCGGTAGCCGTCGCGCACGCCCGACAGGCCGTAGATGATGCCGGCAGTCGGGAAGTCCGGCGCCTTGACGATCTCGATCAGCGACTCGATGTCGGTTTCCGGGTCGTCCAGCAGCGCGAACAGCGCGGTACAGATGTCGGTAAGGTTGTGCGGCGGGATGTTGGTCGCCATGCCCACCGCGATGCCCGACGAGCCGTTGATCAGCAGGTTGGGGATCTTGGTCGGCATCACCAGCGGCTCGTGCTCCGAGCCGTCGTAGTTGGGGCCGAAGTCGACCGTTTCCTTGTCGAGGTCGGCCAGCAGCTCGTGCGCGATGCGCGACATGCGCACTTCGGTGTAACGCATCGCCGCCGCGTTGTCGCCGTCGACCGAGCCGAAGTTGCCCTGGCCGTCGATCAGCGGGTAGCGCAGCGAGAAGTCCTGCGCCATCCGCACCATGGTGTCGTACACCGCGGTGTCGCCGTGCGGGTGGTATTTACCGATGACGTCGCCGACCACGCGGGCCGACTTCTTGTAAGCCTTGTTCCAGTCGTTGGAGAGCTCGTGCATCGCGAACAGCACGCGGCGGTGCACGGGCTTCAGGCCGTCACGCACATCCGGCAGTGCGCGCCCCACGATCACGCTCATCGCGTAATCGAGGTATGAGCGCCGCATCTCGTCTTCGAGACTGACCGGGAGGGTTTCCTTGGCAAACTGTTCCATAACCGGCTTTGTTATTGACTTAAAGCCCGTGATTTTAGCATGGTCGCCCGCCTCGCCCACCTTTGCCAAAGCACGGCCGCCTTTGCCAATCTAATCGTAAACGGCGAGAATCCACGCCACCATGAAAGCCCCCGCCGATCTGATTCTCCTGCCGCAATGGGTGGTGCCCGTCGAACCCGATGGCGCGCTGGCCGACCATGCCGTCGTCATCCAGGACGGCCGGATTCTCGACGTGCTGCCCGCCGCCGCCGCCGAAGCCCGCTACGACGCCGCGCAAACGCTGGCCCTGCCCGGTCAGGCGCTGATCCCGGGCCTCGTCAACCTGCACGGCCACGCCGCGATGTCGCTGTTGCGCGGCTTTGCCGACGATCAGCCGCTGATGACCTGGCTCAACGACCACATCTGGCCCGCCGAGAAGCAGCACGTGTCCGAAGCCTTCGTGCGCGACGGCACCCTGCTCGCCGCCGCCGAAATGCTCGCGGGCGGCGTCACCTGCTGCAACGACATGTATTTCTTCCCGCAGACCGCGGGCGAAGCCTTCTTGCAGGCCGGGATGCGCGCCACCCTCGGCCTGATCGTGCTGGAATTCCCCAGCGCCTACGCGTCGGATGCCGACGACTATCTGGCCAAGGGGCTCGCCCTGCGCGATGAACTGAAGGACGAGCCGCTGCTCAGCTTCGCCTTCGCCCCGCACGCGCCCTACACCATCGCCGACGCCACCTTCGGCCGCATCAACACCCTGGCCGAACAGCTCGGCCTGCCCATCCACACCCATATTCACGAAACCGACGACGAAATCCAGGACAGCCTCAAGCAATACGGGCTGCGCCCGCTGGAACGGCTGGCGCGGCTGGGCCTTCTGGGCCCCAACTTCATCGGCGTCCACGCGATCCACGTGAACGACGCCGAAATCGGGCTGCTGGCGCAACACGGTTGCCACGTGGCGCACTGCCCCAGCTCCGGCCTGAAACTGGCGTCAGGCATCGCCCCGGTGACCAAGCTCATCGCGGCAGGCGTCAATCTCGGCTTCGGCACTGACGGCGGCGCCAGCAACAATCGACTCGACCTGTTCGGCGAAATGCGCCTGGCCGCCCTGCTGGCCAAGGGCAACAGCGGCGACGCCGCCGCCCTGCCCGCCGCCGCCGCGCTCAAGGCCGCCACCCTGGACGCCGCCCGCGCGCTCAACCTCGACAGCCGGATCGGCAGCATCGTCCCGGGCAAGCGCGCCGACCTGATCGCGGTCGACCTCCATGCGCTGTCCAGCCAGCCGGTGTTTGACCCCGTCTCGCACCTGGTTTACGTTGCCGGACGCGAGCACGTCACCCATGTGTGGGTCGACGGCACGCTGAAACTGAATAACCGCTGCCTGGTCGATCTGGAACCCGACGACCTGGCCGCCCGCGCCACCTATTGGCGCAGCAAACTCATCGCACAAGGACAGTCATGAGCAACGTCGACGCCGCCGAAATCGCCAAGTTTTCCGAACTCGCCCACCGCTGGTGGGACCCGAACTCCGAATTCAAGCCGCTGCACGAGATCAATCCGCTGCGCCTGAAATGGATCGACAGCCAGGCATCGCTGGCCGGCAAGAAAGTGCTCGACGTCGGCTGCGGCGGCGGCATCCTGGCCGAGGCGATGGCCGCCGCCGGCGCCACCGTCAGCGGCATCGACCTGTCGGAGAAGGCGCTCAAGGTCGCCAAGCTGCATCTGTACGAATCCGGCCATAGCGTCGACTACCAGCGGGTGTCCGCCGAAGATTTCGCCGACCAGCACGCGGGCGAATTCGACGTCGTCGCCTGCATGGAAATGCTCGAACACGTGCCCGATCCCGCCTCGGTGGTTGCCGCCTGCACGCGCCTGGTCAAGCCCGGCGGCTGGGTGTTCTTCTCCACGCTCAACCGCAACGCCAAGAGCTATCTGTTTGCCATCATCGGCGCCGAATACCTCCTCAAGCTCTTGCCGCGCGGCACCCACGACTACGCCAAGTTCATCCAGCCCGCCGAGCTCGCCCGCATGGCGCGCGAAGCCGGGCTCGACACCCAGGAACTGATCGGCATGACCTACAACCCCCTGACCAAGGTGTACAAGCTGGAAGCCGACACCGACGTCAACTACCTGTTGGCGACCCGCCGCGGGGATTGAACATGGGAATGAAGGCAGTGAAGCTTGATGGCATCAAGGCGGTGCTGTTCGACCTCGACGGCACCCTGGTCGACACCGCGCCCGACCTTGGCTACGCCCTCAACCTGCAGCGCGCGCACCACGGCCTGCCGCCGCTGGCCGACGTGGTGATCCGCCCGCGGGCCTCGCACGGCGCCCGCGGCCTTTTGGGCATCGGCTTCGACCTGCACCCCGACGACGCGCGCTTTGCCCGCATGCGCGAGGAATTCCTGCAGCTGTACGCCGACAACATCTGCCGCCACTCGCGCCCCTTCCCCGGCATCCTCGACCTGCTGGCCGAACTGGAGCGGCGCGGCCTCGCCTGGGGCGTGGTCACCAACAAGCCGGCGCGCTTCACCGAGCCGCTGATGTCCGTGCTCGACCTCGCCGAACGCGCCGCCTGCATCGTCTCCGGCGACACCTGCCCGCAGTCCAAGCCGCACCCGGCGCCAATGCTATGCGCCGCCGAACTGTGCGGCGCGACGCCCGCGCAGTGCCTCTACCTGGGCGACGCCGAACGCGACATCCAGGCCGCCAGCGCCGCCGCCATGCCCGCGCTGGTCGCCGCCTGGGGCTATCTCGACGCTGTTGACCAGCCGCATACCTGGGGCGCGCATGCGCAAATCCGCCACCCGGCCGAAACCCTTGATTACCTGGGAAGCTGAGCGATGGCCTACTTCAGCCTGATCAAGAACCTGCACCTCACCACCATTGCCCTCAGCCTGGCGCTGTTTGTTTTGCGCGGCGCCTGGATGATCGCCGCCTCACCACTGCTGCAGGCGCGCTGGGTGCGCGTCGCCCCGCACCTCATCGACACCCTGCTGCTGGCCAGCGGCATCGGCCTGGCCGTGCTGATCCAGCAATACCCGCTAGTGCACGGCTGGCTCACCGCCAAATTCCTCGCGCTGATCCTTTATATCGTGCTCGGCACCATCGCCCTCAAGCGCGGCAAAACCAAGGCTCAGCGCATCGCCGCCTGGATTGCCGCCCTGTTGGTATTCGGCTACATGGTGGCGGTCGCGATGGTGCACGACCCCTTCCCCTTCGGCCAGTAAGCCGCCCCGCAGAAAAAGCGTTCGCGCCTAAACTTTCGCCGGAACTTTTTATCTGGCTCCCCCTCTATGCAGTACACTTGTTTTAGATACACATGGGGGCCGACCTGGCTTCGACGTGGGTCGCAAAGCAGAGTAGGGCATACCGAGGGTCAGAGCACCTCGTAAATCCAACTGAAAAAAACTTAGTCGCAAACGACGAAAACTACGCCCTAGCCGCTTAAGGTCTAGGACTCACACCGGATCGTTCATGGGCCGGGCCGGCGCAAGCCGACAGTGAGTTAATTCACATGAAACCGCGTTTATCCGGGTCGCTTGGGTAAACGTTAAATCAAGGCGACTCGGCGAGATCCAGCCTGTTCGGCGGGCGTGATGGAGCTTAAAGCACAAAAACACCGGACTAAGTATGTAGAACTGCCTGTAGAGGGCTTGCGGACGGGGGTTCGATTCCCCCCGGCTCCACCA
>JBAQND010000057.1:0-1768 GCA_049303455.1 Thiobacillus sp.
CGCCCGACCTCAGCGTGATTTCCCGTGCTCGCGGCGCAGACTATCTGTACACCTACCTGCGCAGCTTCTACCGGGATGGTTCGACCGTCACCGGCTGGAATAACACCGTGTTCGACAAGGTTGGCATGCCGCACGTGATGTCGAATCTGCAGGGTGAAATGGCGCCGCGCTACAAGACGGAAGGCGGCCATCAAGTGATCGAGCGGCTCGAACTGGTCAAGCCCGGCAGCGTGGCCTTGGCCGAGTACGATGCCATGGTCGGCGATCTGGTCAACTACCTGGTGTGGATGGGCGAGCCCGCCCAGCTTCAGCGCAAGCAGCTTGGCATCATCGTCCTGATTTTCCTCTCTGTTTTCTTCGTGGTGGCCTATTATTTAAAGAAGGAATTCTGGAAAGATATCCACTGATTCCGGTCGTGCCTTTTGCCAACAGCCGGACTGTGTCCGGCTGTTGGCATTTTACGTATCCAATACACGCAACACCTTAGGGAGCCCCCGCCATGATGACCTTGTATTCCGGCAGTACCTGCCCATACAGCCACCGCTGCCGCATTGTCCTGTTCGAAAAGGACATGGACTTCGAAATCATCGATGTCGACATGCACAACAAGCCGGAAGAAATCGCCAGCATCAGCCCCAGCGGCAAGATGCCGGTGCTGGTCGAGCGCGACCTGATCCTGACCGAATCCAACATCATCAACGAATACATCGACGAGCGCTTCCCGCACCCGCAGCTGATGCCGGCCGACCCGCTGATGCGCGCGCGCGCGCGCCTGATGCTGTTCAATTTCGAGAAAGAGTTGTTCGTGCATGTGCACGTGCTCGAGAGCGAACGCGCCAAGGCCAACGACAAGAGCCACGACAAGGCCCGGGCCGAGATCCGCGACCGCCTGACCACGCTCGCGCCGCTGTTCCTCAAGAACAAGTACATGCTCGGCGACGAGTTCTCGATGCTGGACGTGGCCGTTGCACCGCTGCTGTGGCGCCTCGACCACTACGGCATCGAGCTGTCCAAGACCGCCGCCCCGCTGATGAAATATGCCGAGCGCATCTTCTCGCGCCCGGCCTACATCGAAGCGCTGACCCCGTCCGAAAAGGTCATGCGCCGTTAATCGCAGTCCTGTTGCACGCCAGTTTCACGCGCCTTCGGGCAAATCGAAGTAAACTGGCGTGCAATCACGCATCATATCCAATCAGAACATGCCCGACATCTCAACCAAGCCCTACATGCTGCTCGCCATGTACGAATGGTGCACCGATAGCGGCTTCACGCCTTACCTCGCGGTCAAGGTCGACGCCGCCACCACGGTGCCGATGGAATACGTGAAGAAGGGCGAAATCGTGCTCAATATCAGCTTCGGCGCCACTTCAGGCTTGAAGATGGACAACGAAGCGGTGCGCTTCCACGCGCGCTTCGGCGGCGTCTCACGCGAGATCTACGTGCCGGTCCAGAACGTGCTGGCGATCTACGCCAACGAAAACGGCCAGGGCATGGCGTTCGAGGTGAGCGCCACCGCGGCCGAGAACCCGGCGGCTCCGGCGCCGGCCACCGAGGGTGCCGCCGCCAGCGCTCCGGGGCTTTCCGCCGTGCCCAGCGCACCTGCGCAAGCGAGCGCAGCGGACCTGTCGCATGTTCCGGACAACAATAATAACCCGCCGAAAAAAGGCGGACCGCCAACACTGACCAGGATCAAATAGCGGTATAATTCGGGCCTGAAGTATTGCCGACTTAGCTCATTTGGTAGAGCAGTTGATTTGTAATCATCAGG
>JBAQND010000058.1:0-13033 GCA_049303455.1 Thiobacillus sp.
GCATCACCGGCGCCGGATTGGCAAGATTGCGCAGGTGCGCCTCGGCCTTGTCGCAATCGAAGTCGTCGAGCACGGCCAGCAGGTCAGTCTTGGTCAGCAGCATGGCGTCGGCGGCGCGGAACATCACCGGATATTTGGCCGGCTTGTCGTCGCCTTCGGTGACCGAGAGCAGGGTGACGTTGAGGTGCTGGCCGAGGTCGAAGCTCGCCGGGCACACCAGGTTGCCGACGTTCTCGATGAACAGCAGGTCGACGCCGTCGAGCGTCATGTGGTGCAGTGCGTCATGCACCAGGTGTGCGTCGAGGTGGCATGCGGTGCCGGTGACGATCTGGTGCGCCTGCACGCCCTTGGCGCGGATGCGCTCGGCGTCGTTCTCGGTTTCCAGATCGCCCTCGATCACCGCGCAGGTGAATTCATTTTTCAGCGCGACGAGCGTGGCTTCCAGCAGCGCCGTCTTGCCCGAGCCGGGCGAGGACATCAGGTTGATCGCGAGGATGCCGCGGCGGTCGAAGTGTTCGCGGTTGTGCGCGGCCTGGTCGTCGTTTTTTGCCAGCAGGCCCTTCAGCACGGACACCGCGGTCGCCCCCTTGGGAACGGGCTTGAAGGCGAGGTGCTTGTTGCCGGGAGTGAGGTTGCAGCCGCAGGTGTCACACATTTTTCAGGGGCCCAGGGATCAGGATTCAGGGGTCAGGGACGGGGTGGTTTCGAGTTCGACGCTTTCGAGCAGGAGTTCGTCGCCGGAAAGGACCTGTGTGTGCCAGTCGCTGCAGGCGCCGCAGAGCAGGCGGTTCATCGTGGCCTCGGTTTCGGCGCCGCAGGTCTGGCAGCGAACCCGGATCGGCGCGTGGGTGAATTCGAGTGCGGCGTGTTCCATGCGGCTGCCGGCTGCTGCCAGCGGAAAAGCCGTGGCCAGCAGTTCGGGCACCACGCCGGCGAGCGGGCCGATGCGCACGCGGATCAGGCTGGCCTGCGCCGCGCCATGCTGACCGATCACGGCGTCCACCTGTTCGACGAGCGCCTGGGCGACAGCCAGTTCATGCACCGCTTTCCTCCAGAATCTGGTCGAGCAGTTCCCAGGTGGTGCGGGCGTCGGCCTCGGTGACTTTCTGGATGGCGTAGCCGACGTGCACCATGACGAAGTCGCCGACCGCGGGCGGCTCGTCCTGCATCATGAACAGGCTGACGTCGCGCCACACGCCCTTGGCCTGACAGCGGGCGGTGAAGCCTTCGATCGATTCGATCTGCATGGGGATGGCAAGGCACATGGGCGGCAATCGGAACCTACACTCGAATCAGTATATGTGATTTGCCGACGCGGCGTCCGATCCGGAATGTTGCAAAAATAATTTCGTAATAATCAGATGCTTGAGCGATTTGCTTGGTTGTTATTCGAATAGCGGGCTGCTAGATTGAGGTCATGAAAACGCTCGTGCTCGGCATCGGCAACACCCTGCTCACCGACGAAGGCATTGGCATTCACGTGCTGCAGGCGCTCGAACCCGAGCTGGCGAATTGGCCCGACGTGGCCCTGCTCGACGGCGGCACGCTGTCGTTCACGCTGGCGGGGCCGATCGAGGACGCCGATGCGCTGATCGTCGTCGATGCCGCCAATATCAAGACGAAGCCGGGTGAATGGGTATTGCTGGAAGGGGAGGAGATGGACGCATTCCTGATGAGCAATCGCAAGTCCACGGTGCACGAAGTAGGGCTGACCGATCTGCGCGCCATTGCCATTCTGACCGGCCACTGGCCGGAAAAGCGCGCGATGCTGGCGATCCGGCCCGACGTCGTCGACTGGGGTGAACTGCCCACGCCGGCCGTCGCCGCCGCCATTCCCCCCGCCTGCGCGGCAATCCGCGGATTGATCCGGGAATGGCAGCATGAAGCTTGACGTCATTCCCATCCTTGTGGCCAATCAGCCACCGGGCGAACCCGGCCTCTCCGGCAATGCGCCGCCGTTGCTGCGCGAAGTGGCTGAACAGGTGCGCCGCCTGCTCGAATCCGGCGAACCTTCCGCCATCGACCTGTCCGCCTTGCCGCTGACGCCGGCCGACCTCGACTGGCTGCGGGAACAACTCGGCGCCGGCGAGATTGCCGTCACCCTGCAGGCCAACGGCGAATCGACCCTGGACGAGACCGCCTGCCCAGGCGTGTGGTGGGTGACGCATCGCAACGAGCAGGGCGCGGCCACCTCGCAGTTCATCGAGGTGGCGTTCGTGCCCGAACTGGTGAAGGCCCATCCCGAGGATGTGGCGATCGGTCTGGAAACCCTTGAGTTCATGATTTCCGACTTACCAAGGTGACGCAGATTGAATTCGTCATTGCGTGCATGGACGCAATGACGGCATGCGTTTCCAGACCGGGTTGGCCGCCGGGATTTTCCAGGGCAGGGGTGTTTAACGTCGGGAGGCAAGCATCATGCAGGGTCCGTTGATCGATACACTCGCGCGGCAGGGCGTCAGCCGCCGCACTTTTCTCAAGTATTGCGCCACCCTGGCCTCGATGATGGCGCTGCCGCCCGCGGCCGGGCGTGCCATGGCCGAGGCGATGGCGGCGGCGCGGCGGCCGTCGGTGATCTGGCTGCCGTTCCAGGAATGCACCGGCTGCACCGAGTCGATCACGCGTTCGCACTCGCCGACGCTGGAGGGCATGATCTTCGACATGATCTCGCTCGACTATCAGGAGACGCTGATGGCCGCGGCCGGCCACCAGGCAGAGGAAGCCCGGCAGAATGCGATGCGGGACAACGCGGGCAAGTATCTGCTGATCGTCGACGGCTCTATTCCGCTGGGTGTGGACGGCGCCTATTCCTGCATCGGCGGCCGCTCCAATGTCGACCTGCTGCAGGAGGCCGCAGCCGGCGCGGCGGCCGTCATCGCGGTCGGCACCTGCGCCTCCTACGGCGGCATCCCGAAGGCCAACCCGAACCCGACCGGCGCGGTGTCGGTATCCGACATCGTCAAGGACAAGCCCATCGTCAACATCCCGGGCTGCCCGCCGATCCCGGTGGTGATGACCGGCGTGCTGGCGCACTACCTCACCTTCGGCAGCCTGCCGGAGCTCGACGACAAGGGTCGGCCCAAGGCCTTCTTCGGCGAAACCATCCACGACCGCTGCTACCGCCGCCCGTTCTACGACCAGGGCAAGTTCGCCAAGACCTTCGACGACGAGGGCGCGCGCCGCGGCTGGTGCCTGTTCGAGCTGGGCTGCAAGGGACCGGTGACCTACAACGCCTGCGCCACGGTGAAGTGGAACGGCGGCACCTCGTGGCCGGTGGAATCCGGGCACGGCTGCCTGGGCTGCTCCGAGCCGGACTTCTGGGACGCCGGCGGCTTCTACAAGGCGCTGTCGGTGCCGGCCGATCCGCTCAGGTTCGCCGCCGCCGCTGCCGTGGTGGGCGCGGGCGCAGGCGTGGTGGCGAGCTTCGCCAACCGTGCCAAAAAGGGTGCCGCCCGCAAGGCGCATGAACCGATCACGCTGGACGACCTGGAGAAATAAGCATGAACGAATTGCAATTTCTGACATGGGTGCGCGGCCCGGGACTCGACATCGCCGTGGGCATTTTTGTGCTGGGCGTGCTGTGGCGGCTGATCGAGATCTATACATTGGGCCGCAGGAAGGACCTCGCCCCGCCGCGCCACGCTGCCGGCGCTTCAGGCCTGCACACCGTGTTCCGCCGCTCGCTGGCGCCGCCGGGGATGCTGAAGCGTTCGCCGGTGAGCTATATCGGCGGCTACTTCTTCCACATCGGGCTGGCCATCATCGTGTTCCTCGGTGCGCCGCACATCCTGCTGATCTCCAACCTCACCGGCCTGTCGTGGCCTGCGCTGCCCGCGCAGTTCATCGACCTGGTGGCGGTGGTGACGATGGCGGCGATGGTGGTGATGCTGTTCGACCGCATCAACAAGCCGGCCAAGCGTTTCCTTTCCACCTTCGAGGACTGGTTCACCTGGGCGGTGACTTTTTTGCCGGTCCTCACCGGCTGGCTGGCGGTGCAGCATCTGCTGCTGCCCTACACCACGATGCTGGCGCTACACATCCTCTCCGCGGAAATCCTGCTCATCGTGCTGCCCTTCACCAAGCTGTTCCACGCCTTCACGCTGTTCGGCTCGCGCTGGTACAACGGCAGTGCGAACGCGCGCAAGGGGGTGCCGGTATGAGCGGGTTCAATGGCCATGACCGGCTGACTGCCATAAAGGAGATCGCGGTATGAGCGCCTCGCTGAATAAAGTCACGCAAACTCTCAAGGAAGTCATCGACGCGCCCATCGCCAGCTATTTCGAAAGCTGCGTGCACTGCGGGCTGTGCGCCGAGGCCTGCCTGTTCTACACCGAGACCGGCGATCCCAAATACACGCCGATCCACAAGGTGGAGCCGCTGCGCCGCGTCTACGAGCAGGAATACACGCTGCTCGGACGTCTGATGAAGATGATTGGCCTGTCCAAGCCGATCACCGACGACGAACTCGGCGAGTGGCAGGAACTGGTCTATGACAGCTGCACGATGTGCGGGCGCTGCTCCCTGGTCTGCCCGGTGGGCAACGACATCGTCTACATGATCCGCAAGTTGCGCGAGGGCATGGCAGTGTCCGGCCATGTGCCCGACGGCATCCGCAGCGCCACCCGGCGCACGGTGGAAATCGGCGGGCCGATGGGTCTGAAGTGGCCGGCCGTCGCCAATGTGCTGAGGAAGACCGAGGAAGCCACCGGCGTGACGATCCCGGTCGATCAGGAAGGCGCCGACTATCTGGTGCTGCTGTCGTCGATGGAAATCGTCAACTATCCCGAATACATCGAAGCGCTGGCCAAGATTTTCCACAAGGCGGGGATCAGCTTCACCCTCGCGTCCGATGCCTTCGAGGCGACCAACGCCGGCATCCAGATCGGCGCGTCCGACATTGCCAGGGTGATCGTCTCGCGCATCGTCGATGCCGCCGAGCGGCTGAAGGTTAAATACGTGCTGTCGCCCGAGTGCGGCCACGCCTACATGGCGATCCGCTGGGAAGGGCCCAACCTGATCGGCCGTCCCTACGGCTTCAAGGTCGTGCACGTGCTGGAGCTGCTCGACCAGCTGCGCCAGGAGGGCTTGCTGAAGATGAAGGACACGTTCAAGGATCCGCTCATCCTGCACGACCCCTGCCAGATCGTGCGCCGCGGCGGCGTGCTGCAGGCGCCCGACGCGCTGATCCGGCAGGTGGCGGAGAACTACATCCCGATCGCCGACCAGCAGAAATGGAACTGGTGCTGCGGCGGCGGCGGCGGGGCGTCGGCGATCCACACCGAAGAAGCGGAAGCGCTGCGCGCCAAGGCCTTCGGCGTCAAGAAGCGCCAGATCGAGGCGGCGGGCGTCGGCACCATGGTGACCTTCTGCGCCAACTGCCGCATCACCATCGAGGAGGCGCTCGACCATTACGAAATGAATACCAAACTGATCGGCCTGACCGAACTGCTGGCAGAGCACCTGGAGGACTGAACGCATGGCCACCGCACAACGCATTGTCGTCGACCCCATCACCCGCATCGAGGGCCACCTGCGCATCGAGGCGGAAACCGACGCCGACGGCAGGATCACCCAGGCGTATTCCGCCGGCACCATGGTGCGCGGCATCGAGATCATCCTGCGCGGGCGCGACCCGCGCGACGCCTGGGCCTTCGCCCAGCGCATCTGCGGCGTCTGCACCCTGGTGCACGGCGTCGCCTCGGTGCGCTCGGTGGAGGACGCGCTGCATCGCGCCATCCCCGGCTACAGCATTCCTGCGAACGCCGAACTGATCCGCAACCTGATGATCGCGGCGCAGCATGTGCACGACCACGTGATGCACTTCTATCACCTGCATGCGCTCGACTGGGTCGACGTGGTGTCGGCGCTGAAGGCCGACCCCAAGGCCACCTCGACGCTGGCGCAAAGCCTGTCGGGCTATCCCCGATCCTCGCCCGGCTACTTCGCCGACGTGCAGAAGAAGGTGAAGACCTTCGTCGAGCAGGGCCAGCTCGGGATTTTCGCCAACGCCTACTGGGGCCATCCCGCCTACAAGCTGCCGCCGGAAGCCAACCTGATGGCGCTGGCGCACTATCTCGACGCGCTGGCCTGGCAGCGCGACGTGGTCAAGCTGCATGCCATCTTTGGCGGCAAGAACCCGCACCCTAACTTCGTCGTGGGCGGCGTCCCCTCGGCCATTTCGGTGCACACCAGCGGCGGCGGCCAGGCGACCACCGCGCTCAACATGGTGGGCCTGCAGACGGTGCGGAACGTCATCACCCGGATGCGCGAATTCGTCGATCAGGTCTATGTGCCGGACACCCTGGCGATTGCCGGTTTCTACAAGGACTGGGCCGGGCGCGGCGAAGGCCTGGGCAACTTCCTGTCGTTCGGCGACCTGCCCGCGAAAGGCTTCTGGGATACCGATTCCTACCTCATCCCGCGCGGCGTCATCCTCGGCCGCGACCTGTCGACCATCCATCCCATCGACCTAGACGCCGACAACGAAATCCAGGAATTCGTCAGCCACTCCTGGTACAAATACAGCCAGGGTGACAAACACGGCCTGCATCCGTTCAGGGGCGAGACCGAACTCAACTACACCGGGCCGAAGCCGCCTTACCAGCATCTCGATGTCGAGCAGAAATACTCCTGGATGAAATCGCCGCGCTGGCAGGGTCGATCCATGGAAGTCGGTCCGCTGGCCCGCGTGCTGATGCTCTACGCCAGCGGCAACGAACAGGCGAAGGAACTGGTGGGCATGACCCTGAAGACGCTCGACCTGCCGGTCGACGCGCTGTTCTCCACCCTCGGCCGCACCGCCGCGCGCACCCTGGAATCGAAGATCCTGGCCGACGCCATGCAGGGCTGGTTCGACCAGCTGATGGCCAACATCAAGGCCGGCGACGTGCGCACCTTCAACGACCAGTACTGGGATCCGTCGACCTGGCCGAAGCACATGCAGGGCGTCGGCCTGATGGAAGCCCCGCGCGGCGGGCTCTCCCACTGGATCGTCGTCGACGACGGCAAGATCAGCAACTACCAGGCGGTGGTGCCGAGCACCTGGAACGCCGGCCCGCGCGACACGCTGGGCCAGCCGGGCGCGTACGAGGCGGCGCTGCAGGACAACCATGTCATGCACGACCCCAGGCAGCCGATCGAAATCCTGCGCACCATCCATTCCTTCGACCCCTGCATCGCCTGCGCGGTGCACGTGACCGACCCGGACGGCGAGGAACTGGTGCAGGTCAGGATCAAGTAAGGCCAGTGGCGATTGGCCGGCTTGCCTGGCGAACCTGCCTGGCGAATTTTGATTCGATTTTGATTTGATGAATAGTGGAGCCCACACCATGAAGCCGACGAAACATTCCCCCGTCCTTGCCCTGGTCGCCCTCTGCCTGTTTGCGGGCACGGCATCGGCGCACACCGGCGCACACACCGCAACCGGTTTTGTCAGCGGCCTGGCGCACCCCCTGCTGGGACTCGATCACCTGCTCGCCATGATCGCGGTCGGGCTGTGGGCCGCACAGCAGGGCGGCCGGGCACGATGGGCAGTGCCCGCCGCCTTCGTCGGCGCGATGGGGCTGGGCGGTGGGTTGGCCGGTCTGGGCTGGGGGCTGCCGCACGCCGAAACCGTCATCGCGCTGTCGGTGCTGGTGCTGGGCGTGCTGGTTGCCACGCGGCGCCAGTGGGCAGTCGCCGCCGGCATGGCGATCACGGCAGGATTTGCACTGTTTCACGGCTATGCCCACGGACTGGAAATGCCGCAGGCCGCATCGCCCGTGGGCTATGCCTTGGGCTTCGTGCTGGCCACGGTGTGCCTGCACGGCGCGGGCGTCGCCGGCAGTCTGGTCGGCCGCCACGCGATGCGGGCCGCCGGCATCGGCATCGCAGCCACCGGCCTGGCGCTGATTTTCAGCGTGTGAAACTGACCTTACACCCAGCCCAATGGGTGTTACTGCGCAGCTGACTAATCGGCATTCACTTCAACGCGTTAGGTCGGAAAAAAAGCAGAGTGGTGAAAGTACTTAAAGGTGCAAGTGTTGCACCTTACAGGCGGCCCCTTGAGAGAAGGGCCGTTTTTTCGTGGGCGGCTGTCGGCCAGAAAGAGTCAATGGAGCAGCCCTTCCTGAGCCAAAACTAGCGATCAAGCATCCTCAATATCCTCAATCATTTCCTCGTCCACGTTTTCTTTGAGTTTTCTTTGACTTGACTTGACCGGCCGCCCATACCGCTGAACTCCAATAACGGCGCGTTTTTAATCTTTTTAGTCATCTGCGTAGACATCAATTTGTGCCGCGGCTCCCACTAGCCATGACCGGCAGAGCACGGCAAGAAGCGTAAGTTCAGACTGTAAGTTTTGAGCGTCTCTTGTTCGGCCTTTAGAAGTGGAGCGCTACATAAGGCCGAGAACCGGACGTTAGGAGGCCCCACAGGTACCAATAGCTTTTGCTTGGCCTTCAGCATTTTCAGTCGAGCCTATGCAGCATTGGCTTGGTTGGCTTGACGCTATTGGTTAATGCATAATGAACGGCTCAGGTCAGAATCATTTGAAAGGAAAAAAACGATGGCAACTTATAAAGAATTGAAGGCGCAGGCGGAAGCATTGTTGAAGCAAGCCGAGGCAGCACGCCGTGCTGAAATCGCTTCAGTAGTCGCAGAGATTCACGCACGGATGAAGGAATATGGGATCACCCTTGAAGACCTGAAGAGTGGGGCAAAAAAGACCAAAGCGCGTACTGCCGTGGCAGCGAAGTACCGCAATTCAGTCACCGGCGAGTCCTGGTCAGGCCGGGGTCGCGCACCTAAGTGGCTGGCTGAAGAACTGGCCAAAGGGCGCTCAAAGGAAGCTTTTCTGATTAAGTGACAGCAGCTTACCGGCCAAAAAAAGCCGCAGCCTTATTACTGCGATCGCCACAGAGCGAGGTGTTTCTTACGTCCGATTCCAACTGCCTGATACTCCCTTGATATAGCCAAACAATATTGAGGCAGAGAAATCGTAGCACGCATCATTTCCAGGCGGCACGGTCTTTATAGTGCCAATAAATGGCCTGCCCTGGGCACGCGCGACCCGCCACCAGCTGCGCAGGCGCTCGAGCAGCACCGGCGATAGCATGGCGTAACGATTGCGCGATTACGTCACGCCGAGAGCGCTCGATCTGGCAGAAATTCCGGGCATCGTCGCGGCCTTCCGCAAAGGCGCTGAAAATGCCAGGGCGGCCAATTTCGACGGCGTCGAAATTCACGGCGCGAACAGCTATCTGCTCGATCAGTTTTTGCAGGACGGCAGCAATAAGCGTACCGACATCTATGGCGGATCGCTCGAGAATCGGGCCCGCCTGATGCTGGAAGTAACCGATGCCTGCATTGCGGTATGGGGCGCGGATCGGGTCGGCATGCACCTGGCGCCGGGCTGCGATACCCACACTATGGGCGACTCCAATCCGGCCGGGACTTTTGGCTATGTCGCGCGCGAACTGGGCCAGCGCGGCATCGCCTTTATCTGCGCACGGGAAGCGCAAAAGGAAAACTGGCTCGGGCCGCAACTCAAGAAGGCATTCGGCGGCGTCTACATCGCCAACCAACAATTGACCAAAGAGCGCGCCGAGAAATTGCTGGCAGCAGGCGACGCAGATGCGGTGGCGTTCGGGCAATTGTTCATCGCCAACCCGGATCTGCCGCGCCGGTTGAAGATCGATGCGCCGTTGAATGTGCCGGATCCGGCAACCTTTTACGCGGCCACGCCAGAAGGCTACGTCGATTATCCCGCGCTGGCATGATGGATTCCCGCGCAGGCGGGAGCGGGCGGTCGCAATAACAAGGTGGCCAAAACAAGACTCAAGCTTGATTGCATTGCCATCTAGCGCGGCCGGAATATTTGCTAACGCTCTGACCCTGGCCTCTCCCGCAAGCGGATCGCATGGCGATTCGGACACCAGGAAAAGCCGTGCCGGGAGAGGGGATCGGGCTGTCCTCAGCCTGGCGTGCTGAGCAGTTGCAATTCATTTGCATAGTAAGGAGTATGCAAATTTTCATGGCATTTGCCGCATATATACATTGCGTATGTTAAATATACCTAATGATGTATTGGATAATGATGTATTGGATGTGGCTGAGCCGGCGTCGGAGGTGAGCTGACTTGCATGACAGCGGCAACCCTGTCCACCCTATTTCTGCCGGTTCGGTTTGGGAGCGGCGCGGATTTCAGCGCTTGCGGAGCGGTATGAAAGGTATTACGTATTACAATGATGCCTTATGGGGAATGCCGCAATACAGCAACCGCAATACAGCATTAGTTGTCAATATGCAATATTTATCGCATTGTCGGTAAATTTATGATTTTTGCTAAGTATGGTCAATGTAGCTACTTCCCGCTTCAGAAAATTCTGTCTGGCCATCAAGCCGATATCGCCGAATATGGATTGCGCTGGCAGGCTGAATACGTTGCCGATCAAGGCTTGCTTTTCCCCTTTTCGCCCCTAACTGGGAAAGCATGATTCCATTTTCGATACTCGACCTTGCTCCGATTGCTGAAGGCAGCAATGCAGCGCAATCATTTCGCAACACGCTCGATCTTGCGCAGCATGGCGAGCGTTGGGGCTACAACCGCTATTGGCTGGCCGAACACCACGCCATGCCGGGCATCGCCAGCGCCGCGACTGCGGTCTTGATCGGGCATGTCGCAGCAGGCACCTCAAAAATCAGAGTCGGTGCCGGCGGCATCATGTTGCCGAATCATTCTCCGCTGGTGATTGCCGAGCAATTCGGCACCCTGGAGTCGCTCTTCCCCGGCCGCATCGACCTGGGGCTGGGGCGCGCGCCGGGCTCAGACCAGATCACTGCGCGCGCGTTGCGGCGCAACCTGGCTGCCGATGCAGATGAATTTCCACAAGACGTTTTGGAGCTGCTGGATTATTTTTCGCCGGCACCAAGGCAAGCGGTGCGTGCCGTTCCCGGCATGGGTCTGAAGGTTCCGGTCTGGATTCTGGGATCGAGTCTGTTTGGTGCCCAATTGGCGGCGGCGCTCGGCCGACCGTATGCTTTCGCATCGCATTTCGCGCCGGCCCAGATGATGCAGGCGATTGCGCTCTACCGAGCCACATTCCAACCCTCGGAGCAACTGCAAAAGCCGTATGTGATGCTCGGCTTTAATGTGTTTGCCGCCGACACGGACGATGCGGCGAAATTTCACGCGACCTCGATGCAACAGGCTTTCGTGAACCTGCGCAGCGGTCGCCCTTCGCCTCTGCCGCCGCCGATGGGGGATTATTTGCGCCGCATCGGCCCGCAGGAGCGCGCCTTGCTGGATCAGGTTTTGTCGTGCTCGGCGATCGGCTCGCCCGAAACGGTAGCGCGCGAATTGGCGGAATTTGTTGCGCGCACCGGTGCCGACGAACTGATGATCACGTCGCAGATTTTCGATCACGCCGCGCGTCTGCGCTCGTATCAGATCACTGCAGACGTTCACAAAGCGCTGGCTTGAGCCGCAGCGCCAAGTCCCACCTTTCGCAAGCAGGTTGCTGTCAACATAAATCCCGAACACCTGGAGCTTTTAGTCACCCGCACCATGCCTTTCGGCAAATACGAAGGTCGCTTGATTGCCGATCTTCCGGGACATTATCTGGGCTGGTTTGCGCGCGAAGGTTTTCCTTCGGGCGAACTCGGCGGCCTGATCGCGCTGATGTATGAACTCGATCACAACGCCTTGACGCATCTGCTGGCACCGCTACCTGCCCAGTCAATTTCAGGAATACAAATGTCAATTTGAAAATTTGAAAATCGGAGCGCGTTTAGGGCGGGGAGGATGTCAATATGGCTTGCGTAATTCAGCCGCAGCAGAAACGAGATCGCCGCCTTCATACAATGCATAACGGTTAAGTACATCGCGGTAGAACAGCAGCATCCGTTCTGCTCGCTTACTGGCCGACCATGTTTGCGCATAGCCGCGACCTGCGTCTCCCAAGTCGCGGCGCAGCCCGGCATCGCGTAACATCCTGACGACTTTGCCAGAAAAATCGGTCAGATCCTCCTGTGCAATCCATACGCCCAAACCCTCCCGCAATACATCGCGGGTTCCCAGTTCCGCGGTGGAAACGACGGCGACGCCTTGCGCCATCGCTTCCAGCAAAACCAGTCCCTGCGTCTCTGTTCGGGATGCAAATATGAAAATGTCTGCGGCGCGATAGCAACTGTTCAATTCGGTATGGCGATCCAGGTAGCCGATGAACATGACGTTCTCGCCCAGCCCGAGTTCCTGACTTCTCGTTGCAGGCTTTCTTGCGCCGGGCCTTCGCCTGCGATGACGAACAGCACGTCGGCGATTTCTTTTCTGACCCGATCCACTGCCTTGAGCAGAAACCCGATGTTCTTTTCATGCGCCACGCGCCCTATAAAAAGCAGTACCGGGCGGTGCTGCGGAATAGCGTATTTTTTCCGAAACGCGGCACGGTCTCCGGGCACAAAACTGCCCGGTTCGATGCCGGTCGGGATGACTTCGGTAGGGGTCCTGATGCCGTAGTTTTTTAATACAGCCAGCATCGGATTGGACGGCACCACCATCCCATCCAGGCTGTTTCCCTGACTACGGGAGAAGCGCTTGGCGACATAGCGCATCGCTTTCCTCGGAATAAATGGAATGTAGTGATGGCCGCGGCGATCAGGCGCGCCACCTCCTCACGGCTCAACACCACCGGCAACGTGTGCGGGACATGCACCGGCTGCATCTTGGCCATCAGCTCGGGATGGTCGGCGGTGACGTCGAAGAAGAACTTCAGCCCGGTGATGGCCGCATTGAGCGAGACCGGCGAGATACCGTGATCGACCACTTCATGCAAGGTCAGCGTGCGCGCCAATGCACGCGCCGCCTTCTTGCGTTCCACATGCGGGTCGTCGTTGCCCACCTGCACCAGCCGGTAATAGGTTTCGTAGCACTGCTGTCCGGTTAAAACGTGAACAGATTCAATTGGTTGTTGATAGTGGTGCTGCCGGAACTGGAATCGCTGCCCGGAAAGGCTTGCTGCAAGGGCATCTTCTCGAACAAGGTGACCGACAATAT
>JBAQND010000059.1:0-4155 GCA_049303455.1 Thiobacillus sp.
TCGGTGAGCCAGCCGGTGTAATGCACGGTCACGGTTTGACCTGCGGTGGCGGTGTCGCCGCTGCCGGCGACGAGGTCTTCAATAATGAGTTCGCTCATGGATTCGGTCCCTGGAGTGTGAAGTTTGCAATTGATGCGTATCTGACAGGCGATGCGCGAAGCCGTTCATTTTCTCACGTTTCCCGCCTAAGGCGAACCCGGGTTCAGCGCCACTCGGCCGGCAGGCGGGCGTCGGGATCGACGTCGATGGGGATTTCGGTGACGCTGCTGGCGTCCGGCGGCGGATCGCGCAGCACCACCTGCGGGAAGGCCATCCGCACTGCCGACATCTACCGGGGCGGATGGCTTTCGGCGCGACGCTCTTCAGGTAGAACAGAGCGAAGCCGAAGGGCGGGTGCATGAAGGCGGTCTGCATGTTGACCGCGAGCATGACGCCGAACCAGATCGGGTCGATGCCGAGCTTGTACGCGATCGGCGCCAGCAGCGGCACCACGATGAAGGCGATCTCGAAGAAATCGAGGAAGAACGCCCTAGTGTCGTGAACCGGAAATAACGGAACAAATGAAACGGATGGATTTTTTCGCGGGGCAAGGCGCGAGGAGGCGACATAGCGGGCTCTATGGCAACGACGAGCAACGCCGCCATGCGGAAAAAGACGCCGTTTTATGTTTCGATATTTAAGATTCACGACACTAGTGGCCCACCGATGCCGCGCCCTTCTCGCCGGTAAGCGAGAAATTGCGGAAGCGGTCGAGAGAAAAACCGGTGATCAGGGAATGCGGGGTATCAGTCGCCACCGTGTGGGCCATGGTCTTGCCGCATACCGGCGTGGCCTTGAAACCCCAGGTGCCCCAACCGCCATCGAGATAAAACCCTTCCACCGGCGTCTTGCCCATGATGGGCGCGAAGTCCGGTGTCATGTCGGCCATGCCGGCCCACTGGCGCATGACTTTCACATTCGACAGGAATGGAAACATGTCCAGCAAATGGCTCGACAGCCCTTCCACGAAATCCAGCGTGGAGCGGGTCGACTGCACTTCGTAGGGGTCCAGCGAAGCGCCCATGACCAGTTCGCCGCGGGCCGACTGACTGATATAAACATGCAAACTGCCGGACACCAGAATGGGATCGAGCCAGGGCTTGAGCGGCTCGCTGACCATCGCCTGCAGCGGGTGAATATAGATGGGTGTCTGGATATCGACCATCTTGAGGATGCGCGGGGTGAAGCCGGCCACCGCGCACAGCACCTTGTTGGTGGCGATATAACCACGCGAGGTCTGGACGCCGCGCACCTTGCCGCCCCGCACGTCGATCCCCAGCACTTCGGTTTGCTGGTGGATCTCGGCGCCGCGCATGTCGGCACCGCGCCCATACCCCCAAGCGACGGCATCGTGGCGGGCGACCGAACCGGGCGCGTGAAAGAGCGCACCCAGAATCGGCGCGTGACCGCCGCAAGACAGGTCGATCATGGGCGCCGCACGCTTGACGAAGTCCGGCCCCACCACCTCGGAATCGATGCCGTAATGCTTGTTGACTTCGGCCCGCCAGCGCATGGTGCGCATCGCGGAATCGGTGTGAGCAAGCGTGAAATGCCCGCGGTTGGCGTAGAACAGATTGAGGTCGAATTCCTCGGACAGGTCCTGCCACAGATGCACCGATTCGTCGTAAAACTTGACGCCCTCGGGGGTCAGATAGTTGGAGCGAATAATGGAGGTGTTGCGGCCGGTATTGCCGCCGCCGATATAGCCCTTTTCCAGCACGGCCACATTGGTGATGCCGTGATCGCGCGCCAGGTAGTAGGCTGCGGCGAGGCCGTGGCCGCCACCGCCGATGATCACGACGTCGTAGCTTGATTTGAGTTGTGGGTGATCGCTGAACATCCGGGGTTCTGGATGTTTCTTGGAAAGACCAAATCGCAGCAGTCGCCAGGGCATGTTTGGGCTCCTTAACTTAACGGAAAACGACGGTCTTGTTGCCGTGCGTAATCACCCGGTCTTCGAGGTGATAGCGCAAGCCGCGGGCAAGCACAGCCTTCTCGATATCCTTGCCGTAGCGAACCAAGTCCTCCGGTTCATCCGAGTGGTCGACCCGGATGACATCCTGCTCGATGATCGGCCCCTGATCAAGATCGGACGTGACGTAGTGGCATGTCGCACCGATCAACTTTACACCCCGGGTGAAAGCCTGGTGGTAAGGCTTGGCGCCGACGAAGCTGGGCAGAAAGCTGTGATGTATGTTGACAATCTGACCCGGATAGCGATCACACAACTCGGGCGACAGAATCTGCATGTAGCGGGCGAGCACCATGACATCGCCCTCCGCGGCCTCAAACAATTCCACCACCTTGCGGTAGGCATCGGCCTTGTTCTCGGACGTCACCGGAACGTGGTGGAAGGGAATCCCGTGCCATTCCACTAACCCCCTGAAAGTCTCGTGATTGGAGATGACGCAGGGAATATCAATATTCAGCTCCTGGGCGTGCCAGCGTGCCAGCAGGTCATACAGGCAATGCTCCTGCTTCGATACCAGAATGACCACCCGCTTTTTTCGTGCGCTGTCCGAAATGTGCCAGTCCATGCCGAATTCCTCGGCAATGGGCGCGAAGCGCTCGACCAGTTCGTCGAAATCGAACGCCAGCGAATCGGCGAGGATTTCCTGGCGCATGAAAAATCGCTTGGTCGCGGCATCAGCATGATGATTGGCTTCGGTGATCCAGCCGTTGTGCTGGGCGATGAAGGTGCTCACCCTGGCAACGACGCCTACCCGGTCCGGGCAGGAAAGCTTCAGCGTAAAGCGACGAGCGGAGGGCATAAGGACACGCTTGAATGATTCACTGTGGTAAACAATAATTCACAGTGTGCGCTCCGCCTAATGGTAAGTCAACTTTTTTTCACCGCAAGAAACACGCTAATGCGACAATCACGGAACTGATTGTCAACAAAGGAGTTCCACTTGGCTGAACACAGCGATGAAGGCGGCCTGGCGCGTTATCTGGGCAACACCATCCGGGAAATTCGTCTCAAGCACGGGCTGACCATTGCTGACGTGGCCAAGCTCGCCAGCATCAGTCGCGGCATGCTGTCGAAGATCGAGAACGCCCAGACCGCAACCAGTCTAGAAGTGCTCTCCCGCCTGGCCCAGGCACTGGGGGTATCGCTGGCCACGCTATTCAGGAGTTACGACGTTCCTGCCGGTAGTGCCAAACTGGTCAAGGATGGCGAGGGCATGGAGGTGGTGCGGCGCGGCACCAAGCGCGGACACACCTATCACCTGCTGGCCTACGACCAGGGGCCGAAAAAAACCTTTGAGCCCTTCCTGATCACCATCGATCACACGTCCGAAACCTTCCCAATCTTCGAACACCCGGGCACCGAGTTCATCTACATGCTGGAGGGCTGCATCGAATACCGGCACGGCCAGAACACCTATTTACTCAATCCGGGGGACGCGCTGACCTTCGAGGGAAACATCCCGCATGGTCCCGAAAAACTGATCAAGTGCCCGATCCGCTTCCTGAGCGTCCTGATGTATCCGGGTTCCCCCGAAGCTTGATGAGACTGCCATGCCGATAACGAGCGACTATGCCCAAAGCAGCGATATCAATGCACTGGTGGGGCTGCTCAATGCTCTTTTTTCGATCGAACAGGATTTCACCCCAAACGAGGCCGCGCAACGACGGGGCCTCGAACTGCTGCTCGCAAGCCCGGATCGGGGGCAGATCTTTGTTGCCCGCCACCCGGCCGAAGGGGTGGTCGGCATGGTCAGTGCGCAACTGGTGATATCCACGGCCATCGGGGCGCCGTCAGCATGGATTGAAGACATGGTCGTACGCGAGCCGTTTCGCGGTCAGGGTATAGGCAAGTTGTTGCTTGAACATGCGCATTCCTGGGCTTTTTCAAAGGGAGCAGGTCGAATTCAACTACTCGCTGATGCCGATAACGCACCCGCTCTCGCGTTTTATCGACACCAAGACTGGCAGCCAACCCGGCTTTTTGCCTGGAAAAAAAGCCTCCTCTAGCAGCCTGTCGGACTTGAAGAATCGAAGCGAAAATTTGGCTGGGCGAGGACAGATTTTGACGATTTTGCAGGGCAATAGTCGTTCTATTGCTCAAAAAAGCGGCGAAATATGGACCGGCCAGGCAAATTTGCAGCCGAT
>JBAQND010000060.1:0-20962 GCA_049303455.1 Thiobacillus sp.
CCGTAATCCTGATACAGCTTTTGGGCGCGCTGCACGGTGTTGAGCAGCGCAAGTGCGCAACCGCTCCCGCCGAGCCTTTGATCGAGCGCGGTTTTGATGGCGGACAGGACGGCGGTGACGGGGGCGATCGTCAGGCTCAAGCGCCGCGCAGGGTGGGCGTCGAACGCGATCTGCCGTACCGCCTGCCCGTTCTGGTAGATGGAAAGGCGCGGATAGGGCGCTTCCTGCTCGGGCGGCTTCGCGCTGGTCAAGTCGGCAAGCTGGCGTCGAATCTGCGGCGGCAGCGTCGCCGACAGCAATACAACGGACGACCCGAGCGCGAGCAGCCAGCGCAACAGATGCAATAGCAGCGTGCCGGTGTAGGCGTCGTAAGCGTGGATTTCATCGAACACAATCACGCGGTTGGCCAGCCCCCATAGCCGCACGAATTGATGCCGCACCGGCAGGATGGTGAGCAACGCCTGATCGATGGTGCCGACGCCATATTCCGAGAGCAGTGCGCGCTTTTTGTGTGTGAACCATTCGCCCGCACGGATTTCGCCGCCCGTGGCAGCGTCGAAGATGCCGCCGGGCTTGAGCTGCTGATAGGTATCGTTGAGCAGCGCGCCGCCGTGCAACAGTTGTAAATCGAGTGGCCGATCACACTGTTGGCTGCGCAGAAATTTCAGCACGCGACCAAACATCGCGTTGCCCGTGGCCTTGGTCGGCAAGGCGACGTAGAGGCCGCGATGACCGAGCCGTCGCTGCAATTCCAGATGGGCGTAGAGCGCGGCTTCCGTCTTGCCTTCGCCCATCGGCGCTTCGACCAGCAGGATTGAAGGCTGGTTGAGGGTGCTGAGCGCATCGACCACCGCTTGCTGCAAGGGGCGCGGGGAGAAGCCAAACACGGCATCGAATGTGTGATGCGCGGTGGCCAGCGGCAAACGCGGTAGCCAGCCGGTTTTGTTTAAGGCATCTTCGGCGTTGTGTCGGCGTCGCGCCTCGAACCAGCCAGGCACGTCGGCGCAATCTTCGGGCGTTCCAAACGGAAAATACTGCTCGTTTGAGCCGATCCAGTCGGCAAAGCTGGTCAGCCCTGCGAGCAGCATGAAATCCGGGCCGGTAAGCGTGGGTTTGGTGGGCGGTTCGGTCGGTGAGAAGACCTCGATTAAGGCTTCGAAAATGGCGCGCCGGGCTGCGCGCCATTCGGGTTTACCCAGCGTACGCCCGAAAGGATTGGCTTCGAGGTTTTGAAGGGTTGACGGGCTCGCGCGCTCGCCATGATGGCAGCCCACGGCGTCCGCCACCAACTCGGCTGCGTCTTCCGCCCAGCCCAGTTCTATCAGCATAGACAGCAATTCAACCTGACTGACAAAAGCGTGATTGACCATAGTGTCCGGGGCCGCGCCCGCGTCCAGGCCGGAAAGGTTCTTCCATTTGCACTGAAATCCGGGGCAGCCCTTGCCAAGATCGTGGCAGGCGATCAGCAGTAGGAGCCACGGTCGGGCACGCGCCCAGTCCAGTCCCAGCACTGCCGCGAGCCGGTCGCGCGTGCTTTGCGGTTCGCGCGCCAGAATCGCGTCGGCGCAGGCGGCGACATCGAGCAGGTGGAGGATAAGTGGATGCCATGCACCCTTTTCCCCGGCACTTTTTGCCCAAAGCGAATGGGAATGACTGGTTGATTGATATGTCATGGCTGATTTATATCAGTCATCGTGCTCATTTCCTGAGCCCGCCGCATTCCCACGCCGATACTGGCCTGCCGCCACATCAAGCTGTTTTCCAACAGCCTCGCGCAACGCTTCCGGCGCAACGACTTCCACCTCCGCTCCATATTTGAGGATATCCATCAGCAGTTCGCGGTCATCCGAATACGGCAGGCGCAATTCGTAGCGACCGTCTTCCAGCCAACGGCTTGCTTGTTCGGGGTGCCAGATTTCTTCGGCGACCCAGCGGGCGCGTTTGGCGGTGAACACGAGGACGGCGGTGGCGTGGGGCTGGCCGGCGAAGATGCCGTAGCTGCTGGCGAGTTCGCGGTTCAAGGTGGATTCGGCGACAGCTTTGGCGGGCTTGGTCAGTGGCTCAACGGCGCGTATGCATTCGACGGCGAAGATGCGCAGGCCTTTTTTGTCGTGGCACCAGGCGTCGAGGTACCAGTTGTCGCGGTAGTGGGCGAGGCGTTGCGGGGAGATTTCGCGGCGGCTGGTTTGGTCGCGCTCGCGGTTGTAGTAGTCGATGCGCAGGCGCTTGCGTTGCAGGACAGCGTGGGCGACGGCCTGGAAGTTGCGCGGGTATTTGCGGCGGGAGGCGATGCTCAGGAGCCGGATGCGCTGGGCGGCTTCGCCCACGCAGAGGTGCTGGCTTGCGAGGAGTGTGTCGATGCGGGCTTCCAGCGGGCGCAGGTGGTCGTCGAGCAGGCCGGGCTCCAGGTTGGCGAGCAGGTGTTTCAGCGTGACCAGTGCCAGCAGTTCCGCGGGGCTGAACCACAGACCCGGCAACAGATGGCGGCCATCGGCGGTGTCGTAGCGATAACCGCCCCGTTCAAGGTCGCAGACGATGGGTGCGCCGAGCTTGTCGCGCAGGTCGGCGATTAGGCGGGTGAGGGTGGAGCGCGAAAAGCCGTGCTCAGCGATGAGCGCGGCGCGGGGGAGCCCGGTGCGCCGTCCATCCAGCAGACGGTGCAGGCGATAGATTTCGTCGAGTTTGCTCAAGGATTCCGGGTCGCTTGTTCGTTTTCATTCGATTCTCCGCGCCGATTGTTTTTGTTTTGTGATGAAGTGTGCTGCATGCGACGGGCACTTGCAAGCCTGGGTGCGGGGGATGGCAAGGGGTGTTTGCCCGGAGCCGGAGCAGGAGAGTTTCCGTTGACGAGCAGAACCGGCTTCAAGCGACAGCCTTGATCAGGGTCGCAATGACAAGGAAGGATGCGGATGCGTTGCGCGACTTCACCCTCGCCCGGATGGTTGTGGTTTTGCTTTCAAACTGACGCCGCCCGGGTTTTGTGCCAGATTTGAGTCTGGCATGGCTTTGTGAACACAATCCTTTCATGCACCCCTTTCCCAGATCGACCGGCACCCGCATCTGCATCATCCGCCACGGCGAAACCGACTGGAATGTGGAGAGGCGCATCCAGGGGCATACCGATGTTCCGCTCAACGAGGTGGGGCGAGCGCAGGCGCTGGCGATGGCGTTCAATGCGGCGCACCAGCAGTTTGCCGCGATCTACAGCAGCGATCTGGTACGGGCGATAGAAACGGCGCAGGCACTGGCGCAGCGCGAGGACCAGGCGGTGAAGCTGCTGCCGCAGTTGCGCGAACGGCATTACGGGCTGTTCCAGGGGATCACTGCCGAGCAGGGGGCTGCGCGGTATCCGGCGGCGTATGCGCACTATGTGGCGCGCGATCTGGATTACGATTTCGAGACGGGCGAGTCGCTGCGCCGGTTCGCCGAACGGGTGGCCGACGGCATCGACTGGCTGGTGCGGCATCACAGCGGGCAGACCATCGCGGCGGTGAGCCACAGCGGCGTGCTGGACGTGGTGTATCGCCGCGCGACCGGGCGCCCGCTTTCGACGCCGCGCGATTTCGTCATTCCCAACTGCGCGCTCAACTGGTTTCATGTCGATGGTCAGGGCTGGCATCTGGAGGCCTGGGCGGATCGCCACCATCTGCATGAAGTGTTGACGGACTCCCCCGAATGAACGCGCCGGCAGAATGGGTGGTGTTATTCCGCCACGGCCACAGCGAATGGAATCTCTCCGACCGCTTCACCGGCTGGACCGACATTCCGCTGACCGAAATCGGCCTTGCCGAGGCGGCCGCGGCGGGACGGCGGCTGGCGCAGGCGGGGTTTGCCTTCGACGAGGTGCATGGTTCGGTGCTGCAGCGCACGCGCCAGACGGTCGAGGCGCTGCTGGCGGCGATGGGCACGCCCGAGGTGCCGCTGTTCACGACCTGGCGCCTCAACGAGCGGCATTACGGCGCGTTGCAGGGCATGCACAAGCAGGAGATATTCAGGACCTGGGGCGAGGAAGCGTCGCGCCGCTGGTGGCGTGGCTACTATGAACCGCCGCCGCCGCTGGATCACGACGACCCGCGCCATCCGCGTTTCGACCCGCTGTATGCGGCGCTTGATCCCCGGGACCTGCCGGCCAGCGAAAGCCTGCGCGACTGCCAGCGGCGCACCCTGCCGTACTGGAACGAGGTGCTGGTGCCAAGGCTACGTGAAGGGCGCCGCCTGCTGGTGGTGAGCCACGGCAATACCCTGCGCGGGCTGGTGATGCATCTGGATCGGCTCACGCCGGGGGCGATGGAGCAGGTGGAGATTCCGTCCGGGGTGCCCCTGGTGTACCGCTTTGCGCCCGATCTCAGTGTGCTGGGGCATGAGTGGCTGGAAGCCCCGGCACCCCGCGGGGCCGGAATGTAGGCGGCCGCCCTCGGGCCGAAGCCGTGGGCGTTGCGGGGGTGCGTAATCGCGGCGAGGGCGCCGGTGCGTGGCTGTTGCCGCTTAAGCGGTTTTACAACCACGGCCGACCCCTCGCGGGTGCGCCTACATGATCGCGGCGAACGCGCCCCCGCCTACCGGCCCATTCCCAGATCCTGCGCCAGCCCGGCGTGGGTGATTTTCCCGGCGTGGACCTGCAGGCCTTGCCTGAGCCCGGCGTCGGCATCCAGCGCGGCCAGGCCCTGCGCCGCCAGCGCCTGCACGTAGGGCAGGGTGGCGTGGGTGAGCGCCTCGGTGGCGGTGCGCGCGACGGCGCCCGGCATGTTGGTGACGCAATAGTGGACGATGCCTTCGGCCACGAAGAACGGGTCGCTGTGGGTGGTGGGGCGCGAGGTTTCGGCGATGCCGCCCTGGTCGATGGCCACGTCGACCAGCACCGAACCCGGCGACATCCGCTTCAGTAATTCGTGGCTGATCAGGCGCGGCGCGTGGCGGCCAGGAATCTGCGCGGCGCCGATGACGATGTCGGCGGCGGTGAGGCTGTCGGCGATCGCCTCCGGCGAGGAGAAGCGCGTTTCGACTTGCGCGCCGAACAGTCCTTCGGCGTGCGCGAGCTTGTCGGCCTGGCGGTCGATCAGCGTGACGCGCGCGCCGAGCCCGACGGCTGTGCGCGTGGCGCTCATCCCCACCACGCCGGCGCCGATGACGAGCACGTGCGCGGGCGGCACGCCGGGCATGCCGCTGATCAGCTTGCCGCTGCCGCCGTGCGACTTGTGCAGCCCCAGCGCGCCCATCTGCGGCGCCAGCCGCCCGGCGATATCGGACATCGGCTGCAACAGCGGCAGGCCGCCGGCGGGCCAGGTCACGGTTTCGTAGGCGATCGCGCTTACCCCGCGCGCCATCAGCTCGCGCGCGAGTTCCGGCGCGGCGGCCAGGTGCAGGTAGCAGAACAGCAGCTGGCCCTGGCGCAGCAGCTTCACTTCGCCCGCCTGCGGCTCTTTCACCTTCATCACCAGATCGGCGGCCCAGACTTCGGCGGCGGTGGCCACGATGCTTGCGCCGGCGGTGCGGTAGGCGTCATCGGAAAACCCCGCCGCGGCGCCGGCACTGGCCTCGACGCTGACGCGGTGCCCGGCTTCGGTCAGGACGCGCGCGCCCTCGGGCGTGAGCGCCACCCGGTATTCGTGGTTCTTGATTTCCTTGGGGATGCCGATGTGCATGAAGGGCCTCGTGCGGGGTGGATAGCCTGCAGCATAACCAAAGCGGTCACGCGCATGAAGGGTGCCGCAAACGGCGGCTTCGGGTCAGGCGAGTTGCTGCACGCACGCCCGCACCAGCGCCGGACCGCGATAGATCAGGCCGGAATACAGCTGCACCAGCGAGGCGCCCGCATCGATTTTCGCTTGCGCATCGGCCCCCGAGAGGATGCCGCCGACGCCGATGATCGGCACTTCGTTGGCAAGATGATGCGCCAGTGCGCGGATGACGCGGGTCGAGGCGTCGCGCACCGGCGCGCCGGACAGGCCGCCGGCTTCCTCGGCATACGGCAGCCCGGCGACGGCATCGCGGGCGATGGTGGTGTTGGTGGCGATCACCGCGTCGATGCGGTGCATCATCAGGAGCGCGGCAATCGCGGCGATCTGCGCGTCGTCGAGGTCGGGCGCGATTTTCAGCGCGATCGGCACGTAGCGACCGTGCTGCCGCGCGAGTTCGGACTGCCGCAGCTTGATGGCCGACAGCAGCGCGTCGAGCGCCTCGTCCTTCTGCAGTTCGCGCAGCCCCCGCGTGTTGGGCGAGGAGATGTTCACCGTCACGTAGCGCGCGTGCGCGTAGACCTTGTCGAGGCAGGCGAGGTAATCGTCGACCGCGTGCTCGTTCGGCGTGTCCTTGTTCTTGCCGATGTTGATGCCGAGCACGCCAGTGAAGCCGCTCGCCTCGACGTTTTTCACCAGATTGTCGACGCCGAGGTTGTTGAAGCCCATGCGGTTGATGATGGCCTCGGCAGCCGGCAGGCGGAACATGCGCGGTTGCGGGTTGCCGGGCTGCGGGCGCGGCGTCACCGTGCCGATCTCGATGAAGCCGAAGCCCAGCGCCGCCAGCGCGTTGATGTGGGCGCCGTCCTTGTCGAGCCCGGCAGCGAGGCCGACCGGATTGGGGAAGTCGATGTCCATCACGCGCACCGGCTTGCCGGTGGCGCGCGGCAGCAGGTTCAGCAGGCCAAGGCGGTGCGCGATGTCGAGGCTGGCGAGCGTGAAGCGATGCGCGTCCTCGGGGTCGAGCGAGAACAGCGCGGGGCGGAGCAGCGGATAGAGCATGGTTCAGGCAGCGGGGGAGGCGGGAAGGGCGTGGCGGGTGGCGGCTTCGACCGAACCGGCTTCCGGATCGTCGAATACGGCCTGGTCGAGCGCGTTTTCGCTCCTGGCGACGATGCAGCTCACCGCGCAGTCGCCGGTGACGTTGACCGTGGTGCGCATCATGTCGAGCAGGCGGTCGACGCCGATGATGAGCGCGATGCCCTCGACCGGCAGGCCGACCTGGCCCAGCACCATGGTCAGCGTGACCAGGCCGACCGCGGGAATCGCGGCGGTGCCGACCGAGGCCAGCGTGGCGGTGAGCACCACCATTAGATAGTCGGTGAGCGAGAGGTCGATGCCGTAAACGTTGGCGATGAACACCGTGGCCACGCCCTGCATCATGGCGGTGCCGTCCATGTTGATGGTGGCGCCCAGCGGCACGCTGAACGAGGCGACGCTGTTCTTCACGCCCATCTTGTATTCCACCGTGTGCAGGGTGACCGGGATGGTGGCACCGGAGCTGGCGGTGGAAAACGCGAATGCCGCCGGATCGCGCATCTTCTTCAGGAAGGTGAGCGGGTTGAGCGAAGCCAGCAGGCGCAGCAGCAGTGGATAGGTGACGAACAGCTGGATCGCCAGCGCGGCGGTGAGCGTCAGAAAGTAGGCCGCCAGCGGCAGAAGCAGGTCCAGCCCCTGGGTGGCGAAGGTACGGGAGATCAGCGCGAACACGCCGTAGGGCGCCAGCCGCATGATCCACTCGACCATGTGCATGATCACCACGTTGAGGTCGGTGAACAGGTTCAGCACATGCTTGCCGCGCACGCCCGACATCGTGATCGCAATGCCAAGCAGCAGCGCGAACACGATGACCTGCAGCATATTGCCTTCGGCCATCGCCGCCACCGGGTTGGTCGGCACCAGGTCGATCAGCACCTGCGTCAGCGGCGGCGCTTCCTTGCCGGCAAAGCTGGCTTGGGTCTCGCCGGCATCGAATCCCTGCCCGGGCCCGACAACGCCGGCCAGCGTCAGCGCAATCGTCACCGCGATCGCGGTCGTCGACAGGTACAACGCCAGCGCCTTGGCGCCGATGCGGCCCAGCGCCTTCAGGTCCGACAGGGCGGTGACGCCCACCACCAGCGAGACCAGCACCAGCGGCACCACCATCATCTTCAGCGCCGCCACGAACACCGAGCCGACCACGTGCAGCAACCCGTCCACCACAAAATTCTGCATCCAGAGCGCCGCGCCCAGTTGGTTGATGGCAACGCCAAGCACGATGCCCGCGAGCATGGCAATGACGATCTGGCGGGTGAGGCGGTGAGATTCGGGTGCGGCCATGCGTATGCGGTACGGTCGTCAGGATGACGTGAGTTTAACAGGATGCCACCGGCGGGCTGCCGGATGGGCGGCGGCGGTGTTATGCTGAACTTGCGCGCGCATGTGCGTGTCTGTCAGATTCATAGCCTATCGTTTACTTTTTCAACTCGTCGAAAAATCCATGACTTCCCCGTCTTTCCCGCAGCGACTCGTATTGATTTTCAGTGTGTTATTGGCGCCTGCCGCCTGGGGCGCCGACGCTATTCCGCCCCCGCCGCAACTGGCCGCCAAATCCTGGGTACTGATGGATGTCGCCAGCGGCAGCATCCTGGTCGATCACGAGGGGGCGACGCGCCTGCCGCCGGCCAGCCTGACCAAGCTGATGACTGCGCACGTCGCTGCACTTGAATTGCAGCGCGGCCGGATCAAGGAGAGCGATCTCGTAACCATCAGCGAAAAAGCCTGGCGCATGGGCGGCTCGAAAATGTTTGTGCGAGTCGGTGACCAGATCGCGGTGAGCGACCTCTTGCGCGGCATCATCGTGCAATCAGGCAACGACGCCAGCATCGCGCTGGCCGAACATCTCGCGGGCGGCGAGGACACCTTCGCCGCGCTGATGAACCAGGAAGCGAAGCGGTTGGGCCTCGCCGACACGCATTTCCTCAACGCCACCGGCTGGCCGGCCGAGGGCCACTATTCGAGCGCGCTCGACATGGCCAGGCTCGCGCGCGCCATCATCATCGAGGACCCCGAGCACTACGCGATGTATGCTGAAAAGGAATTCGTCTGGAGCGGCATCAAGCAGCCGAACCGCAATCTGCTGTTGTGGCGCGACCCGACCGTCGACGGCCTGAAAACCGGTCATACCGAGGAGGCCGGCTACTGCATGGTCGTCTCGTCCAAGCGCGACGGCATGCGCCTGGTCGCCTCCGTGTTCGGCACCGACAGCGAAAACGCGCGGGCGACCGAGACCGCCAAGCTGCTGGCCTTCGGCTTCAATTTCTTCGACAGCAAAACCTTCTTCAAACAGGGCGAAACGGTGCAGACCCTGGCGGTCTGGAAAGGCGCTGCCCGCACCGTCAAGGCTGGCGTCAAGGCCGACTTCGCCGCCGCGCTACCCAAGCGCACCAGCGGCGACTACCAGACGCGTATCGTGCTGCCAGAGGACGAGCCGGTCGCCCCCATCGCCGCCGGTGCACCACTCGGGCGTGTCGAACTGGTGAGCGCTGACGGCAAGGTCGTCATGCAGGCGCCGCTGGTTGCGCTCGAAGCGGTCGAGGAGGGCGGCTTCTTCCGCCGCATGTGGGACAGCATCCGCCTGTTTTTCAAGGGGCTGTTGGACTGACGCCAAGCGGCGCACGTGCGGTGAAAGCGGCCCCTGAAAAGCGGGCCGCTTTTTCATGGGCGCGAGGACACACCGTGCAAGCACGCTTTGGTTTGAATTGTCATCAATCCGTGAAGGATTGTGGTAGGCCTTGCACGCGCTTGGATCAGGCCCATGACAAAATCACTCAAAGCCATTGCCTATGTCGCCGGTGCATTCATCGGACTGCTTGTCATCGTCGGGTTCGCCCTGTCGTTTTTTCCCGACCTCAACGCTTGCAAGTCTCGGATCGAAGCGGCAGCCTCGGACGCCTTGGGGATGAAAGTCAGCGTCGGCGGGCGTTTGGGAATCGGCTTCTTCCCCGGCGTGGGGGTCACGCTCGAAGACCTGCATATCCGCAACCGGGGAACGGAACTCGTCACTGCAAGCAAGGCCCGGATCGGGATCGATTTTCTCGCCCTGCTCAATCAAAGTGCCTGGTTCAAGAAAGTCGCGCTCGAACAGCCGAGCATCACCATCGAGCGGGGCCGCGATGGCCGCTTCAACTACGAGAGAACGGACGCGGTCGGGGCTCCTTGCCCGACCTGAAACTGGAAAAATTATCCTTTTCAGACGGGACGCTCCGCTATCTGGACAGGCAATCCGGGAAAGGCCTCGAGGCCGCCGAGTGCAGCCTGGACGCGAGCCGCCTGCAGCTTTCGGACAGGGATCGCCCGGGCATCATGAAGAAGCTGTCCCTCTCGGCGGAAATCGCCTGCGGGTCGGTCCGGACCCAGGACCATGCCGCGTCTGAGCTGAAAATGACGGTCGCCGGGAAGCGCGGGGTCTTCGACATCACGCCGCTCACGATGCGGGCCTACTCTCGACATGGTTCGGGGAACCTGAGAGCGGACTTTACCGGCGCCGTTCCCCACTACCACCTCAGCTATACCCTTTCGCAGTTCCACGTCGATGCGTTCCTCAAGCCCATGTCGCCGAAAAATGTCCCGGAAGGGTCGGCGGACCTCACCGCAAACCTGTCGATGCAGGGCAAGTCCGTGAAGGCCATCAGGCCGACCCTGCAAGGCCAGGTCTCGCTGCGCGGCAAGAACCTCGTTCTCAAGGGCCGCGACCTCGATCAGGCGTTCGACCGCTTCGAGTCCAGCCAGACCTTCAATCTTATCGACGTGGGCGCCTTCTTCTTTGCCGGCCCCGTTAGCCTTGCGGTCACCAAGGGCTACAACTTTGCGAGCATCCTGCAAGGATCGGAAGGACGCAGCGAAATCCGGACGCTCGTTTCCGACTGGAAGGTCGAGCGCGGCGTTGCGCTGTCGCGTGACGTGGCCATCGCGACGACCAAGAACCGGGTCGCCCTCCAGGGCCGGCTCGACTTCGTCAACGAGCGCTTCGACGATGTGACAGTGGCCTTGATCGACGACAAGGGCTGCATCCGGGCGCAGCAAACCATCCATGGCGCCTTCAACAACCCCGTGGTTGAAAACCCGAGCACCCTCAAGGCGCTCACCGGGCCCGTGGTCAGGCTGCTCAAGCAGGTGGGGAGTCTATTCCCGGGTGGAGAGTGCGAGGTGTTCTACGCGGGTTCGGTCGCACCGCCGAAATAGGGGGGGCAACGCAAGCGGGCAAGCTGGCTGTAATGCCTGCTCAGAATGCTGGAACGAAAGAATGATGCGGGATGGGCCCTTTTGAGTCGGTCCGAACACGACCCCAAGCTGCCTAATGCCTACTAATGCCTAATAGAAGCGCTTTGTCCGCTGACTGAGTCGTCAGACGGGCAATCCGAGGCGAATAAAGCCGGATTGCCCGAACAGGCTAGCGTCAGCGTGCGGGTTCTGCCACGAAAATCTCGACGCGGCGGTTCTTCGCACGGCCGTCTACCGTGTTGTTGTCAGCGATCGGTTCGCGCGAACCGCGGCCATCGATGGCGATGCGGTTTGTGGCCACCCCGCGGGCAACGAGGTAATCGCGCGTCGAGGCGGCGCGATTGACCGAAAGCGGATTGTTGATCGCATCCGAGCCGGTGCTGTCGGTGTGGCCGATGATGGTCACCGTCGTCACCGGGTTTTGATTCAGGGTGGTGGCGAAGCGGTCGAGGATCGGACGCAGGTTCGATTTGATTTCATGGCGGCCGGTGTCAAAGGAAACGTCGCTCGGGATGTCCAGCTTGAGCTGGTTGTCGGCGGTCTGGCTCACGCTCACACCGGTTCCCTGGGTGGCCTGCTCCATCTCGGCCTTCTGTTTCTCCATGTGCTTCGACCACAGATAGCCACCACCCGCACCCACTGCCGCGCCGATCGCCGCGCCGGTCGCGGCGCTTTTTCCGGTATGGCCGCCGGCGGTCGCCGCGCCAATGATCGTTCCGGCCATGGCGCCAATGCCTGCGCCTGTGCCGGTGGTTTTTTGAGTTTCGGTCATGCTGGCGCAACCGGAAAGACCGCTGAGGCTAAATGCCGCGGCGCTAAGAGAAGCAATGATTTTTTTCATGAGATGACCCTAATTCCTTTAAATTTTTTTGTTGTGTTGCAGGTGAGCGTGCAAAGCGTGTTTGGCTGTCTTGGCCGAAGGGTCTAAGTATGCGCCAATTTTAATTTCACGACCGATCACTCGCCGACCTGCAGTGGCCGCCCGGTATCGAATTATTACCGCGCCGCCAGCGACGGCTGATGGCCGAAGGTGGGCATTTCAACACCGCTAACAGTCACTGTGCCGGGTGATTGCGCTGGAAATGACAAGGGCCGCAGATGCGGCCCTTGTCATTGCTGCTTGTGAATATTACTTCTTCGCCGTGCGCCGCAGGCGATTCAACAGCCGCCGCGCCAGTTCGCCGAACAGCTCGGTCTGCGTCGGGTGCGGGAAGACCGCGCGGGCCACCTGGGTCAGCGTCATCTCGCCCGCCACCATCATCACGCCGATGCCGATCAGGGTGTCGGTGTGGTCGGCGAGGTAGTGCACGCCGATGATGCGGCCGCTGGCCTTATCGGCCACCAGCTTGATCATGCCCTCGGTTTCGCCGGTGATCATCGCCTTGGCGTCGATGCTCATCGGCATCTTGGCTTCTACCGCGTCGATGCCTTTGGCCTTGGCCTGCGCCACCGAGAGACCGACAAAGCCGGCCTGCGGGCGCGAGAAGGTGACGCCGCAATCCTTGTCCTGGTCGTATTCCGATGCGTGGCCGAGCAGGTTGCTGGCGGCGACGCGGCCTTGCGTCGCGGCGGTATGCGCGAGCATGTAGCCGCCGATGACGTCGCCCACCGCGTAGATATTCGCTACGCTGGTCTGGCAGCGGGCGTTGACCTTGATCGCCGCGCCGTCGAGCTCGACGCCGACCTTGTCGAGATTCAGCCTGCTGGTGTCGGGACGCTTGCCGGTGGCCATCAGGATGACGTCGCAGTCAAAGGTGGACTCGACGTCTTCCTTGTCGGCGTCGCCTTTATTTGAGTAGCGCAGCTTCATCTTGCCGGGCTTGCCGCTCGCTTCCTTGATGTCGGCGCAGGTGACGACGGTGACTTCCTTCTCCAGCGAGGCGATCAGGACTTTTCCGATCTCCTCCTCGATTTCGGCGAGGATGCGGTCGTGGCGCTCCAGCATCAGCACCTCGGTGCCGAAGTCGCGGAAGATCTGCGCCATTTCGACGCCGATGACGCCGCCGCCGACAATGCCGAGTTTCTTCGGCGGCTGGGCGAGGTTCCAGATGGTGTCGGAGGTGACCACGCCGCCCGTTGCCAGGTTCTCGCGCGCGCCGGGAATCGGCGGCACGAAGGCGGGGGCGCCGGTGGCGATCACCGCGGCGCCGAAGCTGACGGTGTAGGGTTCGCCCTCGACCGGGGTGATCTTCAGCGTGTGGGCGTCGACGAATTCGCCGTAGCCTTCGCGCACGTCGATCTTCATGCCGCGGTCGGCCTTCAGCGCCATTTCGCCGCGGCTGGTCTGCACCCAGCGGCGGTGCTTCTCGACCTGTTCCCAGTTCAATTTCGGGGTATTGGTGCCGTCGACGCCCATCTCAGCGTCGTGCGCGCGGTTGCGGATGACATCCGCCGCGGCGCGCCAGGCCTTGGAGGGGATGCAGCCGCGCCACAGGCATTCGCCGCCGGGGAAGGGCTCGTTGTTGACCATCATGACCTTGACACCGTGGTCGGCGAGGTCGCGCGCGCAGTCCTCGCCGCCGGGGCCGCCGCCGACGACGACGACCGGGAAGTCCCAGTTACCCTCGGGGATGGGCGACACCGGTGCGCTGGTGGTCGCGGCCGCGCCAGCAACGGTTTCAGCCGCCGCGCCGCCCGCCATCCAGGCTTCCGGCGCTTCGATGGTCTGCTTCAACGTGGCCAGATACAGCGCGACGTCGGCGCCGTTCAGCACGCGGTGGTCGCCGGTGATGGTGAACGGCGTGCCGTGCGGGCCGTTCGCGGCGATCGCCAGGATCGCGGCGATGCCGGGGGTGGGAATCGCGGTGAAGTGCGAAACGCCCAGCATGCCCATATTGGAAATGGTGAAAGTGGGGTTGGAGTACTCGGCCGGCGCCAGCTTGCGCACCCTTGCCCGCTCAACCAGGCCGGTCCAGTCGGCCTGCAGCGCCTCCAGCGGCTTCTTCTCGATGCCGTGCAGAATCGGCACCACCAGGCCGCCATCGTTCGACATCACGGCCACGCCGAAGTCGTGGTTCGCGCGTTCGACCAGCTTGTCGACCGGCTGGTAGGCCCAGTTCATGCGCGGGAACTTCGCCATCGCCACCGAGCAGGCCTTGGCGATCGCCACCGTCACCGAGACCTTCTTCGCCTTGGCGGCGGCGGTCAGTGCGGCGGTGTTGATGTTCATCGTGACGTTGAAGGTCGGCAGCGTGAGCGAGGCGGTCATCGCGTGGGCGACGGCCTTTTCCATCGAGGTCATCTTGCGACCCTGGCCCGGCACGTCGACCTGGGGCAGCGAATGCGCGACTTCCTGCATCGACGGACGCGCACGCGCCACGTCGGCGGCGACGATGACGCCCGACGGGCCGGTGCCGGCCAGGCCGGTGAGGTTGACACCCAGTTGCGCCGCGACCTTGCGCGCATAGGGGCTGGCCTGGCGGCCCTGCGGGCGGCCCACCGGCGGCTCGCTGCCTTCGGCGGAAATCTGCACCGGCGCGGCCTTGGGCATGGGGATGTGGGCCGGCTTGTCGGCCGCATGCGGCGCGACCTTGTGCGTGTCCTTGACCTGGTGGTCGGCGTTGATGGTGACGCCGGTGTCGTTCGCCTTGGCTGCGTCGTCGACGATGAAGCCCATCGGGTGGCCGACTTCGACCACGCTGCCGACGTTGGCGATGGGGCCGGAAAGGAAGCCGTCCTGGAACACTTCGACGTCCATGATGGCCTTGTCGGTCTCCACCGTGGCGACGATGTCGCCGCGCTTGATCGCGTCACCCGGCTGCTTTTCCCAGGTGACGACGACGCCTTCGGCCATGGTGTCCGAGAGCTGCGGCATCACGATCGGCGTGCCGGCGTGGTGCGGAATCATTTCTGTCCGCGCCTGTTCCGCCACCACTTCGTCGGCGGCGATCGCCACGTCGCCGGCGGTGTCGGTGATGTAGCCGAGTGCCGCGCCGACCGCGATGGTCGTGCCGACGTCAGCCAGCGGACCAGCCAGATAGCCGGCCTTGAACACTTCGACGTCCATGATGGCCTTGTCGGTCTCGACCGTGGCGACGATGTCGCCGCGCTCGACGCGGTCGCCGGGCTGCTTCTCCCAGGTGACGACCACGCCCTCGGTCATGGTGTCCGAGAGCTGCGGCATCGTTATTGCGTAGTGTTGGGACATATTTATTTCCGTTAGGGGTTAGGGGTGAAGGGTGAGGCAGGTAATGACGCCAGCGAACGCGCCTGACGCCTTACCCCTTACGCCTTACTCAATCACGCCTTGCCAAAGAGCTTCAGAACGGCCTTCACCACATCCTCGTGATCGGGGATCGCCGCTTTTTCCAGCGTGTGGTTGTAGGGCTGCGGCACCAGCGCTGAGTGGACGCGCACCGGGGCGGCGTCCAGTTCGAAGAAGCATTCCTCGTTGATGATGGCGATGACTTCGGAGCCGACGCCGACCGGCGCTTCGTCTTCTTCGGCGATGACGACGCGGTGGGTCTTGCTGACCGATGCCCTGATGCCCGCGCGATCGAGCGGCGACAGCGAATAGAGGTCGACCACCTCGGCCGAAATGCCGTACTGCTTGTCGAGGATTTCGGCGGCCTTGAGGCACCAGTGCACCGAGATGTTGTAGCCGAACAGCGTCACGTCGGTGCCGGCGCGCGCGACTTCCGAGCCTTCCAGCGGGTGGAAGTATTCGCCGTCCGGCACTTCGCCCTTCATGTTGTACATGAGTTCGTGTTCGTTGATGAACACCGGGTCGTCGCTACGGATCGCCGACTTCAGCAGACCGTAGGCCTGCTTCGGGTTGGACGGCGTCACCACGCGCAGGCCGGCGATGCCCATGAATACTTTTTCCATGCGCGCCGAGTGCTGCGCGCCGAGCTGGTGCGCAGCGCCGCCGGCGGAGCGGAACACGCACGGCGCGGCCAGCTGGCCGCCCGACATGTAGCGAATCTTGGCGGCGGAGTTGAACATCTGGTCCATCGCCAGCCAGGCGAAGTTGACCGACATGATTTCGACGATCGGGCGCACGCCGAGGAAGGACGCACCGATGGCAAGGCCGGTGAAGCCCCCTTCGGAGATTGGCGTATCCATCACGCGCAGCGGGCCGTATTTTTCGTACAGGCCCTTGGTGGCCTTGTAGGTGCCGCCGGCCACGCCGATGTCTTCGCCCATACAGATGACCAGGGGGTCACGCGACATTTCTTCGTCATGGGCGCGTTGGATCGCTTCCCAGTACATGATGTTTGCCATGCTGTCTTTTCCTTAAACCTTAAGCTGCTTTGCCCGTGAGCCAGGGCAATTGGGTTTCGCGGTCGGCGAAAACGTATTTTTCGAGATCCTCGACGCGCGGTTCGGGCGATTCCTCGGCGAACTTGATGACTTCGTTCTCGATGTAGGCATCGGTTTCCTTTTCGATCGTCTCGTAGTCGGCCAGGGTCATCGCGCCCGCCGTGATCAGACGGTCACGCAGCATGAGGATGGGGTCGCGCTGCTTCCAGACTTCTTCTTCCTCGCGCGAACGGTAGCCGCGCGAGTCGGACATCGAGTGGCCGCGATAGCGGTAGGTCATCAGTTCGAGGAAGAAGGGGCCGTTGCCCGCGCGCACGTGGTCAACCGCCTTGCGCGCATGTTCGTACACGATGTCGATGTCCTGGCCGTCGCATTCGTCGGCCGGGATGTTGTAGGCGGCAACGCGCTTGTGCTGGTGAACCACGGCGGTGGAGCGCTCGATCGAGGTGCCGATGCCGTACAGGTTGTTTTCGCACACGAACAGCACCGGCAGTTTCCACAGCGCCGCCATGTTCATGGTTTCGTGGAACACGCCCTGGTTGTTGGCGGCGTCGCCGAGGAAGCAGATGGCGATTTCGTCGCCGCCCTTCAGCTGGATCGCCTTGGCGATGCCGGCCGCCAGCGGGAAGGGGCCGCCGACCAGCGCGTAGCCGCCCATGAAGCGGTGCGCCGCGTCGAAGATGTGCATCGAGCCGCCGCGCCCCTTGGAGGAACCGGTTTCCTTGCCGTACAGCTCGGCCATCACTTCCTTCGGATCGGCGCCGCACTTGATCGCGTGGACATGGTCGCGGTAGCCGGTGATCACGTAGTCGTGACCGGGGCGCGCGGCTTCCATCACGCCATTGCAGCAGGCTTCCTGCCCGGGGTAGAGGTGCAGAAAGCCGCCGATCTTGCGTTCGATATAGGCCTGATAGCAGCGCTCTTCAAAACGGCGGTGCAACACCATTTCGCGCAGCACGCGTTTCTTGTCTTCAATCTTCATTCGGTTACCCTTGTTGGATGGGGTCGTAAAAATGCGCTGTGAAAAATCAAAAGCACGCAATTATCCGGTAAACCCCGCCAACCATCAAGAAAACGCCCGCCACAAGGAACCGTCATGCTGCCTAAACTGACTGAAAACAAACAAGAAATCACGCTAAAAGTTCTGCGGGAAGCGGGCCATGCGCTGCTGCTGCTGCCGGTGTCGAAATCCCTGCCCGAGGTGCCGGGCAGCGTTGAACTCAAGGCTGCGATGAAGCGGCGCGATCTCAAACTCGACGCGCTGGCGAAATCGCCGGTGGCGGTGCAGCTGCCCGGCGGCACGCTCGCCGTTTACGCCATGCTCAAGGCCGACGCCAGCACCTTCGAGGCCCACGAGCAGGTGCGCCGCGCTTTGGCGCTGTTGCTGGCCGAGCATCCCAAGGCGCTGACGCTGGCCGTGTTCGGCGAGGCCGAATTCGCGACGCGCGCGGCGGAAGCCGCTGTCTACACCGCGCTGGTCAACGCCGTGCCGTTGCCATCGAGAAAGTCCAAGCGCGAAGCGGTCCTCAAAACCGTGCGGCTGTTTGGCCACCAGTCCGCCGACGGCTTCGCCCGCGTGCAGGCGCTGGCCGAAGGCAACGTGCTCACCCGCAGCCTCACCGTGCAGGGCCCGGACGAACTCACTCCCGGCGTCTACCGCAAGCGCATCAAGGCGCTGGCCAAACAATACGGCTGGACGGTCGAGGAATACGGCTTCGACGAGCTGAAGAAGATGGGCGCGGGCGCCTTCTGCGCGGTGGCGCAGGGCTCCCCGGCGAAGGATGCGGCGATTGTCAGGCTCACCTACGGCGAGCCGGTGAGGGGTGAGGGGCGAGGAGCGAGGAGTAAAAAGCAAAAGCCCCGTATCGCCTTCGTTGGCAAGGGCATCTGCTTCGATACGGGCGGCCACAACTTGAAACCCGCCAAGTACATGCAGGGCATGCACGAGGACATGAACGGCTCGGCGGTGGTGCTCGGCATCCTCGCCGCCGCATCGAAGATGAAACTGCCGATCGCGCTGGAAGGCTGGGTCGCGCTCGCCGAAAACCACATCAGCCCGCAAGCCTACCGGCAGAACGAAGTGATCACTGCCTTGAACGGCACCACCATCGAAGTCGTCCACACCGACGCCGAAGGCCGCATGGTGCTGGCCGACACGCTGACGCTGGCCGCAAAAGGCAAGCCCGACCTCATCGCCGACTTCGCCACGCTGACCGGCTCCATGCACTACGCGCTCGGCAGCCGCATGTCCGGCGTGTTCGCCACCTCCAGCGCGCTGGCGCACCAGGCCTCACGCGCCGCTATTTCAAGCGGCGAGCGCATCGTAGTCTTCCCTTATCCGGAAGACTACGACAGCAACCTCGATTCGACGGTCGCCGACGTCAAGCAGTGCGGCATGGAAGGCGAGGCCGACCACATCCTCGCCACCCGCTTCCTGTCGCGCTTCGTCGGCGACACGCCATGGCTGCACATGGACCTGTCGGGCCACAGCTGCAAAGGCGGGCTGGGTGCGGTGATGAGCGACGCCAACGGCTTCGGCGTGGCGTGGGGGATCGCGCTGCTGGACGGCCTGCAAGCCAAGGCCTGATCGCCGGATGACGCCCGTGCTGGAGCCGGCGGTGGTCTACGCCGACGACACCCTGCTGGTGGTCGACAAGCCCGGCGGCCTGCTCGCGGTGCCGGGGCGCGGCGCCGACAAGCAGGATTGCCTCGCCGCGCGGATGCAGGCCCGCTATCCCGATGCGCTGATCGTGCACCGGCTGGATATGGCGACGTCCGGGCTGATGGTGATGGCGCGCGGGCCGGCGGCGCAGCGCGCATTGAGCAAGGCCTTCGCGGCGCGCGAGGTCAACAAGCGCTATATCGCGGTGGTGGCCGGCCGGCCGGTCGCGCCGGCGGAAGGCTGGGGCGTCATCGATCTGCCCATCATCGTCGACTGGCCCAACCGGCCTCTGCGGATCGTCGATCACCAATTGGGAAAACCGAGTCTGACCCGCTGGCGCGTGCTGGGGCACGACGAAACCGGCCTGAACACCCGCGTCGAACTCGAACCCGTCACCGGCCGCTCGCACCAGTTGCGCGTGCACCTGCGCGAACTGGGGCATCCGATCCTGGGCGACGCCCTGTACGCGCCGCCGGATGTGCGGGGTTTGTCCGGACGGCTGCTGTTGCATGCTGGATCGCTGCGCTTTGCGCATCCGCTGACGGGCGAGGTGATGGTGTTCGAACGCCTGCCGCCGTTTTGATCAGCCATCTGGCGGTTTCTGCCGGAGAAATCGCGTTTCGATTTCGCCCTGCATCAGGTCGTCTTTACGATCCATCGGCGCCGTCAGCATCCCGGTTTCAATCTCTCCACCAAGCCTTCAGGGTGCAGTAATCCGCCCGTCATACGGCGCGGTTACACTCACCTCGCTTACACCGTCGACCTTCTGCCGCGCTTCACGCTTGATCCCTCCGGGATCAGGAAAGCGGGCGGCCAGGCTGCCAAGGCCTGGACATACCTGGGGAAAAAATGTCACTTGCAAATATGAAAATCGGTGCCCGAATGGGTATGGGATTCGGCCTGATTCTGGTGTTGACACTGCTGGTGGCCGTTCTCGGTCTGACGCGCATGTCGCAGATACAAAGCCACCTCGATGATGTCGCCAGCGACCACATGGTCAAGCTCAAGCTGGTCGGCACCATGCGCGACGCCATGCAAACAGGCGCAATCTCGATTCGCAATCTTGTCCTGCTGACCGATGAGGCGGACATGGCTGCTGAAACCCAGCGCATTCTCGATCAACGAAAAATCTACGCCGAGACGAGCAATAAACTGGCTGACCTGGCGAAGAGCGAAGCGGAAAAATCGCTGCTTGCCAAAATCGCCGATGCGCGCGCAGAGACCGAGCCGCTGCTCGATAAAGCAATGGAGTTCGCGATGGGCAATCCCATTGCCGCAACCGAGTTGCTGGTCGATGAGGCGCGCCCTGCGCAGAGCCAATGGCTCAAGTCGCTGGAAGCCATGGCCGCGTTTCAAGAGATGGAGACTGCCCTGGTAGTGGAGGAGGTAGATGCCGCCTACGCAAGTGCGCTCATGTTCATGCTTTCTGTGTCAGCCCTGTCGCTGGTTCTGGGCGGGTTCATCGCCTGGTGGATTACCCGCTCGATCACTGCCCCGATCAATCAGGCTTTGAGGGTCACCCAGACCGTTGCCGCCGGAGATTTGACCAGCTGCATCGAAGTCACATCTGGCGATGAATTCGGTCAATTGCAGCAGGCACTGAAAGACATGAACGCCAGCCTGGTCAACATCGTCAGTCAGGTCCGCAACGGCACCGACACCATCGGCGTGGCCTCGCGCGAAATTGCCGCCGGCAACTTCGACCTGTCGTCCCGCACCGAAGAGCAGGCGTCGAGCCTGGAAGAAACCGCCAGCTCGATGGAAGAACTGACCAGCGCCGTCAAGCAGAACGCCGAGAACGCGCGTCAGGCCAACCAGCTGGTTGTCTCCACCGCCGACATCGCGGTCAAGGGCGGCCAGGTCGTCGGCCAGGTCGTCGACACCATGGCCTCGATCAAACAAAGCTCGCGCAAGATTGCCGACATCGTCGGCGTCATCGACGGCATTGCCTTCCAGACCAACATTCTTGCTCTCAACGCCGCGGTGGAAGCCGCGCACGCCGGCGAGCAGGGCCGCGGCTTCGCGGTCGTCGCCGCCGAGG
>JBAQND010000061.1:0-18171 GCA_049303455.1 Thiobacillus sp.
GAATAGGTGGGGTCGTCTGTGCGGCATCGCACATAGCGATGCCATGTGTCCGGCAGCCCTGTCCGGCTAAAGCGCGCCCTTTTGCGCTATGTGCGCCACCGTACCGACCCCCTCTTTTTTTTTGACTATATTTCGACTAGGGCTTTGGTGCGGTGTGCGGCAAAGCCCATTTAGGCCCTGCCGCATCACACTGGCCTGTCGGCGGAAGCCGGCACCAAGCAGCGCTTGTTTTTCTTACCTCTGGAGAATCCACCATGAACAAATTTAGCAAAGTTCTTTCAGCAGCATTCCTGGCCGTTGCGCTGGTGTCCGTCGTAGCGTGTGCGCCCACGGCGAAGCAGGAAGGAACCGGCCAGTACATCGACGACACCGTCATCACCGCCAAGGTAAAAGCGGCCTTGATCGAAGACCCCATAACGAAGGCCACGGAGATCAACGTCGAGACCTTCAAGGGCGTGGTCCAACTGAGCGGTTTCGTGACCTCGCAGACCGCGTCGAACAGGGCGGTCGAGCTTGCTCGCGGCGTCGCCGGCGTGAAATCCGTCAAGAACGACATGCGGATCAAGTAAGCGAAGCAAGCGGGCAGGATCTTTTTCCGACCCCTCTTGTTGTTGCACGAGAACAGCGCCGTATCGCATCAAGCGATACGGCGCTGTTCTTTTATATGGGACAATCTCATCGGCCAGTGCGAAGCATGACCGGAACCCGGATTCAGAGACGATTTGACCTTTGCCTTATAATGGTCAACCGGTAATGGTCAACCGGACTTCCCCGGACCCACTTTCGGCTTCTATCGACCGAGGCGCGGAAACCCGCTGCGGCTGACGCCCCCGTCTGTCTGTCCCCCTCGCCCACCCCATGAAATCTCGCTCATTCCGCCTCGTTTCCCTGCCATTTCTGCCTTACGCCTTATTTTTTCTGGGCGTCGCCAGCCTGACGCGTCTGGCCCTGGCATGGCAAACCGGCCTCGACAAGACCCCGCTTTCGCTCTGGCCCGAGTTGCTCCTGCGCGGCATCGGATTCGACCTCACGGTGCTGGCCTGGCTGCTCGCGCCCATGCTGCTGTGGGCAGCGCTGTGGCCGGCGCGCTGGCGAAACACGCGCTGGCGGGGCGGGCTGCGGCTGGCGATCTTCTTCCTGATGGCGGCGCTCCTGCTGTTCGGCGCGTTGGCGGAATGGGTGTTCTGGGAGGAGTTCGAAACCCGCTTCAACTTCATCGCCGTCGATTACCTGGTCTACACGCATGAAGTGATCGGCAACATCGTCGAGTCGTATCCGGTGTCGCCGCTGCTTGCCGGCGTGGCGGCGCTGGCGGCCTTGCCGACCTGGCTGTTCCGCACGCGCATCCGTGCCACGGGCGTTCCCGCGACGCAGGCGGGCTGGCGCGTCGCGTACGCTGCGCTGGCGTTCGCGCTGCCGTGGGGCGCCATGCATCTGGTCGATGTCGATCAGATGCGGTTTTCCGGCAACGCCTACGCCAATGAGTTGGCCGGCAACGGCCTGATGACCTTCTTCGCCGCCTTCCGGCGCAACGAACTGGATTACGAACGCTTCTACGCGACCTTGCCTGCAGCGCAGGCGGATCGCATCCTCGCCGAACTCGGCGTCGAGCGGAAGCCGCTTACCCAGGCGCTGCACCCCGGGGCGGACGAGGACGAGGCCTTCAATCCGCAGCGCGTGCCGTTCACGCGCCCACCGAGGAACGTGGTGCTGATTACGGTGGAAAGCCTGTCCGCCAAGTTCCTCGGCAGCTTCGGCAATCCGGCCGGCCTGACGCCGCGACTCGATGCGTTGGCCGCGGACGGCCTGCTGTTCACCCGCCTCTACGCCACTGGTACGCGCACGGTGCGCGGGCTCGAGGCCTTGTCGCTCGGCACGCCGCCGATCCCTGGCCAGGCGATCGTGCGCCGGCCCGGCAATGAGCATCTGGCCACGGTCGGCGAGATTCTGCGCCGGCAGGGCTACGAGACGCTGTTCCTGTACGGCGGCTATGGCTATTTCGACAACATGAACAGCTATTTCGCGGGCAACGACTATCGCGTCGTCGACCGCACCGATTTCCCGAAGGCCTCCGTCGGCTTCGCCAACGTCTGGGGCGTGGCCGACGAGTTCCTCTTCGACAACAGCCTGGTGCAGCTCGACCGCGCCCATGCCGCCGGCAAGCCCTTCCTGGCGCAGATCATGACCACCTCCAACCACCGGCCCTTTACCTACCCGGATGGCCGCATCGACATCGCCTCGCCAGGCAAACGCGAGGGCGCGGTGAAATACACCGATTACGCGATCGGCCACTTCATCGACCAGGCGCGCAACAAGCCCTGGTTCGACGAAACCCTGTTCGTCATCGTCGCCGACCATAGCGCCTCCGCCGCCGGCAGGACCAAGCTGCCGGTGGCGGGCTATCACATCCCGATGATTTTCTACGCGCCGGCATTGCTCGCGTCCGGCCGGGACGACGGCCTGGCCAGCCAGATCGACATTCCGCCGACGCTGTTGGATGCGATGGGCCTGCCCGGCGACGAACACTTCTTCGGCCAGTCGCTGTTCGAGCAGCGCGAGGAAAACCGCCGCGCCTTCATCAGCAATTATCAGGAACTCGGTTACCTGAAGGCGGGCACGCTGGTCGTGCTCGGCCCCAAGCAACGGGTCGACACCTTCCGCATCGACGCCAACGGCGACGCCACCCCCACCGCGCCGGAGCCGCGCCTGCGCGACGAGGCCGTGGCCTATTACCAGACCGCGTTCAAGGCGTTCAAGGAAGGGGCGCTGAATATGGGCGCGGGCGATGCGCGATAGGCGAGGCGGCGGCGGCGCACCGGCAGGTGCCCGTCAGATGCAGTAGCCGTCCGGCGGCGCTTTCAAGCCAAACCGGACTGCGGATCGGAAGAGACGTCCCCGCTTTTCGCGTCTGCGCATCAATAAACTGCACGATGAAACTGCACGATGCGCCGATAACAGTTACATGAAAGACAAGCGCTTCCACGGTTTTCCGCACCGTCAGATCCCTGTATTCATCGTTCTATCGCTTGTTCCAGGGCTTGGCTATCTGTTGCTCGGCTGGCTGAACGATGTGCTGATGCCCGCGCTCGTCCGGTATATGCTGATGATCGCCACCTCAATCTGGCTCAATCTGGGGTGCCCGGATCTATCGCAATTTCGACTTCGACACGATGAGCGAGCGGCGGCGGGATCGCTGCTATCAGCAATGCGCCGGGTTCATGTACGCGTGCTTTCCTGCTTTGGGTGCTGATTTTCCTGCTCTATGTGCGGCAGGACGCCAACAAGCTGCATTACATCACCGTCTTCACGGAAATCGGCGCCGCCGTCGTGGCATCGACCCTGCTGGCTTCTGACCGACGCCGCTACCGGCCGACCATCATCCTGCTGATGGTCCCGCTGATCATCTACTTTTTCATTGTCGGCGAATGGTATGGCTACATCCTCACGGCCTTTATCCTCACGGCCTTTGCGTGCGCCCTCACCTGGGTGCTGCTCTATGCAGCCAACAGCACCAACCAGCTATTGATGCGCAGGCCAACCATCAAGCGACACACGACGCGCTTGGGGGGCTGAATAACCGGCAATACTTCACTTCATCGACCACCTGCAGAAACGGATGAACACGCTGAGCGAGCGCGGTGTATTCGCTTTTCTGTTGCTCATCGACCTGGACCACTTCAAGACGGTCAATGATTCCCTGGGACACGATGTCGGCGACCGACTGCTGGAAAGTGTCGTGACACGGTTCGTCGGCAGGTTCCGGAATCCTGCGTTGTTGCGCGCCTGGGCGGCGACGAATTCATCATTTCCGGTGGCAGCTTTGCCAAAAGGGAAGACTGTGAACGCGCCGCGCTCGACATCTCCGGGCAGCTCATCCTGAAGCTGAAGGAAAGCTACGTTGTAGACCAACACCACATTTGCATCAGCGCCAGCATCGGCGTGAGCATCATCAGCGGCCGCGACGCCAACCACAACGCCAACCGCTTCATCAAGGAAGCGGATATCGCGATGTACGAGGTCAAGGCGAAGGGGCGCGACGGGGTCTTCATGTTCAATGAGGAACTGTCCCAGCGGGTCGAGCGCCACCTTGAAATTGAACGTCTGCTCCACTTCGCACTGGCCAACCATGAAATCACGCTTCATTACCAGCCACAGCTGAACCGCGAAGGCCGCATTATTGGCGCCGAAACCCTGGCACGCTGGACCAGTCCGACACTCGGTCCGGTCCCGCCCATCCAGTTCATCCCCATCGCGGAACAGACCGGACTGATTATCGAACTCGGCACGCATATCCTCGAAACCGGATTCAGGACGCTGCGCGAATGGCGCGACGACGGCATCGAAATTGTGCAGTTCTCGATCAACATCAGCATGCGACAACTCACCCATCACAACTTCGTGACGCTGGTCGGGGAGATGGTCGAACGTCACATCGACGACGCGTTGAGCCGCAAGCTCGTGTTCGAGATCACGGAATCCATCGTTGCCGAGGACATCGACCGCGCCATTCTGATCATGAACCGCCTGAAGGAATCGAACATCCGTTTTTCAATGGACGATTTTGGAACCGGCTATTCGTCCCTCAGCAACCTGAACCGGCTGCCGCTCGACGAGATCAAGATCGACCGCGCCTTCATCCATGCCCTGACCCATCAGGATGGCGACCGGGCAATGGTGACCACCATCCTCAAAATGGCCAGCATTCTCAAGCTGAGCATCGTGGCGGAGGGCGTCGAAACCGAAGGGCAGCTCGAATTCCTCACGCATCACGACTGCCCGATTTTTCAGGGATATTACTATTCGCATCCGCTGCCGAAAGATCAATTCGTCGCTTACTACCGACACAGGCAACCCAGCCAGGAAGGTGTGACCGTCTTCATCTGACCCATCCCGCCCGATTCAGGCGATGCCGGGTTTCAGCCTCCCCCGCTGGGCCAGCCAACCGCGCCAACCGCCGTATTCCGTGATGTCCCGCGCATCGGCAACACCGATCCCCTCGCAGATGAACCCGTTCACCACCGAACCATCGGCCAGCGCCAGCTTGCCGATGCCGAGCGGCGCGGGAATGCCCGCGACGAAAGAACCGAACTGGCTGGCGGGCATTTCCCACACTTCGCAGGCGATGGCGGCGCCGCCATCCGATACCTGGATGAGACCGGGACGCTTGCCATCGGGCAGCGCGTAGAGACGATATTGGGGCGCGGTTTGCGTCGCTGCCACCAGGCGCGCGTGGCGCTCGATCAGTTGACCATTCAGCGGCAGGCCGCTGAGGTGGGCGCCGACGACGGCGACACGCACCTGGCCATCAGGCAATAGATTCAACGGCTCGGCAGGCGGCAACGCGTGAGCGCCGGCACCCAGCTTGCCGCCCAGCGCCCGCTGCATCTTCGACGCCAGGTGCAGCAGCGGGCCATCCTGGTGCGGCGGCGCGATCAGGGTGACGCCGAACGGCAGACCGTCGTGCTGGAAGCCGGCGGGCACGGCGGTGGCGGCCAGATCGAGCAGGTTCATGAAATTGGTGTAATAGCCGAGGTTGGCGTTGAGGCGAATGGAGTCGGCCCGCATCTCATCCACGCGGTAGATCGTGCCGGCGGTGGGGGTGAGCATGACGTCGATGTCGTTCCACACCGCATCGCACACGCGCTTGAACGCACGCAACCTGTAGAGGTGGGCGAAGGTGTCGGCGGCGCTGATGTCGCGGCCGCCGCCGATGATCTCGCGCACCGGCGGAAAGACCTTGTCGGGCTGCGCGTCGAAGAAGTCGCGGATGGCGAGGTAGCGCTCGGCGACCCAGGGGCCGCCGTAGAGCAGGCGCGCGGTGTCGAGGAAGGGGGCGAGGTCGACCGCCACCGGCGTGCCGCCGAGCGATTCCATCCTGTCCACCGCTGCTTCGAACAGCCGCTCGGCCTCGGCGTTGCCGAAGAATTCCAGGTCCTTCTGCAGCGGCACGCCGAAACGGAAACCGGGCGCGCGGCCGAAGTCGAAGCCGTGCGGCGCCAGCGGGCGCGAGTATTCGTCGTCAGCGTCGAAGCCGGCGGCGACCGCCAGCACGCGCTCGGCGTCCTCGGCGGTCAACGCGAAGATCGACACCGCGTCGAGCGAACGGCAGGCGGGCAGCACGCCGTGGGTGGACAGCGCGCCGCAGCTCGGCTTGTGGCCCACCAGATTGTTGAACGCGGCCGGCACGCGGCCGGAGCCGGCGGTATCGGTGCCGAGCGAGAAGCTCGCCAGGCCGAGCGCCACGGCGACAGCCGAGCCGGAACTGGAGCCACCGGAAATGAAGTCGGGGTCGAAGGCGTTGCGGCAGGCGCCGTAGGGCGAGCGGGTGCCGTTCAAGCCGGTGGCGAACTGATCGAGGTTGGCCTTGCCGAGGGGAATCGCGCCGGCGTCGATCAGGCGCGCAACGACGGTCGCGTGTCGTTCCGGCGTGTACGCAAATTCGGGGCAACCGGCGGTGGTGGGCAGGCCGGCGAAATCGATGTTGTCCTTGATGGCGAACGGAATGCCGTAGAGCGGGAGCGTCGCGATGTCCCTGCCTTCAAGTTTGCCTGCATAGGCCCGCAGGGCGTCGGCGTCGAGGCGGCTGATCCAGACGTGGTGGCTGTCTTCGCTGGCCATGCGGTCGAGCATGTCGTCCACCAGTGCAAGCGGCGTGAGTTCGCCAGACTGGTAGCGCTGGCGCAGGGTGGCGATGTCGAGCGATATGTTCATTTCCGATTCCTCACTCGCTCACCAGCACCAGCAGGTCCTGTCCTGCCGAGACCTGCCCGCCCTCGCGGCAGAACACTGTGTGGATGCTGCCGTTGCACGGCGCCAGCACGGCGAACTCCATCTTCATCGATTCGACGATGACGAGCGGGTCGCCCTGCTTCACTGCGGCGCCCGCCTCCACTTCCACCTTCCACACGTTGCCGGCGACGTGGCTGGCGATCGCCCGGCCGTTTGCTGGCAGGTCAAGCTCGCTGTCGGGCGCGGCCTCGGCCACCGTCAGGTCGCTGGCGTATTCGGCCTGGCCGCTTTCGCGCCAGCGTTCGCGCTCGGCGTCGAACGAGGCCTGTTGCTGGTTCTTGAAGGCGGCGATGGATGCGCTATTGTCGGCGAGGAACCGGTTGTATTCGCGCAGGCTGAAGCTGGTTTCTTCCACTTTCAATTGATAACGGCCAAGCGGGAAATCCTCGCGGATTTTCAGCAGTTCGGCTTCGCTCACCGGGAAGAAGCGCACCTGGTCGAAGAAGCGCAACAGCCACGGCTTGCCGTCGGTGAAGTCGGCGGTCTGCCGCCAGCGGTTCCACATCTGTAGCGTGCGGCCGACGAACTGGTAGCCGCCGGGGCCTTCCATGCCGTACACGCACATATAGGCGCCGCCGATGCCGACGGCGTTTTCCGGGGTCCAGGTGCGGGCGGGGTTGTACTTGGTGGTGACCAGACGATGGCGCGGATCGACCGGGGTGGCCACCGGCGCGCCGAGGTAGACGTCGCCCAGGCCCATCACCAGGTAGCTGGCGTCGAAGACGATGCGCTTCACTTCCTCGATGCTGTCGAGGCCGTTGATGCGGCGGATGAACTCGATGTTGGAAGGACACCACGGCGCGTCCTTGCGCACCGACTGCATGTATTTCTCGATCGCCAGTTTGGTGGCGTCGTCGTCCCACGACAGCGGGATGTGCACGACGCGGGTCGGCACCTGCATGTCCTCGATCGCGGGCAGCGCCTTTTCCGCAGCCAGCAGCAGCGCCATCAGTTTGCTCAGCGGCAGCACGCGCGAGTCGTAGTGCAGCTGCAGCGAGCGGATGCCGGGGGTGAGGTCGAGGATGCCCGGCACGGCGTCCGCTTGCAGTTTCGTCATCAGCGCGTGGACGCGGAAGCGCAGGTTGAGGTCGAGCACCAGCGGGCCGTATTCGACGAGCAGGTACTTGTCGCCGGCGCGGCGGTAGACCACGGCGACGGGATTGTCGGATTCCGGGATGCGGTGCAGCACGGGTTCGGCGAGCGGCCCGTTATCTGCGATCAATGCAGACGCAGCCGGAGCGTCGAGGCGGGCGATGGCGGCATCCTGTTCCGCTTCCATGCGCTCGGCCTCACCCTGGCTCAAGCGCTTGAAGCGCACCGTGTCGCCCGGACGCAGCTGCCCCATCTTCCACAGTTCGGCCTGCACGATGGTGGCGGGGCAGACGAAGCCGCCGAGGCTGGGGCCGTCCGGACCCAGGATCACCGGCATGTCGCCCGTGAAGTCGACCGCGCCAATGGCGTAGGCGTTGTCGTGGATGTTGGACGGATGCAGGCCGGCCTCGCCGCCATCCTTGCGCGCCCATTCGGGGCGCGGACCGATCAGGCGCACCCCTGTGCGGCTGGAGTTGTAATGCACTTCCCAGTCGGTGGCGAAGAACATGTCGATGTCGGCGTCGGTGAAGAAATCCGGCGCGCCGTGCGGGCCGTAGAGCACGCCGATTTCCCAGGCGTGGGTGTAGGCGGGGATATCCGCGTACCGCTGACCTACCCCCCCCTTTGCAGAAGGGGGGCTGGGGGGGATTTCGCCGGGCGTTGCGGAGGTGAAAGCCTTGTTAAATCGCCCCTGTCCCCCTTTTTTAAAGGGGGGAACATCTTGTCCTTGATCTGACGGGGCGAGATGCAGCACGTCGCCGACCCTCAGGGTGCGCCCGGCGTGACCGCCGAACTGGCCGAGGGTGAAGGTGGCCTTGCTGCCGAGATAATCCGGCACGTCGAAGCCGCCGCGCACCGCGAGATAGGCGCGGCAGCCGGTGTCCTGGATCGCGCCGAGCTTCAGGATCGAACCGGCCTTCACCGCGTGTGCCACCCAGTTGGCGAGCGGCTGCCCGTCAAGCTCGGCGCCCATGTCGGCGCCGGCCAGCGCAATCCGCGCATCGCAGTTGAAGCGCAGCGTGGGGCCGGCCACCGTCAATTCGAGTCCGGCCGCGCCCTCCGCATTGCCGACGAGTCGGTTGGCGAGGCGCAGGGCCAGCGCGTCCATCGGTCCAGACGGCGGCACGCCAACGTCCCAGTAGCCGGTGCGGCCCGGCCAGTCCTGGATGCTCGACTGCACGCCGGGCTCGATGACGTCGATCGTCACCGGGCGGTAGTGGAAGGCATTCAGATAACGCGTGGTCTGGCGGCCTTCCATGAAGGTGTCGTCGCGCACGATCTGGCCGAGGTAGCCGAGGTTGGTCTCGATGCCGGCGACGCGGGTATTCGCCAGCGCCTGCTGCATTTTTTCCAAAGCTTCGGCGCGGTCGCGTCCCCTGACGATGATCTTGGCGACCATCGGATCATAGAACGGCGGCACCTCGCTGCCGCGCTCGACCCAGGTCTCGATGCGCGCGTCCGGCGGGAATACCACTTCGGTCAGCACGCCGACGGCGGGCTGGAAGTCCTTGCCCGGGTCTTCGGCGTAGAGGCGAACCTGCATCGACGCACCCCTGGGTTCGGCCCTGAAGCCGGACAAGTCCAGTTCGCTGGCGGCCTCTTTCACCATCCACTCGACCAGGTCGACGCCGGTGACTTCCTCGGTGACGCCGTGCTCGACCTGCAGCCGCGTGTTCACTTCCAGGAAGTAGAACTGGCCGCTCAAGGTGTCGTAGACGAATTCGACCGTGCCGGCGGAGCGGTAGCCGACGGCTTCGCCGAGGCGCACGGCGGTGGCGAGCAATTGCTCGCGTTGCACATCGGTAAGGCCGGGCGCGGGGGTTTCCTCGATGACCTTCTGGTTGCGCCGCTGCACCGAGCAGTCGCGCTCGCCCAGCGCCACGACGTGGCCGCGGCCGTCGCCAAAGATCTGCACCTCGATGTGGCGCGCGTGCTCGACGTATTTCTCGAGGAAGATGCCGGCCTCCTTGAAGTTGGCGCGCGCGAGACGCTCGACCGACTGGAAGGCGTCCACCAGTTCGCCGGCGCTCCAGATCAGGCGCATGCCGATGCCGCCGCCGCCGGCGGTGCTCTTCAGCATCACAGGGTAGCCGATGCGCGCGGCTTCGGCCTGGGCGTGGCCGGCATCAATCAGCAGGCCGGAGCCGGGCAAGAGCGGCACCTTGTTGTGCTCGGCGAGGTCGCGCGCGGTGTGCTTGAGTCCGAAGGCGCGCATCTGCTCCGGGCTGGGGCCGATGAAGGCAATGCCGGCGGCGGCGCAGTCCTCGGCGAAGCCGGGATTCTCCGAAAGAAACCCGTAGCCGGGATGGATGGCCTGGGCGCCGGTGGCCTGGGCGGCGTCAAGAATCTTGTCGGCACGCAGGTAACTCTGCGCCGCCGGCGCCGGGCCGATTTCCACCGCTTCGTCGGCGAGCCGAACATGCAGCGAATGGCGGTCCGCCTCCGAATAGACAGCGACCGATTTCACCCCCATTTGGCGGAGGGTGCGAATGATGCGGCAGGCGATGGCGCCGCGGTTGGCGATCAGGACTTTTTTGAACATGTGTCACCTGTGTGGGGCGTCCCGCGTCTTTTCATTGCCGGCATGGGTCGTCCCGGACCGAATGGATTATGGGTTCCAGAGCAGGAAGCGGGCCGGCGTCGGGTTGTACGCATTGCATGGATTGTTCAGCTGGGGACAGTTGGAGACCAGCATCCACAGGTTCATCTCGGCGCGCAGCTCGACGTATTTGCCGGGCGCCGACACGCCGTCGGCGAAGCTCAGCTCGCCCGACTCGGTCACCGGCACGTTCATGAAAAAATTGATGTTGGGCACCAGGTCGCGCTTTCCGAGTCCGATGTCGGCGTGCTGCAGCGCGGTCAGGTAGTTGTCGCGGCAGCTGTGCATGAACTTCTTCTGCAGTGCGTAGCGCACCGTGTTGCTCTCGGCCGCGCAGGCCCCGCCCAGGGTGTCGTGGCGGCCGCAGGTGTCGGCGACGATGGTGAGCATGGGATGGCCGTCGTCGCTGTACAGCACCGAGCCCGTGGTCAGGTAGATGCCGCCCTGGCGCAGCAGGGTTTCGGTGGCGCTGTAGTGCTCGGCGCCGTCGTCGCGGTTGTAGAAGATGACGTCGACGGCCTGGTTGCCTTCGAGGTCGACGATGCGCAGGGTCTGTCCTTTCTCGATCGCCAGCAGGTAGGGCTCGCCTGCGGGCAGGGTGTGGTCGAGCACGGCGGCCTCGGGGGCCAGCGTGCTTTCCTGGATGCGTATGGCAGTCGCGGTCATGGCCGTTCTCCTAAACCAGATAGAGCATGTCGGTGTTGCGCAGGGCGCGGGCATTTTCCGGGCGGAAGCCGCGACAGTAATCGTCCACCGGCGCCGGGCCGGAACGCCAGACAGCCAGGCCGACCTTGCTCGCTGGGTAGGCCGGTGCCGGGTTGAGCGGATGCGGCGCGGTGGAAAAGGCGACCAGCACATCCATGTCCATGCGCAGGTCGACAAAATCGCCGGCCTGGGCATGGTCGGGCACATAGCGGAAACGGCCTTCCGCATCGACCGTGATCTTGCTGAAGAAATTCACCGGCGCCACCAGATCGCGTTTGGCCAGGCCATATTTTCCGATCTCGATCAGCAGGCCGTCGCGGCCGGAGCGGGTCATGCCGTTGCGGTTTTCCTGGTAGGCGTGGTCGCCGTATTTCTCGTGCATCAGACGGTTGTCCAGCAATAAACCGAGCGGGTCGTGCCAGCCCAGGCTGTCGGCGGTGATCGACGCCATGGCCCGCCCCATGTCGCTCATCAGCACGTGGCCGCGCGTGTAGTGGGCGGTGTGCTGGGCCTTGAGCGAATCCGGCATGTTGTAGCGCTCCAGTTTCTCCTGCGCCGAGTAGAGCACCAGCGACAGGTTGGCCCCGGCGTCCAGCGCGGTGATGCGCAGCGTGGTGCCGCGCGGCAGCCGGTAGGACCAATGACCGCCGCCGGGCACCCGCTCGGAGAACAGCACCGTGTCGGCCGCGAGGTCGGGCGCGAAACGGCGCCAGTGCTCGGGCGTGTCGACCGGTGCCGAAGCCGGCGGGTTGTCGGGGGCAAGCGCGTGATGGTCCATTACATTTCCTTTTCGTCCGCCGGCGCGTGCAGCGGCGGAATGACCGCCGCCAGCAGTTGCAGCCGGCCGGTGATGACGCCGCGCTGGGCGATCATTTCATTGGCGATGGCCTGAAGCTTGATGGCCGGCCCCTGGACCAGGATCACCTCCAGCATCTGGTCCTCGGTCAGGTGCACATGCAGCGAACTGATGACCTCGGCGACGTGCTGGTACTGGATATCCGCAAGCTTGCCCTGCAGGCCGCGCGTGGCGCGGTTGTAGAGCAGGGTGAGCGTGCCCGCCATGACCTCGTTGCCGAGGCTGCGCTTGTGCTCGGCCAGCTGGTAGTTGACCATCTCGCCGATCGCCTGCGAACGGCTGTCGTAGCCACGGCCTGCAACCATGCCGTCCAGTTCGGCCAGCAGGTCGGGCGGCAGCGAAACGCTGATGCGGCTGACCAGGCTGGAGACCCTGTCGCTTCCGGTTTTCGTCGTCATGGTCGGTCCGGTCCCGGCTTCAGAACATGTAGCTGTAGCGTTCCACTTCCCACTTGCTGACCGACAGGTGATAGGCCTCCCACTCTTCGGTTTTATAGCGGATGAACTCGTCGCGCAGCCCCTTGCCCAAGGTGGCCTCGACCAGCGGGTCGGCGGCGAAGGCGCCGACCGCCTCCTGCAGGGTCTGCGGCAGGAACTCAATGCCGCGCGCGCGCCGCTCGTCGTCGCCGATGGCGTACAGGTTGTCTTCATTCGGGTTGCCCGGATCGAGCCCCTCGCGGATCCCTTCGAGGCCGGCGGCCAGCGCCAGCGTGGCCGCCAGATAGGGATTGACCGCGCCATCGGCGTTGCGCGATTCGCAGCGGCCGCCCCCGGACGGAATGCGGACCGAATTGGTGCGGTTGTTGGACCCCCAGGAATTGAACACCGGCGCCCAGGAGAAGTAGCTCATCGCACCGCGACGGACCAGGCGCTTGTAGCTGTTCACCGTAGGCGCGAACACCGCGCACAGGGCGCGGCCGTGCTTGAGGATGCCGGCGACGAAGCTATAGCCGAGCGGGGTCAGGCCGATGCCGTGGGGGTCGTCCTCGGGCGCGCAGGCGAACAGGTTCTTGCCGGTCGCGAGGTCGTAGATCGACATGTTGAAGTGGGCGCCGTTGCCGGTCTTGTCGGCGAAGGGCTTGGGCATCATGGTGGCGAGCAGGCCTTCTTCCTTGGCGTAGTGCTTGGCCATGAAGCGGAAAAAGGTTAGACGGTCGCAGGTGGTCAGGGCGTCGGCGTAGTTGAAATCGAACTCGAACTGGCCGTTGGCGTCCTCATGGTCGAACGAATACAGATCCCAGCCGAGGTCGTTGATGGAGGTGGCCACCTTGTCGAGCCAGGAGAAGTTGTCGACGAAGCCGCGCACGTCGTAGCAGGGCTTGGTCAGCTTGTCGTCGGCGACCGGCACCGACAGGCTGCCGTCGGCGTTCTGCTTCAACAGGAAAATTTCGCACTCGATGCCCAGGTTCATGCCGTATCCGAGCCTGGCCGCCTCGGCCAGCTGGTTCTTCAGCGCGACCCGGGTGTTGAGTGCATAGGGCTTGCCCTGGAAGTGGTTGTCGGCCGGAATCCAGGCGATCTTCGGTTCCCAGGGCAGCTGGATGGCGCGATCGAGGTCCGGCACCGACGTCAGCTCGTCGTCATTGGGCGCCTGGCCGAGGCCGTCCAGCGCGTAGCCGGTGTAGCGCTCGGAGCCCCGGGCCATCTGGCCGAGATGGCCGATCGGCACCACCTTGGCCTTGGGCACGCCGTGGATGTCGACGTAGGCGCCAATGCAGTATTTCACGCCCTTGTCGGTCAGCTCGCGCTGCAACTGCGCCGCCGCCTCTGCCTGGGGGTGGGCGCTGGTGTCCGGTTTTTCCAGTACGGTAGTGTCGTCGATCGTATTCATGATGCGTCCTTGTCTATCGGGTTGGTGTGGCGGGGACGGCGTCCCCGAAATAGGAATGGTCGAGCGGCGGCGTCTCGACGCTGCCCTTTTGAATCAGTGCGGCAAGGTCGGCCACCAGCCAGTCGAACCAGCGCGCGCCTTTTTCCGCCGTGGCGAGGCTGGGTGTGCCGGTGACGCCGTTGAGGCTGGTGCGGTTGACCGGGTGGGCGAAGACGCAGCCGCAGGTGCGGTCCGGATCGTCGGCATCCAGCAGCTTGTCCGGACGCACGCCCTCGGGGGCGATGGCCAGCATGATCGAGGCCTCGGCGTCGTTGGCATGCCAGTCGTCGGCGTCGGCGAAGTGGAACTGGCGCACCCGCTCGCTGACGGTCGCGGTATTGATCACTGCAACCATCAGGTCGTCGTGCTCGGCGCGCAGCATCTCCAGCGCGCAGCGCAGCGGCGCGGCGTTGGTGACATGGGCGTTGACGATGAACAGGCGGCGGATGCCGCTGTGATACGCCCAGTCGCCGATTTCCTTGACCAGCTGGATCAGCGTGACCGGCTGCAGCGCGAGCGTGCCGGGCCAGCGCCGGCTGTGGCCGAGCGAACAGCCGTACGGCAGCGTCGGCAGCATCGGCACGCCGGTCTGCGCGGCGACGGCCGCACACAGCTGCTCGGCGATCACGAAATCGACGCCGCAACCCAGATGCGGGCCGTGCTGCTCGGTGGCGCCCACCGGCAGCATGGCGGCCTGGCCGCAGCGGGCCAGCACGTCGGGGATTTCGGACCAGGTGAGATCGGACCAGCGCATGGTGTCAGCAGTCATTGGGGCTTACTCCACGTTATCCGCAACGTTGGTGAAACGGATCATGTGCGGCTTCACCGCCTGTTCGTCTTCCGGCAGGGGCTCCGGCGCCGGATGGATCAGTTGCTCCAGCCGCGCCTTGGTGGCGCGGAATTCCGGCGAGTTGAACTGGCCCGGCGAGCGCGGACGCGGCACCGGCACCTCGATCACTTCCTGCACCTCGCCGGGATGCGCTTTCAGCACCAGGATGCGGTCGGCCAGGTGGATCGCCTCGTCGAGATCGTGGGTGATGAACAGCACCGTGATGTCGATGTTTTTCCAGATGTCGATCAGATGCGACTGCATCTTCGAGCGGGTCTGGGCGTCGAGCGCGCCGAAGGGCTCGTCCATCAACAGGATGCGCGGCTGGTTGACCAGCGCGCGGGCGATGGCGACGCGCTGGCGCATGCCGCCGGAAAGTTGATGCGGATAGGCGTCGGCGAACTTTTCCAGGCCGACCAGTTCCAGCCAGGTCCGGGCATCGCGTTCGGCCTCATCCTTGCTGTGGCCTTTTATCTTTGGCCCGAACATCACGTTCTGTTTCACCGTCAGCCAGGGGAACAGCGAATACCCCTGAAACACCATGCCGCGATCCTGACCGGGGCCTTTGACCGGCTTGCCGTCGAGCAGCACGTCGCCGGCGGTGTGGCTTTCCAGACCCGCGAGGATGCGGATCAGGGTCGACTTGCCGCACCCGGAGGGGCCGATGACGCAGACGAATTCGCGGCGGCGGACGCTGAAATCGATGCCGCGCAGCGCCTCGACTTCGCCCTGCGGCGTGCGGAAGCGCTTGCCGAGGTCGCGCACCTCGAGAATGGTTTCACGCTGGTTGATCCTGTCGAAGCGCGCCTTCACGGCCTCCGACTGGTCCAGGTAGCTGGGCAGGGTGTTCGGGTTCATGGCGTGCGTCCTCAGCGGCGATCCTGTGTGCGGTCCCAGGGGAACAGGCGGCGGCCGAGCCGGCCCAGAATCAGGTCGGTGCCGAAGCCGATGATGCCGATGATCATGATCGCGGCGTAGACGTTGTCGAAATGCTGGTAGCGGGCCTGCTGGGTGATATAGAAGGTGATGCCGGAACTGGTGCCGATCAGCTCGGCCACGATCAGGTAGGTCCAGGCCCAGCCGAGCAGAATGCGCTGGTCGCGGTAGAGGTCGGGCAGGATGCCCGGCACCACCACCTTGGTCAGCAGTTTCACCCCGCGCGTGCCCAGGGTGCGCGCCGCCTCGATGAGGGTGGCCTCCAGCTTGCGCGTGGTGTTGGCGATGATCAGCACCTGCTGGAACAGGGTGCCGATGACGATGATCGCGATCTTGGGGCCGTCGTAGATGCCCAGGATCGCCACCGCCAGGGCGCCAAAGGCCGGCGCCGGCAGGTAGCGGAAGTATTCGATGAAGGGCTCGCTCAGACGGGCGAATGTTGTATAGGTCCCGGCCAGGATGCCGAGGGGCACGCCAATGACCGAGGAGATCAGGAAGCCCCAGAAAATGATCTGGATGCTGTGCCACAGGCTCTCGTGCAACCAGGGCGCGTCCTTCTGCGCGGGCGGCTTGGCGAAGCCGGTGTAGAACGCCTTCGCCACTTCATGCGGCGCCGGCAGGTAAATGGGGTTGGACGGTTTGCCGGCCGGGGGGGCCAGGTTCTCCTCCCGCGCGTAGGCGGCTTCGTCCTCGAACTGGGACGAATCCACCAGCATGCCGGCCTGAAAGTAGTCGACGCCGCCGGGAACGGTAATCTGAACCTTGGGGTGCCAGATGAATGGGACATAACTCACCAGGCACCAGACCAGCAACGGCAGCAGAAAAGAACCGACGCCCAGCAGGGTGCGCCTGCGCGCGTCGCTACCCGCGTCAGCCCCGATCCATTTGGCAATCATGCCCATCTCCGCTGTCATCCGAGGCTGTAAAGGTTTACTTGGCGAAGGTAAAGGACGCATCCAGATAGCTATCCAGGTCTTGGGCGGCCTTGTAGACGTCATTGGCGACGTTGAATTCATCCGCAATCTTGGAAGAACCATACAAGGTCTTGAAACCGCTCCCTTTGATGTAGATCTTCTTTGCCTCGTCCAGGCTCAACAGCTTGGTGCCCTTAAGCAGGGGCAGATAAGTCTCGGGTGAAACGCCGACGCGAGCCGCCATGATCTTCACGGCATCGGGCTGGGTCTTGGGGTCGTTGATGTATTTCACGACACGGTCCCACACCTTCACGACCTTGATCCACTCAGCGCGGCGCTGCTTGGCGCTGGCGGGATTCACGGCGAGCACGTCATAGATCAGACCGGGTTCGTCGGCAGACGTGTAGATGGGTTTGGCGCCCGGCACGGACTTCATGGCCTGTCCGGCGACCGGCTGCCAGGCCCCCACGGCGGCGACGTCACCCGAGGCCAGCATCTGCGGCATCTCATTGGTCTTGGCGTTCACCAGCGTGACATCGGACTCCTTCATGCCCGCTTTTTTCAGGCCGTTCAGCAGCAGCAGGTGCTCGACGAAGCCCAATTCAACCGCGACCTTCTTGCCCTTGAGGGCCTTGATGGAACGCACGCCCGGCTTGCCGATGATCATGTCGTTGCCGTTGGAGTAGTCGGTCAACATGACCATCACGCTCCTGCCGCCGGCGGCGCCGGTGACCAGCGCATCGCCGTTGGTCATGGTGACGGCGTCGATCTTGCCAGCCGCGAAGGCATCCATGGACGCGGAGTAGTCGAACCACTCGAAGGTGACGGGCACGCCCGCCTCCTTGAACCAGCCCTTGTCGATGGCCACCTGCCACGCCACCCAGCCCGGCCAGTCGCTGTAGCCGACCTTGAGGGGTTGGGCAGCATGGGCCGAAAGGGCCATGGCCGTGACGGCGGGAATCACCAGCCGGGTCAACAGCGTCTTCAGGGTGCTTCTGATGTGCTTCACATTCATGCTGGGCTCCTTGGATGAGTGGTATTACCGAAGTGAATATTCGTAATATTCGACTAACTATAAGCAACCGCCGTGCCATGGCACTTCAATCTTTTATCTACATGAATATAAAGCGATAGTGATTTCACGCCTGTCCGCGAGGGATGGGCTGAGCATTGTTTTGGTGCACAATCGCACTTTTTTGGCGTGAATCAAGGGAAAGGTCGGGCGCAAGAATTCAACATGAAGGGCGCCCTCGTGGCAGACTGTGTGAAGACACCCTGATCATTGCCGAACAGCCCAATGACCTTTAACAGGCTACTAACAGGCTGCTGAAATACTCCCCGGCCGGCGACCTTCCTCTGCCGTCAGAAGTTAAACTGCTACCGATTCATTGCCCATCCAGAGCCGCCCGTCCAGAGCCCCCCTTCATGCGCGGATCCGGCACCTTCACCGTGCGCAAGCTGGAAGACTTCGTGCCAGCCGACCATCCCCTGCGGCCCATCCGGCAGATGGTCAACGCCGCCCAGGTGAAGATGGATGCGCTCTTCTCCGGCATGTACTCCGGCATATACGAAGCCGACGTTA
>JBAQND010000062.1:0-5879 GCA_049303455.1 Thiobacillus sp.
AGCCGGTCGATCTGGTTCCGCTGCACGCCAAGATCGGCCAACTGGCGCTGGAGAATGATTTTTTAGAACGCGCGCTCACCAAGGCGGGATTGCTGAGCGCAAAGCCATGATCGACCGGGACCACACCTATCATTGCTTGCTGCCGTTGTTGGGCCATGACGTTATCCTGATTACGAACCTGACTTGATGTAAGACCACCCGGCTTCCTGCTTACGCACCACTTCAGCCACGCCAGAATCGACTGTTGTGGCGAACGTCATCAGGTCTTCCATCTTCAGGTTCATGCGTCGCATCGTGTTCTCGCAGGCGGTGAAACGCACGCCCGCGCCGGAGACCGATTGGAGCCGTTCCCGCATCGCTTCGTTCGTCTTCAAGATCAGTCCCAAGCCTTTGCCGTGTGCTACGACCTCTATTTCAGCGGGCTCGTTCCCGAACGCTTTCTGCAAGTTCTCAACGTTGTTGAGTATCCCCTGCCACTGTTCTGCGCCGTCAACATTTAGTTCAAAGACCACCCTGTGCTTTTGCATTTTTTGTACCTTAAATGTTAGTCGCCGCGATGACGGCAAAGTCCTACGCCACACGGCTTAGCGTTTGGGCGACGGGTGCCATCATTGCATTGATGCGCTGGCCATTCGCGAATGCATCAAGTTGTGTCCACAGATATCCGGCATTTAGTCAGGCGAGCTTGGGGAATCCATTCGCCGGAACGCCTTCACCGTAAGCGCCATGGCAAGTAACATACGCCGGCGCACCGTGCTCATGGCCGCGCCGGTCATGGGCAATGTAGCAATAGCCGTGGGCGGCCAGAAACAGCATCTGCGCCTCCCAGCTATCCGCGCTGAGGGGCCAGCCGTGGCTGAACACCACAGGCTGACCTGCCCCCAGTCCTTGTAATAGATCTGCGTACCGTCTTGCGTCGTGATCGTGCCAACTGCTTGTCCCCTTTTTTATCATCGACCTCTCATGCTCGCTCAAGCCAGGGTGACCTACAGTACCCGCATGAATGCCACCAGATCCTTCTTCTCCTGTTCATTCAGCTTCAATTCCAGCACGAGATTGAAGAACTCCACCGTGTCATCCAGCGTCAGCAGGCGGTCATCGTGAAGATACGGCGGCGAGTCTTTGATGCCGCGCAACGGGAAGGTCTTGATCGGGCCGTCGGCCGACGCCTTGCGACCATTGATCGTGACCGTCTTGAAGAAGCGCTCTGCCCTCAAGTTGTGCATGAGGTTGTCGGTGTAGTACGGCGGAGTGTGGCAGGTCGCGCACTGGCCCTTGCCGAAGAAGACATTCTGGCCGCGCATTTCGCTCTCGCTGGCTTTGGCAGGATTGAGTTTGCCGAAGACGTTAAGCGTGGGCGCAGGCGGGAAGTCCAGCAGTGCCTGAAACTCCGCCATGAAATGCACCTGGCTGCCGCGTTCGAGGACGTTGGTGCCTTTACGCGCCGCGTCGGCCGGGATGCCGTCAAAGTAGGCGGCACGCTGCTCGAACTCGGTGAAGTCCTCCACGGTTTTCAGGGCACGCTGGGAACCGAACAGGCGCTGAACGTTCAAGCCGCGTAGCGACGGCGTGTCGATCCGATGGCGATGCTCGTTAGGCCGAATGTCACCAACCGTATGGGTGGAGGCGTTCGTATGGCCGTTAGCGTGACAGTCCAAGCAGGCAACGCCCTGAGAGGCCTTCAAGCTGCGGCGGTCTTCGGTGGCGTTGAACTGCTGCTGGGGAAACGGCGTGACCAGCAAGCGCAATCCTTCGAGTTGCTTGGGATTGAGGATGTCTTTGAACAATTCGTTGAAGTTGCCGAGCGTCACCAGTTTTCCTTGCGAGACGTCGCCCAGATCCGGCCGCGTCGTCAGATAGATCGGTGCCGGGAACTCGGGCAGGAAATGATCCGGCAAGTCGAAGTCGAGGTCGAAGCGAGTCAGATCCCGATCAGTCTGCTTCTTCGTTTCCTCGATGAGGAATTTGGGGAAGATCATGCCGCCCGCTTCGTGGTGGGGATGCGGTAACGGCAGAAAGCCGGCCGGCCAGAGCTGCTTTTCCCTGACTTCCTCCGGCGACAAGGCGGCGAGTTTCTCCCAGGTCATGCCATTGGGCAACTTGACGCGCACGCCATCTTGAACCGGCTTGCCGCGCGACATGGCCGTTCCCTTGGTCGGCCGGTCAGCGAGGTCATAGCGCTCTGCGAGCAAGGCCTGTTGGCGCTGCTCGAACTTCGGTTTCTCCGCTTGAAGACGTTTGGTCAGCGTGGGGAAGTCTTCGACGGCGGGGTTTTGCGCAACACTTATGATGGGTAGCGCTAGGGCGATACCAGCGACAAAAAGTGCTTTTCTGTACATGTTCCTACTCCTTTTGGTCAAGGGAGGGCTAGACACACAGGCGGTCGGCCCTCCTGTTTCGGCTACCTAACGAGATTGTTGAAAAAGCCATTTTCTGAAAAAAATTCTCCGCAACTTGTTTGTAGTCCATTTTGAAGTGCAGGCGAACCCTCAGGTGCTGAGAAATGCCTGCGAATTCAACCGGTGGATGCGGAGCCGTGTGTGCACCCCCGGGTAGATTTTCAGGGTCGCGCTCCTGACCAGCTTCGCTGAGCTGAGCGCCGCGGCGCCGATCGGCACCAGGGTGTCGTCGACCTCGCATCATCGTCCAGCACGCCCGCTCAGCTATCCAGCCCCTCACCCTCGATGTCACCGTCATCTACTGCGGGCGCAAGCTGAGTGAGTTCCCTAATGCCATCACTACGTTAGCGAGTATCTTTTGCAACAGGCCGCCTCAGGTGCATCCACGCAGGAGATACAACACCAGCAAGATCGGGACCGGGATTCCCACGAGCCAAAGCAAAATCCACCCTATCTTTCCTTCTTCTTTGTTACGCATAGCGCGCTTCCTTTCTTTCAGAGTTGGAATTTTTCCTGATTCTTTGCATTGCTTTCATGCCAGGGTCCGAACGGATTTTTCCCGGTCCCATTGGCGCGTCTTGGCCGCAGCAATAAATGCGTTCCTGTCGTTGGCATCCACGACGCCTGCGTCCTGTCCGACATTCGCTGTTTTCAACAGCGCCTGCCCCCCTTTGTCGACGGCGATGGCCTTGAGGTGACCGAAGGCATCGCGCACGAAGTCGATCGCGGCGCCTTCCATCGACAAAGCCTTTGCGCCTTTGTCGGAGAGGATGACGGCGACGGCGTCGAACAGCACGGAAGGCGTACCCGCCAGCTGTCCATCCGCCGCCAGCATCGAGCCATCGGCCAGCTGCGCACCGCCCACCTTGGGGGCGATGATTTTTACGCTGGCGCCCGCATCGATCGCGGCCTTTTTGATCTTCTTGATGGCGGCGCCGTCCGAGCCGTCCGCAATCAGGATGCCGACCGCACGCCCTGCGAGCGTGTCTTTCATCTTGCCGATAATCTGCAATGCAGGCGAAGGTGGCATCTTCTTCACGGGTGCGGCCGCCACCGGCACATCGGGCATCGTGTCCAGACCAAGGCCCGCAGCGACCCGCCTGGCCAGATCCTTTTCGATATGAAGCAGGTGGCCAACCATGGCGACACGTATATGCGGATGTTCGACCTTGGAAAGCTCGAATACCAGCGCCGAGGCGATATGCGCCTGTTCGTACGCCGTCTGGCTGAGATAGAACTGCCGCGCCTGGCTGTAGTGGTCGGCGAAGCTCTCGGCGCGGATGCGACCTTTCTCGCCGGTTTCCGTGATGGCGGCGCTGTGAAAGCCCTGGGGCGTTTCACGGGGCGAGTTGTCGGACAGGGAGTTGGGCTCATAGGCGACCCGGCCGGCCGGTTGCGCCATCTGCATATGGCCGTCGCGTTGATGATTGGCGAATGGGCACTTCGGCGCGTTGACCGGGATCTGGTGGAAATTGGGCGAACCCAGGCGCGAAAGCTGGGTGTCGAGGTAGGAGAACAACCGGCCCTGCAGCAGCGGATCGTTCGAGAAATCGATGCCCGGCACGACATGCGAAGGACAGTAAGCCACCTGTTCGGTTTCAGCGAAGAAATTGTTCGGCCAGCGATCCAGCACCATGCGGCCGATCACTTTCAGCGGCACCAGTTCTTCCGGAATCAGCTTGGTCGCATCCAGATGATCGAATGGGAAGCGGTCCGCCTGCTCCTGCGTGAACAGCTGCACCGCGAATTCCCACTCGGGGAAATTACCGGCCGCGATGGCGTCGAACATGTCGCGGCGGTGGAAGTCCTGATCCGCGCCGGAAATCTTGACGGTCTCGTCCCAGATGGTGGACTGCAGGCCGAGCTTGGGACGCCAGTGGAATTTGACGAAGGTCGATTCGCCGGCGGCGTTGATCAGGCGGAAGCTGTGCACACCAAAGCCTTCGATCATCCGCAGCGAGCGCGGCAGGGTGCGATCCGACATAATCCACATCACCATGTGCATGGATTCAGGCGTGAGCGAAATGAAATCCCAGAAGGTGTCGTGCGCGGTTGCCGATTGCGGAAAGCCGCGGTCGGGTTCCATCTTGACGGCATGGATGAGATCGGGGAATTTGATCGCGTCCTGAATGAAGAAAACCGGGACATTGTTGCCGACCAGATCCCAGTTGCCTTCCTTGGTGTAAAACTTGACGGCAAATCCGCGCACGTCACGCGGTGTATCGACCGAACCCGCGCCGCCTGCGACGGTCGATATGCGCGTAAATACAGGCGTTTTCTCACCGACCTCGGTGAGAATCCTGGCGGTGGTGTATTGCTTCAGCGAGGCAGTCAGCTCGAAGAATCCATGCACGCCTGTTGCGCGCGCGTGAACGATACGCTCGGGAATCCGCTCGTGGTCGAAATGGGTGATTTTTTCGCGGAGGATAAAATCCTCCAGCAGCGTGGGGCCGCGCGGGTTGGCCCTGAGCGAGTTTTGGTTATCGGAAAGGGCGAGGCCCTGGTTGGTGGTGAGCGCTGGGTGCTCGCCACCCGCGACCTGGTGCAGCTCGCCGCCGGCAGCCTGTTGGCTGCCTCCGGCCGGGGGTGAGCCTTTTCCCGGTTTGCGTTTTCCAGAAAGATCCGTTGTCTTCACTTTGCTCATGATCGACCTCCTAAATGAGTCACGCCGGCCTGCCGGCTACCGGCGTGTGTTGAGTGTGTCCGAGTGGGCGTTATAGGCACCAGACGATTTTTGACAAGCCGCGCCGGATCCAACAGCATGGTCATTTCCCGCTGCTGGGCGTCATCGAATGAATGCGCTCATCGCCACAGCACATTAGGCGGGCAGCGCGGGGACGTCTGTACGGTGGCGTACACCAGAAGATCTTGGATTCGATTACGCTGAATAAAACCGACGTTGATCAAGTACACGCGACGAATTACGCCAGCCACATCCAAGGCGTGGTGGAGCGTCGCGTCATGCCAGGCGAATTCACCGCCAGTTACACTGCAAAAGTAGCTATTTAGCGCTGAAAACAAAATGAACCGAACGATCCATGACTAACGCACAATGGTTTTTGCTCGTGGGCGGCTTGCTGCTCGCCAGGGGCTTGACGGCTCCGATGCTCCAGCGCCTGCCGGTCACCCCGGCGATTGTCTACCTCGCCGTGGGGCTGCTGGTCGGGCCGACGGTCCTCAATCTGTTTCACTTCAACCCGCTCCAGGAATCGGCGCTGCTGGAAGTGCTGACCGAAGTGGTCGTGCTGATTTCGCTGTTTTCCGCCGGCGTCAAAATGCCCGTGCCGTTCAGCTTCGCCCGTTGGCGCACGCCGATTTTGCTGGCATCGGTATCAATGGCGGTCAGCGTCGGACTGGTCGCCGCCTTTGCCTATTATTTGCTTGGCCTACCACTGGGCGCGGGCATCTTGCTCGGCGCGATCCTGGCGCCCACCGACCCGGTGCTGGCGACCGATGTGCAGACCCGTCATCCCGGCGACC
>JBAQND010000063.1:0-8526 GCA_049303455.1 Thiobacillus sp.
ACCTTCCGTGCAACCGGCGAAGGCTGGCAAACCCGGATGGACGAAGCCTTGCGGGAATACGTCAAAGAGCACCGTTTGGGCTAACAGCGGCAAAGGGGACGCCATGCAGCGGCTTGAGTACCGGTACACGGGTGCAATCCGTCGTCGGTTGCAGGAACAGCAGCCAGGAAGGCTAAAAATGGTGTCTGACCCCATTTGTTCCTTTGTTCCCATCGGTTTTGGCCGGGAACACCTTCCGGACGATTGAACGTTGGAATGCAATGTATATTGTATTAATATACGAAAATGATCGACTTCTCAATAGTCACAGGGTTTAACTGGGACGCGGGCAACGAACGAAAGAATGCCGACTCGCATGGTGTTAGCCAAGCCGAGGCAGAGCAGGTTTTCTTCAACCAACCGTTGATCGTTACGCTCGATGAGAAACATGGTGAAGGCGAGCTGCGCGTTCGCGCGTTGGGCATCACGAACACTGGCCGGCTGCTGACGATCACTTTTACGATGCGCGCCAGCGGCGAATTGATCCGTGTGATTTCGGCGCGCGATATGCACAGAAAGGAGCGAAAGGAATATGAGCAAGCGACTTAAGCCTGTACCCACGTTCGCCAGCGAGACAGAAGAGCGGGCATTCTGGGAGTCGCCCGATAACGACAGTACCGAATATTTCGATTCGTCAAAGTCGGTGCGAGCTGTATTTCCCAATCTCAAGGCGACGACAACTTCGATTTCGTTGCGGCTGCCCGATGCCTTGCTGGCGCACATCAAGGCAATGGCGAACAAGATGGATGTTCCCTACCAGTCGCTGATGAAGTTGTGGCTGGCCGAGAAACTGGACGAAGCCGAAAAGCGAACTGCCCCTGCTAAACGGGTGGCGGCACGCTGAGTTATTCGCGCGTGTGCCATTTATCCGTGGTCTGACCCCGGTTGTTTTCATGAAGGCTGCCACCGACTCGATTACCACCGGATCGGGGGTCGGCGCATCGAGCGCCGACCGCGCCAGCGCCAATCGACTGACTTTGTGCTTGGGCGCCAGCAAACCGTAATGGCGGATGCGCTTGAACCCAGTCGGCAGCACATGTTTGAGTGTAAAATGGTGTCTGACCCCATTTGTTTTAGCATTTGTTCGGACATCAGCACCAGAAATTCTGGTGCGCGCAGTTGTTGACCGGCTGGATCAGTTGGGCATTGGCTCAGTGGCCCATCTGGATGGCGTGCAGGAGAAGGTCGGGTTTCCGCTGCCTAAGGGATTAGGCTAAAACACCACCAAAACTTTACCGCTCATCTTCCCCAACACTGGTCCACTATGGCTGTAGTGGTTACGCCAGCGGCGCCTTTTACACCTGTGCTTGTAAGTGTAATAACACCGCATGCATCACCGGCCATCACGCCTACTGGCGCTGCACCAAGTGTGAACGTCTGAGCGGGAGCCGCGCCAAAAGCTGGAGCGATGTTGTATTTTGCCGTGCCGGTGCTAGGCGATTGTGTAATGGTCACAGGCGCTACCCCGGCACTATCTAGATCATAGCGATTGGCCGTCGTGTAATTGCGCTCAAGTATCTGAGCATTTTCCAGCAGGATCGATCGCGCCTCCGCCCGATTTGCACGCTGCACATACTGCGTATAACTGGGGTAGGCAATCGAGGCCAGAATACCGATGATGACCACGGTGATCATCAATTCGATCAAGGTAAACCCACCCAGCCTAGAAAAATCGGTGTTAGCTTTCATCGTTCACCTCAGTCCTTATCTATCCAGATTTCCATAACAGTTCCAGACGTGCCAAGACTGGTGCCGGGCATACGTACCCCGCTCCTGAAGCGGATTTTCTGGTTAGGCCGCAGAGAGGCCATCCCGGAAATGCGACCGTTCCGGTACACTTTTATCAATACGGCAGAGTAGCCAAAAACAATATCGCTGATCACGATCTGGCTTCTCGCCGGGTCGATATTGTTAATCTCACCACTCTCGATCAGTTCCTCCTCCGCCACGGGTGCCTGCATGCTTGTCGGCGTCGATGCTGCAATCGTAGTTTGATAGGACAGCAAACAAAGGCTGCCGACCAAGGCGAATACGGTCTTGCGTAGAATCATTTTTCTTGCTCCTGTCTTGAGAAAGCCAAGCTCACTGGACGAGTTCCCGCCATGTGATGCGCCCACGCATTGAGAGTGGACCCTTCGCTGTAGGCGTCTTCACAAGCGTGCCATCTGCTTTTGATGATGCCAATAAATCGCTGTCAACACCTTCAAGATGTGTCACGCCACCAGGCGAAAAACCTATCTCGGTTGCCGCTGACAAGGCGTCATTGGCATCGACAACACCGTCACCGTTAGTATCGAACACAGGAAAACCGAGCATACCGCCCGTCAAAAAATCCAGCCTGTATACCTTGCCCTTGCCACCGAAATCGCAGGGCGAGACAGAAGGCGAAATCGAAGTAAAAGTCAGAATTCCATCTTTCACCGCGGGGATAGCCACCAATCGCTCACCGCTTACAGGAAAATTCGTATACCACCCCTTGACCAAGGTGGAATAAGTCACCGGGTTCTGGGAGCCAGTCGGGGGAACACCCGCTGTCTGGACTTGCTGAACCAGTTCACCTGCCGTAACGGAACCGCCATTGTTGTCCCATATGCCGTACATGGTTTGCCCACTCGTGCTGGTAGTGTCGCCTGTTTCCAGATACTTACCCGTACCGAACATAACCAGTTGCCCGCCCTCAGGATGCAGGTCGATCACCGGGGGAGATGTAACAGGTTTGCTGGTACCCGCCGCAAACAATGGCGCACCACTCAAGGCCACGCCCCAGTTAGCCGGCGCGGCATCACTCACATCGAATTTCCACAAATTGCCCTTGAGGTCGCCGGCATAAATCACGTCTGCCAAACCATCTCCATCCGAATCAAACGGCCTCGGCGTAGATAGACCATTGCCGGGCCCGACATTGTCGGCGGGTAACCGGATGTAGTCAGTGCCTGGCGTCCAGACGCCATCTTCACCCGCCTTGATGAACAGCACATAGAGGACCGCCTTACCGCCTGTGCTGTTGTAGCCATTACCCACGACTACCGCCCATTGGCCGTTTTGCATTTTCACGATCTGGCTAGCCTGGCCGGTAGATCGATCGGTCGGTGGCAGGTTGTGGGTGTAGCCCATGTCAGCATCATCCATGCTGGAAAACTCCCACAGCAACAGACTTGCCGCATTGGCGGTGGTAAAGGTGGGGGCTGTCTTGGTGGTGTCTGTCGGGTTGGTGACGTCCAATGCAAAATAACCTTGCCCACCCGCATTCAGGCTGCCCACCAGAACGCTTTTCCAGACAGGTAAAGCGGTGGTGCCTGTATTGGCATCGGCGACCATCGGCGAGCCATCCACAAAGTAGCGATGGCTCGCGTTGTAATCCTTGTCGGTCAGCCGGCTCAGATTGGTGTACACCATACTGGGGATGTATGCGATCAGTTCCTTGCCCTCATCGGCCGCGGTACAACCCGGCGTCACCCCGGCTATACAGGCATTAAAGCCATGCAGCGTTCCATCGTTCGCGCCCACGTAAACCATGGGCGTCCGCTTCTTGTAGCCATTACTGCTGGCGCTGTCCGTGCTAAATGCAGCATAGCCCGCGTGATCCACGTCGGAGTAACCTGCGTTGGGCTCGCCAACATAAATGGGGCCCGAATTGACAATATCACCCAGCTTGCTGGTGCGGCTATGGAATTTATCGACAATGCTGGCACTGGCACAGGTAAAGGCTCCACTGATGCCTTCGTTGGCGGCATCTCCTCGCAGATAGGTCACGCGCTCCAGGCCGCAGTCGTCTGGGCTGCCTGCTGTGTTGTTGTCCAGCGCCGCCTTTTGCACCGTATTCAGATTGCCGTACAGAAACTCTTCCCCATCACCGCTGCTACCCTTGGTGAGAATGACACGGGAAATTGGGGTCTGCGTGTTGATCACAGCGCCCGCATCCCATTCAACGGGACCTTCTACCCCTGCGTCGTCAATCGGAATGGACAACAGTTGCCCGCTCCAATTACCGCTATTGAATTTGGCCTGGTAGAGACGGCCATTTGTCTTGAGTTGAGTCGAACTGGCGGCAACCGCAGAAGCAGATCCCGTGCGATCGATGATATTTGACAGGGCATCGGACAGGGCATTGGCGAACGTAGTTGGATCCGCGGCGCTGAAGAAATTGCCCCGGCTATTCACGGCAGCGTGCCAGAGATCATCAATCTTGGTCGCGTCTGAAGTCGGATTTGGCCATGAACCCGTCCCTGACGGCAACGCCGTCAGCGTGCCAGTGACACCCAGGCCGACCGTAAAATTAACCATGTGCTGCCAAAAAGCCGGATCTGCAGAATTGGTCGGCACCTTGTTATCCAGGTTGGTGCGCAGATCATTTTTCCAGTAGTACATGGCCACATCAGCCAGTGTATCGTCGTGGCCGTCTGAATAGGGCAGGGCGGGCGCATATGCATAACTTGCAGGATCAGCAGGATCAGAATGATTGGTAATGCTGGAGCCCGACGTGTTGTCCACGTTCCCTAAATTTGGGTCGTTAGAGTCGGTATTCCAGTAACCATCCGTCATCAGGATGTTGTAGCTCTGGCGGCATTCATGCTGGGTGCCGCCCGCTGTCCCGGGCGTTTCACCCCAAGGACCCTTGTCATCGGCGCGCTTGAAATATTTTCCGACCCGATCCATTGCGGTCAGAAGCGGTGTGCCGGAATTCGGTATCACATGCCCGTAAAGACTGGTGAAAAAATCCGTCCTGTCCGTACCTGTGAATTGCCTCACCCCGCGTATAACCGCACCCGTTGAGACACCGTCAATGGTCGTACTGCCCTTGTTGATGGCCGCGAAACCGACGCGCATGGTATTCCCCTGCACCGAGAATGCCTTGCCCACGCCCGCACGCGCCAACAACACCCGGGAACGATAGTAGGTGTACCAGTTGGCGAAATTCTGGATTTCCTCGGCATACGTGCAGGTGGGTGCGGCAGCACAATCCGTTCGATCCGGACCGCCCGTGTAGGAAGGCGTTGTGGATTTTATTTCTATCTGAGTATAGCTACTGGCAGCGTTGATGCTTCCGCCGTTGTACCTGTAATACACGGCAGGGTAAAAAGTCTTTGAGGTGGTGGAGGCAGTAAAAGTGCCATCGCTCTTCAGCCAGCGCGCAGTCTCGGTGTTATTAACCGTCAGGTTACGGTAGCCTTTGGTGGTATTAGCGGGGTTATGGTACGCCTGAGTAATAATGGCATTGGCCATCAGTGAGCCATCCGCATTACTCCAAGGCGCGTAGGTCACCGTAGGATTGTAGTAAATTTTATTATTGTGGCTTGACCGTCGCAAAGTTGTATAGGGGTTTGCTGGATCAAAATCGACAACACGCTTGGTGTAATCGTCCTCGCCGTAAATACCTGGCGCATACGGAAACATGTAATACTCATTGTCATAGATCAAATCTGCCGGCATGATCTCAAAGTGCATCGACCCCGAATCATCCAGCGTAAACATGACATTGGGCGAGATATTTCCCCCCAGAAAAAGCGGGCTATCGGAAAGCGGTGGCAGGGCATGCGCTTGGCCAGCCAGAATCAGCGGCAGGCAGACACTCCATGGCAACATCCTGAAAAACCTTGTATGCGGCTTCATAATTTGATCCCTCTTCTTCCAATCGCCATTTCCGTCACGGCCTGAACACTTCCTGTAGCCAAACAACCGTGTTGGGGTTTGCACCTTGCGCGCGTACAGTAATGCGGTAATAAAAAACAGAGTTACCACCACTACCGGGAGGCGTTTTCCTGATGCCTTCGATGATGTAGCGCGGTGGCGCCGAAAGCCCGGCAATGGCTGTGGCACCAGTGAAGGCGCCGTAGGCGACGCTGGGTGCGGCCGTCATGCTCACCGTGCTCCAGGCGGGTGTGATATTCCAGTCTGTCCCGTCGGCATTCCCCTGGATTCCGTTGTAACACAGGCCATTCGTACAGGCTGACACGAAGCCAGTTAACCCCGAAATAAGCGGGGCCCGTGTAACCCCAGGCACACCACGTATGTCACTTTCTGCGTCTCGCAGCGCCATTTCTGCCGCCTGCACGGCCAGCGAACGGTCGCGCGTATTGCCTGACATGCGCTCCTCCAACCCGGCCATGCGTGCGGCCGTGATGGAAATGAGCGTCAGCACCACCAGAAAGATCAATCCGGTGATCAGGGCTACTCCGCGCTGGTAGCCGTATATTTCAGTGCGATAGCGTTTATTCATCTTGTTCAGGGAGTGGCATTCACTCGGTTACGCAGGTTGTAGGTGGCCACGAAGCTGCGGCGCAGCCGTAAATCTCCTGCCCCGGCATCGCTGAGTCCACCCCCGACGCCAGCTACCGTAGCGTCAGCGGTGCCCAATGCGCCTGCGCAGTTTAAAAAGCGCTGCGGCGCGGCAGTCAGACCGTTATTCGCGGATCGAACCAGCACACAAACACGGGCGGTGACGACCTGTGCCCAGTTTCCGGGAGCCGCCACGTATCGGTCGGCCGACTGATCGCCCGTGGTATCGATACCGTAAACCACCTGAAAATCTTCAACATCGGAAATCAATGTCTGCACCCCACCCTGACTACCGGTGCATCTCAAATTTCCGCCCGTAACATCAAAGGCATTTGTAATCACCGTGCCTGATGGCACCAGCCCACCCGTACAATCTCGAGTGTTCCATACGCCACCACTGAGTTCATCGCGCCCGGCATACAGTTGAACGGTCATGATGTCGGGCGTAGGAGAAGCATTATTGGTGCCGGCAATCGTATTACAGGGTGCTGCTGTACCGCATGTAGTGGTGACGGCCACAGGATTAAAGGTCATTTCCGTATCAGATCCCGCCTGCCTGATGCTGCGGCCGACCACTTCAAGGGCATATCTGCCGGCTTCCTGGAGGCGGGCGTTATCTTCCTGCACGCGATAGGTTTGCCGGCTGCCGATGTAAATCGAACCGATCGCCAGCAGCACAATCAGGCCCAGGGTGAGGGCAATCATGATCTCCACTAGCGTAAGGCCCTCCTGGCGTTTGGGCGGAACGCGATGCGTGATTGCACTGCGGGTCGATATCGGGGTCATTTTGGTTTTCATGGCGAGACCCTCGTCACAAAGCTTTGCACCGCACTACCAGCCTCGGTTCTCTCATTCCAGGAAACAGTGATATTGAAAACCCAGTTTCCCGTAGCCGCAGTACATCCCGCCCCTGCCGCTCCATCCTCGCAAACCACCGTTCCACCGCCACCGGGAAGCAAAGCGGCATTGACTGTATTCCACTGACGATGGTCAGCAATGGCAATGTTGGCGGCGGTGCAGACTGCAGCGAAGCAATCGGGGTTGCCTGCCGGGAGGCCTGTCGCCAGGTTGCTGTAATTACCCGCACGCACACCAGCCAGATTGGCGCGGATCCGGTCGGCCATATCGTAGGCTTGCTGGGTGGCGATGCCGCGATAGTAGGCCGTCTGGTTGTTGCGCAGGCTGGCTGCCTGCAAGCCAGCCAGCCCGAGCAGGCCGAGCGACAGCACCACGATCGCCACCATAACTTCGAGCAGTGTGAAACCAGATTGTGTTTTATTTAAGGGCATGCCAAACCTTCAGTAGCTAACGGGCCAATCCGCACACGGCCTTGCGCGCTCACAACGATTGCACGCGCGCTTGCTGTTCCGCGTGTGTCGCACAAACGCAGCGTTCCAGCAAAACCAGAAAACCCGGTGTTTTGATAAGTGACGCGCTGCAAGCCAGCAGAAATGAGCGTGTTGGTATTTTCCAAGGACTGGCGCACTTGCAGGACCTGTGCGCCCGCGACTGCGCCATCCCCCTCCGCGTCCACAAACACCAGCCATCCCGTACTCCAGACATTAGCGCCGGCAGCGCCGGCGCAAGTCGTGTCATTAAGACGGCTGCATACCGTAACCCGCACGCCGCGCTTGATCGCCTCGCTTCTGGCGTAGTTGAATGCCGTAACAAGGTCATTCGCCTGGGCAGTCAGACGGTTATTCTGAACAAAGGTAATGAAATTCGGCACTGCAACCATCAGCAAAATAGCCGCAATGGCGATCGTGACGAGCAGCTCTATCAGCGTGAACCCCGAGTGCCTGCGCAAAGGCCGAGCCCTCGGGATGCCGCGTAATGGGAGATTTTTTTCCATGGTTGATTCTATCGGCAGGATTGCAGCGGATTCCACATTGCGCCGACCAACGGTCTCATTGCTAGAATGTGCGGCCTGATCACCTGGCATTTACCTTCCCTTGATTAAGCACTCACTTGTTATCGGCGCGGGCGTCTCGGGCTTGAGCGTTGCGCTGGCTTTATTGCAACGTGGCCACCGGGTGACCGTGCTGGAACGCGGCACCGTAGGCAGCGAGTCGTCCTGGGCGGGGGGCGGAATCCTCTCGCCGTTGCTGCCGTGGGATTACACGGAGCCGGTTTCCGCGCTGGCCTTGCGGTCGATGGCGGGCTATGCGGACTGGGTGGCGGGCATCGAGGCGATATCGGGACGCGATGCGG
>JBAQND010000064.1:0-1892 GCA_049303455.1 Thiobacillus sp.
GCGCAAGGGCTACTGGTACTACCCGCTGCAGACCTACGATTTCCTGTACGATGCCAATCCATTCAACGATATCCGCGCCTATCTGAATGGGCATTTTCTTGGCTGCCTGGGGCACTGGTCGCGGGACGCGGCTTGCGTCGGCCGGGAGACGGACCTGGATCGTCCGAACGCCTGGATGAAGGATCCGGAGCAGGCCGTTCGGTTCGGCGGTTTCGATGCGTGGTGCCGGGCAAGAAATGACAACCAGATCAGGGACGTTTACGAAAAATTGTCCGAGGCCACGCGTGCGATCCATGCCGGCGCGGTCGAGGCGCCGGACCCGCCCCAGGCCGCCCGCGCCATCGCCTATCTGGAAAACAACCTGATAGCATTGGTCGAGCAATATCCGGAAACCCAGTTTCAACTTGTTTTCCCACCTTACAGCCGCGCCAAACTTGCAATCTGGCATCAATACCGCCTGGGCGACGCGGAAGCGCACCTCGCGGTGATCCGCTATCTGGCTGGATTGAGCGGCCGACTGCCCAATTTGCACGTGTTCGGTTATGAAGACCAGGATTTTCTCGACGATATCGCCCGCTACAAGGATATGGATCACTTCGATCCGGGTATCAATACCCTGCTTACCCGATCGATTGCGCAAGGTGAAAATCGGCTCACGGTGATGAATGTGGAGCGCTACATCACCGAGGCCAGGCGTCGCGCCAAGGCTTTCCGGCTGGACGACCTGACCGCGCGCCTGGCCGCATGCATCGAGCCGCAGGCAGGGGCGACACCGTGAAGCCGGGACTTATCTGATGGTCGCGCGCAGAAACGGCTGGCTCGATCTGTGCCGGGCGCTGGCGATCCTGCTGGTGATGCTGAGCCACGGCCGCGTTTTCCTGCGGTCTGCCATGCCCTGGGCGGAGTATTTCCGCTTTGGCGGATTCCTGGGGGTGGAACTGTTCTTCGTGCTGAGCGGGTTCCTCATTGGGGGGATTCTGATCCGCCTATCCAGGCAGGGCGGCACACATTGGTTGAGGAGGTTTTATGCGCGCCGCTGGGTTCGTACCCTGCCCAACTACTATCTATTTGTGCTGATCAACATCCTTCTGGTCTGGTGGGGAACCCGCCCGGGTGAACTGGATGGGGTCTGGAAATACCTGGTTTTTATTCAAAATCTGTTCGGTCCCCATCCGCTTTTTTTCCCGGAGGCCTGGAGTCTGGCCGTGGAGGAGGTGTTCTATCTTTTGTTTCCGGTCCTGTTCCTGCTGCTGGGCCGGTTGTCGGGTTTGCCGTCAGCCCGCTCGATCCTGATCGTCGCCCTGAGCGTGATCCTGTTTTCCCTGCTGGCGCGCCTGCTGGTTGCGAACTCGATCGAGTCGTGGGACGAGGGGATCAGAAAAGTGGTTTTCTTGCGCTTCGATACCTTGATGTTCGGCGTGCTGCTGGCCTGGGTGCATGACCAGCAGCCAGGCTGGCTGAAAAAAACCGGCCTGGCAACCGGGATGACATTGATTTTCGTGGCAAGCGCGGTCTATTTCGCGCTGTCCACGGATGCGGAGCTGAATGAGTCGTTCTTCGCCAAAACGCTTTATCTGAGCCTTGTGCCCATCGGTTGCGCGGGTCTGCTGCTGATCGGGATCGAGCGCCGCTTGCCCGGCTGGCTATCGATGGCGGGCCGATTCCTGGCGCGGATCTCGTATTCGGCATATCTGGTGAATATTCCCGTGGCGCTGCTGCTGGTTCAGCTATTCGGTTGCTGTGAGGTTTCCCTGTTCGGGGCATTGGGGATGTGGCTGGCGTTCATGGTGCTGACCCTGGCGATTTCACACGGGGTGTATGAAGGTTATGAGAAGCGCTTCAATGCCCTGCGCGACCGGTATTTTCCCGCTACGGTGCCGGGCGTTCGTGCT
>JBAQND010000065.1:0-4306 GCA_049303455.1 Thiobacillus sp.
CCGACCCTTTCACCGGGATTGATCGATACCGACGCGTTGTCGAGCAGGACCTTGGCGCCACGCCGCAGGCTGAGATTCTTGAGGATGATCATGCAGAAGTTGCGGTGCGCAGGACACGCCCCGCCCAAATCGAAAGCCGGATTCTACCCTGTTGCCCCCACCTTCCTGCGGGTATGTCGATTGTTTGCTGCTTCGACACGGGATGACGGTTTTCCGTCATCCCGCGCAGCCGCGCCAACCGGCCCTTTCAAGCCACGCCATGCAAGCCGATGTTTTGTTGGTTTATTTTTTGCGCAACACCGCGCTCGCCCGGCTGGCACAGGTGTTGCTGGTATTCAGGCAACCACCCTTGTCAAGGAGCGCATCATGAAACTGCAATTCGGCCAAAACCAACTGGTTCTCGAACTCAGCGCCTCGCCTTTCGCCTGGTTTCACGGCCAGACCGAGCGCATGAGCCTCACCAGCCTGTCGCTGCTGTTCGTGCAGTTTTCCCTGTTTGCCCGCCAGCCGGCTGCCTGATGCAACTGGGTAGAGCCACGCGCGTGAGCATCAATCTAACTGGCTCGCCGCTGGGATTTTTCAGCGGCAGCACCTGCCGCATGTCAATGTTCAGCCTGACCCTGCTGTTCGTCGAATTCCGGGTGCTGCGGCGCACCCACACGCACTGCGCATAAGACCCTAGCGGGGAATTTCCAGCACCGCCTCCAGGCCGCCTGCCGCACGGTTCCTGAGCTTCACTTTCCAGCCATTCGATTCCGCCAGCTGGCGCACGATCGCCAGCCCCAGCCCGGTGCCTCCCGTGGCCTGCGAGCGCGAGCTCTCCAGCCGGTAAAACGGCCTGAACACCTTTTCCAGCTGCTCGTCTGGAATCCCGGCGCCGGCGTCGCGCACGATCACCTGCGCCATCGTGTCCGAACAGACCAACGTCAGCTCAACCGCTGTGCCGCCGCCGTAACGCTGCGCATTCTGGATCAGGTTGGACACGATCCGCCGCACTGCCAGGCGACCCGCCTCGACCGTGCACGGCGCCGCGCCCGGCCATGCCAGGCCCGCATCGGCCGCCACCTCTTCCAGCAAATCCGCCAGATCGAAGCGCACTTTCGCCTCGGCCTGGGTGGTGCGCGCCAGCGCCAGATAACCGGTAATCAGCTTGTTCATGTCGGCCAGATCGGCCACTGCGCGGTCAATCCGCGCGTCGTTGGCGTTGGCGCGGTCGCTGCGCGCCGGCGCGGGCGTGTCGCGCAGCATTTCCAGATTGAGCTGCAGCCGCGTCATCGGCGTGCGCAGGTCGTGCGATATCCCCGCCAGCAAGGTGGTGCGGTTGTCCAGCAGTTCGCGCACCTCGGCCGCCATGGTGTTGAAACGGCGGGCGAGTTCGGCGAGCTCGGCGGGGCCGGTTTCCGGCAAGGGCTCGGGCAACTCGCCTGCGCCGACTTGGCTGGCCGCCTGGGCCGCGCGCGCCAGCGGCACGGTGATGCGGCGCACCAGAAACAGGGCGGTCAGCAAACTGAGAAACGCGCCGACCCCAACCACTGCGATCGCCGCCAGCGGAGGCTTGACGGCATAACGGTCGGGGAAAAAGCCGACCCGCAGGTCGTGCCCGCCGACCGGAATATCCAGCCACGCCGCCGTTTTATTCGGCACCCCGCGCAACACGACCGCCTCGCCCACGCGGCGGCTCAGCGCGGCCTCGATCTGGGTGCGGAAAGCAAACTGCGGCGCGTCCGCGCTGGCCCCGACGTCAAGCGTGGTCAGGCGCAAGCCGTGACGGCGCGCCAACTCTTGCTCGAACGCCGCCCGCGTCTCGGGCGGCAGTTCCACCCAGGTTTGCGCCGACAGGACGACCAGGCCGGCCAGGTCGTCGGCCGAACGCTCCGCCACCGGGACGATCAGGGTCCGGTACACCACCCAGAACGTCGCCGCCTGGAACACGATGAAGGCCAGCGCCAGCGTCAACGCGGTGCGGGCGAACAGCGAGCGCATGCCGGCTTAACCTTTTCCCTGCGGCACGAACAGATAACCCTGCCCGCGCTGGGTTCGGATGTAGGCCGGATTGGCCGGATCGTCCTCGATTTTCTTGCGTAGGCGATTCACCCGCACGTCGATGCTACGGTCGAACGGGTCGCGCTCGAAACCGCGCAACTGGTCCATCAGCCAGTCGCGCGACAGCGCGCGGTTGGCGTGCGTGACGAAAATTTCCAGCAGCTCGTATTCGCCGCTGGTCAGCGTGATTTCGGCGCCGTCGCGGCTGAGCGTGCGGGCGTCCAGGTTGGCGCTGAACGGGCCGAACTGCACCCGCCGCGCGGTTTCGGCCGCCGCCGGCGCGGCTGCCCCGCCGTGTCGCCGCATCACCGCGCGGATGCGCGCCAGCAGCTCGCGCGGGTTGAAGGGTTTGGGCAGGTAATCGTCGGCGCCGACTTCGAGGCCGATGATGCGGTCAATGTCCTCGCCCTTGGCCGACAGCATGATGATGGGCGGAAATCCAGGCTGCGCACGCAGCCGGCGCGCCACCGACAGGCCATCCTCGCCCGGCATCATCCAGTCGAGCACCAAGAGGTCGGGCAGCCGGGCGGCGAGCAGGCGATCGAGCGAGGCCGCGTCTTCCGCGGTCTCGACTGCGTAGCCCTGGCCCGTCAGGTATTCGGCCACCAGTTCGCGAATGCCCGGGTCGTCGTCGGTTACGTAAATCACGTCTTTTTCCATCCGGCAACTATATCAGCGGTAAGTGGGGGCCATTCCCCTCCCCGTTACACACTGTTACAAAATCGCCCTTGCGTGAAACAGTGCACTAACTTATCTCAACCAGACTGCGAAGCATGGAAGCGAAGCAACGCAACCACAGAAATGGAGCCCACGATGAACACACGACAACTTTGGATTTTCGGACTGACCACACTGGGACTGGCCCTGGCCGCCCCGGTTCAGGCCGCTCCGGACTGGATGGACGGCGCGCTCATCGTGGCCCAGCGTGACCGTGGCGACGGGATTCGCCCGGGTCAGCGTGATGCCCGCGGCGAACGCCGCGCCTCCAAGCATGAAGCGGAGGCCAAGGAGGCGCAAGGCTACGGCTACGGCTACGAACGTCGCCAGCAGAAGCAAAAGCAGCGAAGGGAAGACGACAGCCGCACCCGCGACCGTCGCTGAACCCGATTGATTGATGCGACAAGGAGAGTAACGATGAAATCACGCACCCTCAACATCACCCTGATTGCCGCACTGCTGGCCGCCAGCGGCGCAGCGCAGGCGGGCCCCGGCCGTGGCAACAGCGACGGCTTCACCGCCCGCGCCAAGGTTCTGGCCAGCACGCCGGTCTTCGAGACGATCAACGAGCCGCGCCGCGAGTGCTGGACCGAAACTGTCGGTTACGAGACCCAAGGCTACCGGGAGAGCAACAACGGCGGGGGCGCGATTCTCGGCGCCATCGCCGGCGGCCTGATCGGCTCCATCGCCGGCAAGGGCAACGGCAAGGTCGCCGCCGCCGCGGTGGGCGCCGCCACCGGCGCCGTGGTGGGTGACCGCTGGAACGATGGCGGCAGCCGCTACGAATCGCGCCCGCAGCAGGTGGAACGCTGCCGCACCCACGACGATTATCGCCAGGTGGTCAGCGGCTACGACGTGCGCTACCGCTTCCAGGACCGCGAATACAGCACCCGCCTGCCCTACGACCCGGGCAAGTGGCTGACCCTGAACGTGAGTTTTTCCGTGGCCGAGGATCAGCGCGGTGAGCGCTGGAACAGCAGCCACAACGACTGGAAAGATTGACGCTTAACCAAGCGCAGTCATTTCAAACCTTAAAGGAGAATAGCCATGTTACGCACCCTTCTGATCGCAACGGCCCTGTTGACTGCCTCCAGCACCGCCCTCGCCCACAGCGACGATGGCTACGGCCAGGTGATCTCGGTCGAACCCAGCTTCGTCATCTCGTTTGGCACACGCCACCATGATGGTTTCCGCGTGCTGTACGAAAGCGGCGGCTCCCGCTACTGGACGCACACCCCATACCGTCCCAGCCACACCATCGTGCTGCCCCCACGCCACCGCATCCAGCATGTGCATCACCACCGCGATTACGGACGGGGCTGGGATTCACGACGCGACTGGAATGATCGCCGTGATGACTGGCGCGACGACCGCCATGAACCCCGCCGCGACCGTCACGAGCAGCGTCGTCACGGCCGCGGCTATAGACTCGGCACGAATTATCCGTGAACTTCAAGGCGTGGAGCGTGCCGCATTGCGCATGGAAAAAGAAGACGCCCGCAAGCAGTCGCGAGAAGTACTGCACGAGAGACGAAAACAAGTCATC
>JBAQND010000066.1:0-13787 GCA_049303455.1 Thiobacillus sp.
GCGGCAGGCGGCGCAGCAACGCCCGCGTCAGCGGGTGCCGCACCCGGCGGCGGAAAGTCTGGTAGGCGGTGTCGTCGGTGCACAGCGTATCGCCGTGCATCAATAGCGTCGGCACGCCGTACAGGTCGATGCGGGCGGGGTCGGCCAGCAGCGTCATGCCGGACTGCGCGGCATAGCGCGCGGCCAGCATGAAGTCGCGGTTGCCGTGCATGAAGTACACCGGCGTGCCGGCATCGGCCAGGGACTTGAGCTGGCGCGCGGTGTCGTGCGCCACCTGCGCGTCGTGGTCGTCGCCGACCCAGGCATCGAACAGGTCGCCGAGGATATAGAGCGCATCCGCACCGGCAGCCTCTTCCCGCAGAAAGCGAAAAAAACGCCCGGTCGCGACCGGGCGTTCGTCGGTCAGGTGCAGGTCGGCAACAAAAAAGCTGCGACCTGTTGTTCCCGACTCGGGCGGGCTCGTCTTCAGACGATTTCCGCCTGGGTGATGACCACGTCTTCCAGCGGCACGTCCTGGTGCCCGGCGCGGTTGCCGGTTTTCACCTTCCTGATCTTGTCGATCACGTCCGTGCCTTCGACGACGCGGCCGAACACGGCATAGCCGTAGCCCTGCGGCGTGGGCGAAGTGAAGTTGAGGAAGCTGTTGTTGGCGATGTTGATGAAGAACTGCGCGGTGGCCGAAGCGGGATCGGAGGTGCGCGCCATGGCGACGGTGTAGGCCTCGTTCTTCAGGCCGTTGCCGGCTTCGTTCTCGATCGGGCCGCGGGTGGGCTTCTGCGTCATGCCGGGCTCAAAGCCGCCACCCTGGATCATGAAGCCGTCGATCACGCGATGGAAGATCGTGCCGTCGAAAAACCCGTCGCGCACGTATTGCAGGAAGTTTTCCACCGTTTTCGGCGCTTTCTCGGCGTCGAGTTCGAGGGTGATGATGCCGTGGTTGGTGTGCAGCTTGACCATGTGTGTCCTAAAGAAGCGTGATGTGAAACATATTCCGGTGGCCGTTTCTCGGCACCGGGGCGGTGTATGGCCTTATCGGGCCGGTGCGGACTGCCTGGCGTCCGGCGGGGGCTTGGCCGTTGCCGGCTTGCCGGGTTGTTCCCCGAGCATGTTGCGGATCACCGTGAGCTTGGTTTGGGCGGTCGTGTTGGTGCTGTCCAGGGCCTGCGCCTTTTCATACGCGATCGACGCCATTTTGACATAGAGGTCGCCGAGATTTTCATGCGCGGTGGCATAGCCCGGATGGGCGCGGATCGCCATGTCCAGCGCATGCCGGGCCGCTTCATACTTGTCCTGCGAGGCGTAGATCACCGCCAGGTTGTTGTAGGGCTCGGGCAGCTCGGGATAGTCCTCGGTCAGTCCGCTGAACACGGCAATGGCGTCGTCGACCTTGCCCTGGTCGGCGAGGATCAGGCCTTTGAGGAAACGTGCCTGTGCATCCTGCGGATGGTCGGTCAGAAAGCGGTCGGCGCGGTCGAGCGCAGCGGCCAGCTCACCCTCGCGGTACTGCTGGTCGATTTCCTGGATTTCATCGGCCAGAACAGGCGTGCCGGCGAGGAGGGCGCAGGCGACAACGGCGGCGAAAAAGCGCGGCAAAGCCATGTGATATGCTCGGATCATCTCGGATAAGCCGGCATTTTAGCCCGGATATTTCACCAATCGACACGCCGCCTCATTGCGTTCCCTGTCATTTCGCCTCTGGCCTGAATCCGCACCATGCTGCACATCACCAACTCCCTCACCCGCACCAAGGAAGAATTCGTTCCGCTCACCCCCGGCCAGGTCCGCATGTACGTCTGCGGCATGACCGTGTACGACCTGTGCCATCTGGGGCACGCGCGCGTGTTCGTGGTGTTCGACATGGTGACGCGCTGGCTGCGCGCGAGCGGCTATCAGGTCGAGTACGTGCGTAACATCACCGACATCGACGACAAGATCATCAAGCGCGCGGCGGACAACGGCGAAACCCCGGCCGAACTGACCGGGCGTTTCATTGCCGCGATGCACGAGGACGAGCGCGCGCTCGGCGTGCTGCCGCCCGACCATGAGCCGCGCGCCACCGAATACGTGGCGCAGATGCTGGCGATGATCGAGCGGCTGATCGCCAACGGCCTGGCCTACCCGGCGCCCAACGGCGACGTCTATTACAGCGTGCGGGCCTTCCCCGCCTACGGCCGCCTGTCCGGCAAAAGCCTCGACGAACTGCGCGCCGGCGAGCGGGTGGAGATCGATCCCAGCAAGCGCGACCCGATGGATTTCGTGCTGTGGAAAGCCGCCAAGCCGGGCGAGCCGGCGTGGGATTCGCCTTGGGGGGCGGGGCGTCCGGGCTGGCACATCGAATGCTCGGCGATGAGCGCCGACCTGCTCGGCAAGCATTTCGACATCCACGGCGGCGGTCAGGACCTGCAGTTTCCGCATCACGAAAACGAGATCGCCCAGTCCGAAGGCGCGCATGGCTGCACATTCGTCAATTACTGGATGCACAACGGCTTCGTGCGGGTGGACAACGAAAAGATGTCCAAGTCGCTGGGCAACTTCTTCACCATCCGCGAGGTGCTGGAAAAATACGACGCCGAAGTGGTGCGCTTCTTCATCCTGCGCGCGCACTACCGCAGCCCGCTGAACTATTCGGACGCGCATCTGGACGACGCCAAAGGCGCGCTGAGCCGCCTCTATACCGCGCTGAAGCACACGCCGGTGACGGCGGCCGCACCCGACTGGCGCGAGCCCGCGGCGGCGTCCTTCCGCGCGGCGATGGACGACGACTTCAATACCCCGGAAGCGATCGCGGTGCTGTTCGACCTGGCCAGCGAAGCCAACCGGGGCGATGCCGCCGCCGCGCGGATGCTGCGCAGCCTCGGCGGCGTGCTCGGCCTGTTGCAGCGCGATGCGGCGGACTTCCTGCAGGCGAGGACCGCGCCTGGCGGCCTGTCCGAAGCCGACATCGAGGCCCTGATCGCCGCCCGCCAGGCGGCGCGCAAGGCGCGGGACTTCGCCGGGTCCGACCGCATCCGCGACGAGCTGACCGCGGCCGGCATCGTGCTGGAAGACGCGGCCGGCGGCACCACCTGGCGCCGCGCCTGATGCCCTTGCCATGACCCCCAATTCCCTCGTTCTGGTCGGCGCCAGCGGCTGGCAGCATCCTGCGTGGCGGGGCGGGCTCTATCCCGACGACCTGCCGGAAGACTGGCTGTTGTCTTATTACAACACGCAATTCCAGGCGGTCTATCTGCCGGCAGCGGTCTGGCAGGGCGCATCCAGTGCGACCTGGGCGCAATGGCTGTACGATACCCGCGACGACTTCTATTTCGTGCTGGAGCCGGGTGAGGCGGCGTCGGCCAAACCCGCTTCGCCGCGGGTGCTGCTGGCTACGCCGGTATGGGAAGCACAGCATGTCTGGTGGCTGGACGAGGCCCCCGACCTGCGTGCGCTGGCACAACGCATCACGCAGCAGGCGGCAACGGGCGAGCCCCTGTTCGTGTTCAGCCGCAGCGGCAATGCCGGTTTGCTGGAACAGGCCAACACCCTGAGGCGGGTGATGGGCTACTGAAGCGGGTAAAAAACGACGACCTCACGGGCTGAATCCGTTGCGATTCGGTAGAATGTGAGCCCTCAATAAATACACGGGCTGGATTACTTGCACAACGACAACGACAATCTGGTCGAGATCGAAAATGTCGCGTTTGGCTATGGTGCCCGGCCGGTTTTGAAGGGCATCAACCTGACCGCCCGGCGCGGCCAGGTCGTCGCCATCATGGGCAACAGCGGTTGCGGCAAAACCACCCTCTTGCGTCTGATCGGCGGGCAGGTCAAGCCCGGCCGGGGGACAGTGCGCGTGGCCGGCGAGTCGGTGGGCGAGCTCGGCCAGGCCGGCCTCTACCGCCTGCGCCGCAAGATGGGCATGCTGTTCCAGTTCGGTGCGCTGTTCACCGACATCTCGGTGTTCGACAACGTGGCGTTCCAGTTGCGCGAGCACACCGACCTGCCGGAAGACGCCATCCGCGACCTGGTGCTGATGAAGCTGCATGCCGTCGGCCTGCGCGGCGCCGCCCACCTGATGCCGGCCGAGCTGTCCGGCGGCATGGCGCGGCGGGTGGCGCTGGCGCGCGCGATCGCGCTCGACCCCATGCTGGTGATGTACGACGAGCCGTTTGCCGGCCTCGACCCCATTTCGCTGGGCATCACCGGCAATCTGATCCGCCGCCTGACCGACACGCTGGGGCTGACCTCGCTGGTGGTGACCCATGACGTGCAGGAGTCGCTCAAGATCGTCGATTACATTTATTTCGTCTCGGAAGGCGTGATCGTCGCCGAGGGAACCGCGGCGGAGATCCTGGCGTCCGATTTGCCGTACGTGCACCAGTTCGTGCATGGCGAGGCCGACGGCCCGGTACCGTTCCATTATCCGGCGCCGTCCTATGCCGATGACTTGCGACTGGGAAAACAGCGTGCTTAAGCAATCGATCGAAAACCTGGGGAACCGCGCCCTGCAGGGCGTCTGGCGCATCGGCTTTGCGGCCCGCTTCTTCGTGGCGGTGCTGCTGCACTCGGGCACCGCGTTCCGCCGTTTCGGGCTCACCATCCGCGAGATGTACTTCACCGGCGTGCTCTCGCTCATCATCATTCTGGTGTCGGGCCTGTTCGTCGGCATGGTGCTCGGCCTGCAGGGCTACGAGACGCTGCAGACCTACGGCGCGGAAGAGGCGCTGGGCATCCTGGTGGCGCTGTCCCTAGTGCGCGAGCTGGGTCCGGTGGTGGCGGCGCTCTTGTTCGCCAGCCGCGCCGGATCGGCCATCACCGCGGAGATCGGCCTGATGAAGGCAACCGAGCAGCTGTCGGCGATGGAAATGATGGCGGTGGACCCGATCGCCCGCGTGGTGGCGCCGCGTTTCTGGGCCGGGGTGATTTCGATGCCGTTGCTGGGCGCGCTGTTCTCGGCGATGGGGATTTTCGGCGGCTATCTGGTCGGCGTGCAGCTGATCGGAGTGGACGAAGGCGCGTTCTGGTCGCAGATGGAGAGCGCGGTCGATCTGGAGCAGGACATTCTCAACGGCGTCATCAAGAGCGTGGTGTTCGGCGTCGCCATCACCACCATCGCGCTGTTCGAAGGCTACGACGCGCCGCCGACCGCCGAAGGCGTGTCGGGCGCCACCACGCGCACCGTGGTGACCTCCAGCCTGGCCGTGCTGGCGCTGGATTTTATTTTGACCGCATTCATGTTTCGGGGACTCAACTAAATGAACAAGACCGTACTCGACCTCTGGGTGGGATTATTTGTCATCGCGGGCATCGCCGCGCTGCTGTTCCTGGCGCTCAAGGTCGGCAGCACGAGCGTCGTCAGCGTGGCGAACGGCTACGAAGTGGTCGCCCGTTTCGACAACATCGGCGGACTCAAGCCGCGTGCGCCGGTCAAAAGCGCCGGGGTGGTGGTCGGCCGGGTGGCGGATATCCGTTTCGACAACGAAACATTCGAGGCCGCCGTTACCCTGCGGCTGGATAACCGCTATGCTTTTCCCAAGGACACCGCCGCCGCCATCATGACCTCGGGTTTGCTGGGCGAGCAATATGTCGGGCTGGAAGCGGGCGGCGACAGCCAGATGCTGAAGGACCAGGACCGGATTTTCATCACCCAGTCAGCCGTGGTGCTGGAAAATCTGATCGGACGGTTTATGTACGGCCAAGCTCAAGAAGGAGCACCCCAATGAAACGCAACGCACTCACCCGCACCCTCCTGGCAGCCGGCGTGCTGCTGGCCGCGCTGCCTGCGCAGGCCGAGACCATCAATCTGCAGCAGGCGGTGGAGATGAGCCTCGCCGCCGATCCCCGCATCAAGGAACGCGAGCAGGTGATCGAAGCCGCGCGCGGCATGCTGCAGGAAGTGCAGGGCAACGCCGGCTGGCGCATGAGCGCCAATGCCTTTGTCGGGCTGGCACCGAAAGTGGAGGGCGGGTTTTATCAAAACGGCGCGTATTCAGGGACCACCCCGCGCACCGACGGCGATGAAATAAACGGCATTTCCGACTGGACCCATCTCGACTTCGCGCTGATCAAGCCGCTCTACACCTTCGGCAAGATCGAACACTACGGCGAGGCCGCGCAGGGCAATATCGACCTCAGGCGCGGCGAACTCAAGCAGACGCGCGGCGACACGATATACGACACCAAGCGGGCCTATTTCGGCTATCTGACCGCGCGCGACATCCGGGTTTTCCTGGAAGACATGCAGGGGCGCCTGAATTGGGCCATCGAATCGGTCGAGCGCAACCTCGAGGAGGAAACCGGCGAATCCCGGCAATCCGACCTGTATGCGCTGCAAACCGCAAAAGGCATGCTCGCCAAGTACGTGCACCAGTCGCGCGCGGTCGAGAAAATCAGCCTCGATGGCCTCAAGGTGCTGACCGGCGCGGGGCTGAAGTCTGACCTCACGGTGGCCGATGCCCGGATCGAGCCGGTGGTTTTCCCCCAGATCGAGCTGGCCGAGTTCCAGTCGCGCGCCTTGCTGGAGCGCCCCGAAATGCAGCAGCTCGAAGCGGGACTGCGCGCCCGTCGCGCCCTGGTCGCCGCCAAGAAGGCGGACCGCATGCCGGACGTCTACGCCGGCGTGATCGGCCAGTTCAACTACGCCTCGCAGCGCGAGCGGCTGGACAACCCCTACCTCTACGACCCCTTCAATGGCGGCGGCCTCACCCCGGTGGTGGGCGTCAAATGGGACAGCGTGTTCGGGGTGACGAGCGCCCGCGTCAACCAGGCGCAGGCCGAACTGGAAGCGCTCAACCACAAGAAGGCGTTCGCGGTGGCCGGCATTCCGTTCGAGGTGGGCGAGGCCTATGCCAACGCCCGCGCCAACCATGATTCGCAGCGCGATCTGGCCGAAGGCGCGGCAGCGGCGCGGCGCTGGATGGTGGCGTCGCTGGCCGACTTCTCGGCCGGGCTCGAAAGCGCCGACAAGGTGGCCGACGCGATCAAGAACTATGCCTTGGCGCAGACCGAATATTTGCGCACGGTCAACGACTACAACATGAACGTGGCGCAACTGGCGCGCCTGACGGGTGAACTCCGCTAGGCAGCGGGCGTCTACACCTGGCCTTGCCGGTCCACCGCGCCGGTCCGTCCCCCCGATTTTCTCGAACAGGAATACTTGATATGTCGCGCTCATTCTTACTGCCGCTGCTGGCGCTGCTGCTGGGGTTCAACACCCCGGCCGTACTGGCTGCCGACACCCCGCCCGACGTGCTGGCGCGTACCACCACCCAGGAAGTGATCACGATCCTGAAACAGGACAAGGACCTTCAGCGCGGCGACCTGACCCGGGTGCATCAACTGGTCGAAGCCAAGATCCTGCCCAATTTCGACTTCAACCGCATGACCCAGTTGACCCTCGGCAGGCACTGGTCGCGTGCCAACGCCAAGCAGAAACAGGAATTGGTGACCGAATTCCGCAACCTGCTGGTGCGCACCTACTCCAGTTCACTCACCGCGTTCACCGACCAGACGATCGACTTCAAGCCGTTCGCGATGAAGCCGGACGACACCGATGTGACCGTGCGCTCCGAAATTCGCCAGCCGGGCGGGCAGCCGATCCCCATCAACTACAGCTTTTACAAAACGGCCTTCGGCTGGAAAGTCTACGATGTGACGATCGACGGCGTCAGCCTGATCACCAATTACCGCTCATCCTTCGCCAGCACCATCCGTCAAAGCGGGATCGACGGCTTGATCAAGACCCTGGCTAACCAGTCGGCCCGCGGTGCGGCCACCCCGGCCGCAGGCAAGGGCTCGTGATTGCATGTGAAGAAAACTGCTGTCGCATCACCGGTGCGGTGACGGTCGACAGCGTCGGTACCCTCTTGCGAGAATTGCAGCCGCAGCTTGCCAAGGCGGTCGACACGCTGGACTTCAGCGGGGTGGATGCCGTCGATTCGGCTGCGCTCACCCTCGTCTTCAGCGCGATGCGACAGGCCCGGCAAGCCGGCCGCACGCTGGCCTGCACCGGCCTGCCGGTCAGCTTTTCCACCTTGGCCGAACTGTACGGGGTGTCCGAGCTATTGCCCGAATGAGCCACGCAGGCCCCGCGATCCGCGTCAGCGAGCTGCGCAAGCGCTTTGGCGCCACCCAGGCGCTTGACGGCGTCTCGCTCGACATCCAGCCGGGCGAGTTCTTCGGCCTCTTGGGGCCCAACGGCGCGGGCAAGACCACCCTGATTTCCATCCTCGCCGGGCTCACCCGCGCCGACGCCGGCCACGCCGCCATCATGGGCCACGACGTGGTTCGCGACTACCGCCAGGCGCGCCGCGCCCTGGGCGTGGTGCCGCAGGAACTGGTCTACGATCCCTTCTTCAACGTGCGCGAAACCCTGCGCATCCAGTCCGGCTATTTCGGCCTGAAGCACAACGACGGCTGGATCGACGAGATCATGCACCACCTCGATCTCACCCTGCACGCCGACAAGAACACGCAGAGCCTGTCGGGCGGCATGAAGCGCCGCCTGCTGGTGGCGCAGGCGCTGGTGCACAAGCCGCCGGTGATCGTGCTCGACGAGCCGACCGCGGGGGTCGACGTCGACCTGCGCCGCTCGCTGTGGAAGTTCGTCAGCGGGCTCAACCGCGAAGGCCACACCATCCTCCTGACCACGCATTATTTGGAAGAGGCCGAGGCGCTGTGCGGCCGCATCGCCATGTTGAAAAGCGGCCGCGTCGTCGCCTGCGATACCACCCGCAACCTGCTGCAGCTGACCAACGAGCATTGCGCGCAGTTGCGGCTGGATGCGGAAGTCGTGCCGGCCGCCTGGCAGGATCGCCTGCAGCATGACGCCGACGGCAGCTGGCGCATCAATTTCAGCGAGTACGCCGAGCTGGAAAGCCTGCTCGCCGACCTGCGCGGCGCCGGCGTGCGTGTCACCGAAATGCAGTTGCAGGAACCCGATCTGGAGGATGTCTTCACCGACATCATGAAGCGCGCATGAGCACGAAAATCGGGGCGAGGGCGCCCCTCCTACACGTTCGCGCGGATGCAGGTGTCGTCGCTGTTGTAGGAGGCCCGCCCCCGGGCCGAAGCCGTGGTGATTGCGATGGCGCGAAAATCGGGGCGAGGGCGCCCCTCCTACACGTTCGCGCGGATGCAGGTGTCGTCGCTGTTGTAGGAGGCCCGCCCCCGGGCCGAAGCCGTGGTGATTGCGATGGCGCGAAAATCGCGGCGAGGGCGCCCCTCCTACAGGTTCATGCGCCCCTCTCACAGGTTCGCGCTGTTGTAGGAGGCCCGCCCTCGGGCCGAAGCCGTGGTGATTGCATCGGCGCGAAAATCGCGGCGAGGGCGCCGCGCCTACAGGTTTTGCGGGGCCTGGCCGTCGCCTCTGTCAATGAGTCTCGTGAGGCATAAATGAGCGGTCTGTCGGCACTCTTCTACAAGGAAATGCTGCGCTTCTGGAAAGTGGCGGTGCAGACCGTGGTCGCCCCGGTGGTGACGGCGCTTCTCTATCTGCTGATCTTCTCGCACGTGCTGGAAGCGCATATCGAGGTCTATCCAGGCGTGACCTACACCAGCTTCCTGGTGCCGGGGCTGGTGATGATGAGCATGCTGCAGAACGCGTTCTCCAACAGCTCGTCCAGCCTGATCCAGTCGAAGATGCAGGGCAACATCGTGTTCGTGCTGTTGCCGCCGCTGTCCTACCTGGAGTTCTTCCTGGCCTATCTGGGGGCTGCGGTGATCCGTGGACTGGTGGTCGGCCTCGGGGTGTGGGTGGTGACCCTGTGGTTCGCGCCGTGGCAGATGCCGCACCTGGGCTGGCTGCTGGCGTATGCGCTGCTGGCCTGCGCCATCATGGGCGCGGTCGGCATCGTCGCCGGCATCTGGGCGGAGAAATACGACCAGCTGGCGGCATTCCAGAACTTCCTCATCCTGCCGCTCACCTTCCTGTCCGGCGTGTTTTACTCGATCCATTCGCTGCCGCCCTTCTGGCAGGCCATCTCGCACGCCAACCCGGTGTTCTACCTGATCGACGGCTTCCGCTACGCGTTTGTCGGGCAGTCCGACACCGATCCCTGGCTTGGCCTGCTGGTCGCCGGTGCCTGCTTTGTGGCAATATCCGCGCTCACCCTGGCCCTGCTGAAAAGCGGCTACAAACTCAGACACTGAAGAGGCAAGACAACATGGTTACCCCCGACGACATCAAAGGCTGGATCTCCGAAAAACTGCCGTGCGAGCACATCGAACTGGACGGCGACGGCCAGCATTTCCAGGCGGTGATCGTCAGCCCGGCCTTTGCCGGCAAGAACATGATCCAGCAGCACCGGCTGGTGTACGACGCGCTCGGCACGCGCATGCACGCTGAGATCCACGCGCTGTCGATGAAGACCTATACCCCCGAAGACTGGGCCGCCCGCTAAACCTGAAAACCACAGTTGACCGCTCAAGGCCTTATGGAATATCGCATGGATACTGACCTCTCAGACTTCGATCGGGATCGCCGCCAGGCTTGGGTTCACTACGCGCCCGATGGCGCGTCCAACTATGGTTTCCAGGTTAGATGGACGCACTGCTGATCCACGGCGGCAACCCGCTTGACGGCGAAGTGCGCATTTCCGGCGCCAAGAATGCCGCGCTGCCGATCCTGACCGCCAGCCTGCTCGCCGCCGAGCCGCTGCGGCTCGCCAACGTGCCGCACCTCAGGGACATCAGCACCATGCTGGCCCTGCTCGGCCACATGGGCGTGCGCGTCACCCTCGACGCGCAGAACCAGGTCACCCTGTGCGGCGAATCCATCCCGCACAAGGAAGCGCCGTACGAAATGGTGAAGACCATGCGCGCCGCCATCCTGGTGCTGGGCCCCACGCTGGCGCGCTTCGGCGAGGCGCGCGTGTCCCTGCCCGGCGGCTGTGCCATCGGCTCGCGTCCGGTCGACCTGCACATCAAGGGCCTGCAGGCGATGGGGGCCGACATCAGCATCGAGCACGGCTATATTCATGCCCAGTGCAAGCGCCTGCAGGGCGCACGCATCGTGATGGACATGGTGACCGTCACCGGCACCGAAAACCTGATGATGGCCGCCGCGCTGGCCGAAGGCACCACCGTGCTGGAAAACGCCGCGCGCGAACCCGAAGTGGTCGACCTCGCGCGCTGCCTGATCGCGATGGGCGCCGACATCGAAGGCGCCGGCAGCGACATCATCACCATCCACGGCGTCGACAAGCTCCACGGCGCCGACTATTCGGTGATGGCCGACCGCATCGAGACCGGCACCTTCCTGGTGGCCGCCGCCATGACCGGCGGGCGCGTGCGCACCACCCACACCCAGCCCGACACGCTCGACGCGGTGATGAGCAAGCTGCGCGAAGCGGGCGCCAAGGTCGAATCGGGCAGCGACTGGATCGAAGTCGAGTCCGACGGCAAGCTGAAATCGGTCGACGTGCGCACCGCGCCGCACCCGGCGTTTCCCACCGACATGCAGGCGCAGTTCATGGCGATGAACACCATCGCCGAAGGCGCCGCCAGCGTCACCGAAACCATTTTCGAAAACCGCTTCATGCACGTGCAGGAACTGCGCCGCCTCGGCGCCAACATCGAAGTCTCCGGCCATACCGCCCTGGTGCGCGGCGTGCCGCGACTCGACGGCGCCATCGTCATGGCCACCGACCTGCGCGCCTCCGCCTGCCTGGTGCTGGCCGGCCTGGTGGCGGCGGGCGAAACCACCATCGAGCGCATCTACCACCTCGACCGCGGCTACGAACGCCTTGAGGAAAAGTTCACCCTGCTGGGCGCACGCATCCGGCGCACGCACTGAAGCCATGTAGATGCGGTCATTGCGAGCAGCGCGAAGCAGGCAGAACGCCCTGGATCGCCGCGCCCCGCGGGCTCGCGATAACGTCAGCGTAGAATCCCTGTAGGAGCGGCGCCCTCGCCGCGATTACGCACCCCCGCAACCACCACAGCTTCGGCCCGGGGGCGGGCCTCCTACAAAAACCGGGCTCACCTATGGGCGCCCAGCAAGGGCAGGCCGTGGTTGCAAGCCGATCAATCGGCAACAGCCACGCACCGGCGCCCCGCCGCGATTGCCCAGGAACCACAGACGTCATTATGGCTACAATGGCCAAATGAAAACCGCCTCAATATCCACCACCAAAAATCAGTTGAGTGCGCTGATTGAACAGGTGCGCCACGGCGAGACCATCCTCATCCTCATCACCGACCACGACCGGCCGGTCGCCCGGCTCATCCCGGTCGTGAGTGAAAACGGCCAGTCGGACGAGCTTGCGCTTCTGGAACGCAAAGGCATCCTGCGGCGAGGCCATGGAGCGGCCTGTCGTTTGGCACCGCCCCCCGCAGCACTGCAGCATGCCAGCGCACTCCAGGCTTTGCTGGAAGAACGCGAGTCGGCGCGGTGAAATTCTGGGATAGCTCTGCAATCCTGCCGTTGCTGGTAGAAGAAGCGAGCACGCCCGCAGCACTCGGCTATTACGAAGACAATCCGGAACTCGTGCTGACGTCAGCATAGAATCCCTGTGGGAGCGGCGCCCTCGCCGCGATTGCCCGCACCCGGACAAGCGCCCGCATTCGGCTACAACCGCGCGGACCTGTTGGAGCGGCGATTCCCGTATTTCAATGGATAATCCCGGTTGAATAAATGCAACCCCAGATACAAGCCAACATGACCTATACCGGAATCACCCACGCCCTGTCCAAGGGCCGCATCTTTGAAGAAACCCTGCCGCTGCTGGTCATGGCAGGGGGCATCCATCAATGCGCCTGACCGACCATCAGGCCAGGGCCATCACGCAGTTGGCGCATGAAGTCGCGGGAGAACAGGCCCACGTAAGGGTTTTTGGCTCAAGGCTGGACGATGATGCACGCGGCGGCGATCTCGCTCTCATGCTTGAACTAACCGAGCCGGCGGCCACCCCAGCGCTTCTGGCCGCCCGGTTTTCCGCCAGCGTTCCCCGCCTGATGCAAGGCCGCAAAGTGGACGTTCCGCTTGCCGCCCCCAACCTCAAGCGCTTGCCTATCCATGACATCGCTTTCACGGAAGGGAAGGTGCTATGACGATCGATCCAAAGATAGCGGAAATCGAGTGGCGCGTCTGGGCCTGAGGGGAAACTCGCTCCTGAGCCGTCACCATGGCTTACTCATATTTGTCTGGAGTCTAACGAACATGCGGTTGAGCAAAAACCAGATCGAAGTCATCCGGCGAACCGTCCGCGAGGTTTTTGGTGTGGAGGCGGATGTGAAGCTTTTTGGATCGAGAGCAAACGATGATGCACGGGGTGGCGATATTGACCTGCTCGTTGAAATGCCAACGATCGTGGTCGAACCTGAACGTAAAACGCTGCAACTGGTTGCCAGGCTTCAGCTACGCCTCGGCGACCAGCCGATCGATGTTCTCGTGCTTGACCCCTCGACACCGCGACAACCGATATACGAGCAAGCCATCCGTACAGGAATAAAACTATGAGCTTGACTGCAGGCTTGCCGGTAGGACGCTTTCTGCAAACGCTGGAGATTGTCGCGCGCGAAGGAAAACACCTGTCCTACAGCTGGCACAGCCTGTTCAGCCAAACGATCGATGCGGAGTGGGTACGCAATCTGGAACATGCGCCAGAAATTGCCGAGCGGCTGGAAGTCTTTGTATCCCGGTTTGGCCGCATGCAGGATACAGTGGCGGATAAATTGTTGCCCCGCTGGCTGCTTGCGCTTGCCGAGAAGCCGGGCAGTCAGATTGAAACGCTTAATCGCGCCGAGCGGCTGGGCATATTGACCAGCACGGAACGGTGGCTCGAAGCGCGTAATCTTCGTAATCGCCT
>JBAQND010000067.1:0-20904 GCA_049303455.1 Thiobacillus sp.
TTCGGTGTCGGGCTGGGGATCGACGCCCTTGATTCCCTGACGCCGGATCGCCACCACTTCCACCAGCAATTCGTCCAGCGCCAGGCTTTCCAGGCTGTGCCCCGCCGCCGCGGCGCCCTGCGTGATCAGCACGGTATGCAGACGGGGCTGGGCGTGCTGGTCGAGTTCGTCGGCGTCGGAGGCGCCACGGAAAAAGCCGCGCATGATGGCATAACGCGATTCGCGCACCTCGCGGATCCGCTTCAGCACCTGGGTGAGCGGCACCCCCAGCAGCATCAGCGCATGGGATGCCAGCATCAGCGAGCCTTCCATCACCTCGGACACCACTTCGGCCGCGCCCGCCGCTTTCAGCGCGTCGACGTGGGTGTCGTCGATGGTGCGCACCACCACCGGCAGTTCCGGCCGCAGTTCGCGCACGTGGCGCAGGATGGCCATGCTCGAATGCAGGTCGGCATAGGTCACCACCACCGCCTGTGCACGGGAGAGGCCTGCGGCGACCAGCACTTCGCGGCGGCTGGCGTCGCCGTACACCACGTTGACGCCGGATGCCGCCACCGCGCGGATGCGCTCGTGGTCGGCGTCGAGCGCGACGAAGCTGATGCCTTCGGCTTCCAGCAGGCGTGCCAGGTTCTGGCCGCTTCGGCCATAGCCGCAGACGATGACGTGCTGGGCCTTGCCGAAGGTCTTGACCGCGATGTCGTGCACTTCCTTGGCGCGGCCGGCCCATTCGCTGCCGGCAAGCAGGCGGGTGATCGCGTCCATGCGGATGATCAGCAGCGGTGCGATCAGCATCGACAGCACCATGGCCGCCAGCACCGGCTGGGTGATCCCGGCGCCCAGCAGCGTCAGGTCGGCCGCCTGCGCCAGCAGCACGAAGCCGAACTCGCCCGCCTGCGCCAGCCCCAATGCCGTGCGCACGGCGGTGGGCCGGCTGCTGCCGAAGGCCATCGCCAGACCGCCCACCAGCAGGACCTTGCCGATGACGATGGCCGCCACCAGCAGCAGCACGTCGCCCCAGTTCAGCATCACCTGCATCAGGTCGAGCCGCATGCCGATGGTGACGAAGAACAGCCCCAGCAAGACGTCGCGGAAGGGCTTGATATCGTCTTCCACCTGATAGCGGTATTCGGTCTCGGAGATCAGCATGCCCGCCAGGAATGCGCCCAGCGCCAGCGACAGGCCGGCGCTTTCGGTGAGGAAGGCGAGGCCCAGGGTGAACAGCAGCAGGTTCAGCGTGAACAATTCGGGCGACTTGTGCCCGGCCACCCACTGGAACCACGGGCGCATGATGCGCTGGCCGACGAACAGCAGAAAGCCCAGCACCAGCACCGCCTTGAGCATGGCCAGCCCCAGCACCCACCCCATGTCGTCGGCGTCCTTGGCGAACGCCGGGATCAGGATCAACAACGGCACCACCGCCAGATCCTGGAACAGCAGCGCGCCGAATATCTGGCGCCCGTGCGGGGTCTGGATTTCCAGCCGCTCGGCCAGCAGCTTCGACACGATGGCGGTGGACGACATCGACATGATGCCGCCCAGCGCGATGGCCGCCAGCAACGGCAAGTCGAGCAGCCAGGCGATCAGCGCGGTAAGCACGATGGTGAGCACGACCTGCGCGCCGCCGAAGCCGAACACCGTCATGCGCATGGTCATCAGGCGCGGCAGGCTGAATTCCAGGCCGATGGAAAACATCAGGAACACCACGCCGAATTCGGCCAGGTAACGCGCCTCCTCGCTGTCCGGAATCCAGCCCAGCGCGAACGGCCCGATGGCGATGCCGGTCACCAGATAGCCGAGCATGGTCGGCAGGCGCAGCGCGCGCGCGGCAGCCGCCACCAGCACGGCGACCGCAAGCAGGATCAAAACAAGCTGGAGACTGCTATGAATCAAGCCAAACCCCTCACCACAGAGGCACGGAGGCACAGGGAAACCCGAAGATACGCAGGCTTGCCAGAAACACCCCTCCCCCTTGGACTCATTCTCTGCGCACCATAAGCCATTGGTTTTCCTCCGTGTCTCTGTGTCTCTGTGGTGCAACCGGTGCTCGGGATCGAGAAAACGCGGTTGGAAAGGCAGGCTTTAGTATACTTGCCGACCATGCGACCCCAACCCACCTCCGCCGAACATTTGCTTGCGCTTGCGCGCCAGGTGCTCGACATCGAAGCCGACGCCCTGCGCACCACGTCCTCCCGCCTCGACGCCGGTTTTGCCGACGCCGTGCACCTGATCCTGGGCTGCAGCGGCCGCGTGGTGGTGTCGGGCATGGGCAAGTCCGGGCACATCGGCGGCAAGATCGCCGCCACCCTGGCGTCCACCGGCACCCCGGCGTTTTTCATGCATCCGGGCGAAGCCAGCCACGGCGACCTCGGCATGATCACGCCCAACGACGTGGTGCTGGCGCTGTCGAATTCCGGCGAGAGCAACGAAATCGTCTGCATCGTGCCGCTCATCAAGCGGCGCGGCGCCAAGCTCATCGCGATGACCGGCAATCCGCATTCGACCCTGGCGCGCGAGGCCGACGCCCACCTCAATGCAGCCGTCGACAAGGAAGCCTGCCCGCTCAACCTGGCGCCCACCGCCAGCACTACCGCGGCGCTGGCACTGGGCGATGCGCTGGCGGTGGCGCTGCTCGATGCGCGCGGCTTTTCGGCCGACGACTTCGCCCGCTCCCATCCCGGCGGCAGCCTCGGCCGGCGCCTGCTGGTGCACGTGCGCGACGTCATGCACAGCGGCGACGAACTGCCGAAAATCGATCACGACGCCTCGCTCAAGGTCGCCCTGCTCGAAATGACGAAGAAGGGACTCGGCATGACCGCCGTGGTCGACGCCGCGGGGAAAGTGGCGGGGGTGTTCACCGACGGCGATCTGCGGCGGGCGCTGGAGCATGCGCTCGATCTGCAGCAGGCGCGGGTGACCGACCTGATGACGCCCAATCCCAAGACGATCGGCGCGGACGAACTCGCCGTGGCGGCGGTGGAGAAAATGGACACCCTGAAGATCAACGGCCTGCTGGTGGTCGACCCCGACAACACCCTGGTCGGCGCGCTCAACATGCACGACCTGCTGAAAGCGGGGGTGGTGTGATGAACCCAAAAACCTCAGTTCTCACCACAGAGGCACAGAGGCACAGCGTAAAACCAACAGCTTGGCGTGGCTTTTCACGCGCCCCTTTGTCGACTCGACTTTCTCTGTGCCTCTGTGCCTCTGTGGTGAAGGCTTTAAGGTGAGTACAACTTTGATCGAACGTGCACAAAAGATCCGGCTGGTCGCCTTCGACGTCGATGGCGTGATGACCGACGGCACCCTGTTCCTGGCCGACGACGGGCAGGAATACAAGGGCTTCAACTCGCTCGACGGCCACGGCCTGAAAATGCTCAAGGGCAGCGGCGTCGAGCTGGCCATCATCACCGGCCGCAGCTCGCGCGTGGTGGAAAACCGCGCAAAAAATCTCGGCATCGAGATCATCCACCAGGGCGCGCACGACAAGCTGGCCGTGTACGAGGCGCTCTGCCGCGAACTCGGCATCGAATGCGAAGCCACCGCCTACATGGGCGACGACGTGGTCGACCTGCCGGTGATGCGGCGCGCCGGCCTGGCGATCACCGTGCCCGCCGCGCCCGAACTGGTGAAGGCGCACAGCCACTACATCACCACCCGCGAAGCCGGGCGCGGCGCGGTGCGCGAGGCCTGCGAATTCGTGATGCGCGCGCAGGGCACGCTGGACGCGGCACTGGCCCCCTATCTGAAATGAAGCGCCGCGTAGCGGGCACCGCGAATTCGAGGGCAGCATGATCACGCGAGGCTCGCTGTGGCTGCCGCTGGCGATTTTGCTGCTGCTGGCCGCGCTCAGCTTCTGGATCGAGCGTTCGGTGCGGCTGACGGAGACCGGCAGCGAAGCGAGCCAAACCGACCCCGAAGGCATCATGGAAAACTTCGAGGCGCTGCGCACCGATCCGGCGGGCAAACCGCACTACCGTTTGTCCGCCAAAAGGCTCAAGCATTATTCAGGCAGCAAGCGCACCGAACTGGAATCGCCCCGCTTTGTCCAACTCGACGCAGAGGCCGGCGATGTGAGCGCAGTATCCAGGCAGGCCACCGTCTCGTCCGACGGCCAGGAAGTGGACCTGGCCGGCGATGTCGTCGTGGTACGTACCGCCCGCCCCGGACAATCCGCCATGACCTTGCGCACGCAACGGCTGCTTGTTTTCCCCGAGCGCGACCTGCTGCGCGCGCCGGGCGCCGTCGAGGTCCTCGACGACGCCCTGACGATGCGCGCGGGCGCCATGGAATACGACGCCGGACAACGCGTCATCAAACTGACAGGACGGGTGCACGCCCGTTATGTTTCCCGACAAGACTGACTAAGCTAAGGGCCCGTTATTGCCATGCATACATTGAAGATGGGTTTCTATGCGGCGCTGTGTGCCGCGTTGCTGGCCTCGCCCGCTCATGCCGAAAAAGCCGACCGCGACAAGCCGGTCAACCTCGAAGCCGACACGGTCACCCTCGACGACATCCGGAAAGTCAGCGTCTACCAGGGCAATGTGATCTTGAGCCAGGGCACACTGATGCTGCGCGCCGACCGCGTGCAGGTGACCCAGAACGCGGGCGGGCTCGACACGCTCAGCGCCACCGGCCGCCCCGCAACGTTCCGCCAGAAGCTCGAAGGCCGCGACGAGTTCATCGACGGCTTCGCCAACCGCATCGAGTACGACAGCGTCAACAGCCAGCTTGAAATGATCGGCCAGGCCCAGCTGCGACGCGGCGGCGACGAACTGCGCGGCGCGCAGATTTCCTACAACGCCAACACCGAGTTCTACAAGGTCGTCGGCCAGCCCGGCGTGGACACCCCGGCCGGCCGGGTACGCGCCATCATTCGCCCGAAACCGCGCACCGAGCAGCCCGCCGCACAACCCTGATCCTAAAAACCGCAGTTGACCGCTCATAAACGTAAGGAATTCCGTATGGATATTGGCTTTTTCATCTTCGATCACGTTCACCAGGAAGGTGCGCCCGCTACACGCCCGCAGGCACGCCGCGCCCCATCGTTCCCACGCGCTTTGCCTACCAGCGCCCGCTACACGCCCGCAGGCACGCCTGGGCACGCGCCTGCCTTTGTCGCTCGTCGTTGCAGGCCCCGGCCTGCCGCCTCCTCGCTTCGCGGCAGCCACCCGCCCAGACGCACCTTCGGGCGCGTCCAACTACGGTTTCTAGGATGAGCCAGATTTCCGCCCAGGGCCTGCGCAAGACGTATGGCAAACGCACCGTGGTCCACGATGTCTCGTTCGAGGTCAACAGCGGCGAGGTGGTCGGCCTGCTGGGGCCCAACGGCGCCGGCAAGACCACCTGTTTCTACATGGTGGTCGGACTGGTCGCGGCCGACGGCGGCAGCGTGCGGATGGATACGCACGATCTCACCCACATGGCGATCCACCAGCGCGCACGGCTGGGGCTGGCCTATCTGCCGCAGGAGCCGTCGATCTTCCGCAAGATGACGGTGGAGGAAAACATCCGCGCCATCCTGGAACTCAAGCCCTACGGCAAGGACGAACGCGAGGAACACCTCAACAACCTGCTGGAGGACCTGCATATCGCCCACCTGCGCGAAGCGGCCGCCATCAGCCTGTCCGGCGGCGAGCGGCGCCGCGTGGAAATCGCGCGCGCGCTGGCGATCAATCCGCAATTCATCCTGCTCGACGAGCCCTTCGCCGGGGTCGATCCCATTGCGGTGCTCGACATCCAGAAACTGGTGCATTTTTTGATCGAGCGCGATATCGGCGTGCTCATCACCGACCACAACGTGCGCGAAACCCTGGGCATCTGCGACCGCGCCTACATCATCAATGAAGGGCGCATGCTGATCGCCGGCACGCCCGACCTCATCATCCAGGACGACAACGCACGCAAGGTCTATCTGGGCGAAAATTTCCGCCTGTAATCCCTAACCTCGCAAAAAATCGCGCTACACTTGGTTCAAGTCGGCACGATTTTTGCCGTAGTCAGGTTCCATGAAACACAGCCTTCAACTCAAGCTCGGTCAGCACCTTACCCTGACCCCACAACTGCAGCAGTCGATCCGGCTGCTGCAGTTGTCCACGCTCGAACTGAATCAGGAACTGGAGCAGATGCTGCAGGACAATCCGCTGCTGGAACGCGAGGACGAGAACGAAGACGCAGCCAGCCTGGCGGCGGCCGAAGTCCCTGCCCACACGGCCGAGGCCGAGGCGCAGAGCACCGAAGCCCCTCAGGCCGAAAGCTCCGAATCCGACCCGGTGACCTCGCTCGACGATTCCGACTGGAACGACTACAGCACGGCCGGCAGCAACGACGAAGACAACGACTATGAGCAAGGCCCGCTATCGGGTTCGAGCTTGCGCGAACACCTGCTGAACCAGCTGATCGTCAGCCCGCTGACCTTGCGCGACCGCATCCTGGTCGCCGCGCTGATCGACGACCTCGACGAAGCCGGCTTCCTCTCCCAGCCGCTGGAAGACATCACTGCCAGCCTGCGGGACGAGCTCGAGGAACTCGAGCCCGAAGAGGTCGAAACCGCGCTCAAGCACCTGCAAAACATGGACCCGACCGGGGTCGGCGCGCGCAATCTGGCCGAATGCCTGACCCTGCAGCTGCGTGCCCTGCCCCCCGACACGCCGGCACGTGACGCCGCCATGCGGCTGACGGCGCACTATCTCGATCTGCTCGCCGCGCGCGATGTCGGCAAGCTGAAGAAAATGCTCGGTATCGACGACCCCGCGCTGCGCGCGGCACGGGCCCTGATCCTGTCCCTGAACCCGCGACCCGGCGCGGCCTTCAGCACCGACGAAACGCACTACGTCATTCCCGACGTCTATGTACGCAAGGTCAAGGGGATGTGGATCGCCACCCTCAATGCCGACGCGATGCCCAAGCTGCGCGTCAACCGCGTCTACGCCGACATCCTGGCGCGCCACCGCGAAAACGGCGGCAGCCAGCTGGCGAGCCAGTTGCAGGAAGCACGCTGGCTGATCAAGAACGTGCAGCAGCGCTTCGACACCATCCTGCGCGTCTCGCAGGCCATCGTCGACCGCCAGAAGCAGTTCTTCGAGCACGGCGATGTGGCGATGCGTCCGCTGGTGCTGCGCGAGATCGCCGAGACGGTGGAGCTGCATGAATCGACCATTTCGCGCGTCACCACGCAAAAATTCATGATGACGCCGCGCGGCCTGTACGAACTGAAGTACTTTTTCGGCAGCCATGTCGCCACCGACAACGGCGGCGCCTGCTCGTCGACCGCGATCCGCGCACTGATCAAACAGCTGATCGCCGCCGAAACCGGCAAGAAACCGCTGTCCGACGGCCAGCTGGCCGACGTGCTCAGCCAGCAGGGCATCGTGGTGGCCCGCCGCACCGTCGCCAAATACCGCGAACTGCTGCAAATCCCCCCCGCCAACATGCGCCGCGCGCTTTGATCGCAAACGATTTTCCGCGCCGCCCCGGCCAAAAGACCGCGCCACGCTTGAATGTGCCCCGCTTTCGTCTCACAATGAAATCGAGCGTGATGATCGCTCCTGAAAGCAGGATAGAAATCCGTTTCAGTTTTTCAAGCAGACTTAGGAGGCTCTATGAATTTGACGATTTCCGGTCATCACCTGGAAGTGACCCCAGCCATCCACGACTATGTTTCCGAGAAGCTCGACCGCGTCAAACGCCACTTCGATCATGTCATCAACGTGACCGTGATCATGCAGGTGGAAAAGCTGGTGCACAAAGTGGAGGCCACCCTGCACGTCAAGGGCCATGATTTCCACGCGCACAGCGAGGATGACAACATGTATGCCGCGATTGACTTTCTGGCCGACAAACTGGATCGCCAGATCGTCAAGCACAAGGAAAAAATCACGGATGTCCACCAGGCCAGCGGCGGTGTGAAACATCAGCCGACAGAAACCGCCGCTTGACGCCGAGCCGTCCGAATTGAGGCAAACCCGCCCGGACACGCTCCGGGCGTATAATTTCAAGACGCCGGACTCCCTTCCCCCGGCTTCGCAACAGGCATGAACCTAATCGCTCCCCTTGTCACGCCCGACACCGCCTTGCTGGACGTGAGTTTCTCCAGCAAGAAGAAGCTGTTCGAACACGCTGCCGAGCTGCTCGCCGAGGCTCACGGGCTCAAGTCCACCGACATCTTCACCAGCCTGTTCGAACGCGAACGCCTGGGTTCGACCGCGCTGGGCTACGGCATCGCCATTCCGCACGGCCGCATCAAGGGCCTGAAGGATGCCAGCGGCGCGTTTTACCGCCTGAAGACCCCGCTCGAATTCGACGCCCCCGACAACCAGCCGGTATCGCTGTGCTTCATTTTGCTGGTCCCCAAGGATGCCAACGAACGCCATCTGCAGATTCTGGGCGAACTGGCTCAGCTGTTTGGCGACGAGGCCATGCGCACAAAAATGCTGACGGCCGACACCCCGTCTGAATTGATCGCGCTGCTCGAGTCGTGGTCAAGCTAGCCGCGCGGCGCATGGACCAACCCAGCCAGGTCTCGGTCGAAACCCTGTTTCGCGACATGGCGGAACAACTGGCCATGCAGTGGATCGCGGGACGCGACGGCGGCAAGCGCAGCCTGTCTTCCGAAACCATCCAGAAACCGACGCTGGCCCTCATTGGACACCTGAATTTCGTGCACCCGAACCGGGTACAGGTACTGGGTTGCGCCGAAATGGACTATCTGAACGGGCTCTCGGCGCCGGCGCTGCAGGATGCCATCGATCACCTGTTTTCGACCGAGCTCGCGGCCATCATCATCTCCAACTGCGAATCCATACCGGACGTTTTGCGCGACAGTGCCGAACGCACCGAAACCCCGCTGTTCACGTCACCGCTTCCCAGCCCGATCCTGATGTCCTACCTGGGGCATTACCTGACACAGCGGCTGGCCGAGGAAACGTCGCTGCATGGCGTATTCCTGGAAGTGCTCGGCACCGGCGTCCTCATCAAGGGCGATGCCGGCGTCGGCAAAAGCGAACTGGCGCTGGAACTCATCTCGCGCGGCCATCGGCTGGTCGCCGACGACGTGGTCGAACTGAAGCACGTCGCACCCAAAACGCTGGAAGGCAGCTGCCCGCCGCTGATCCGCGATTTTCTCGAAGTGCGCGGCCTGGGCATTCTCAACATCCGCTTCCTGTTCGGCGAAATGGCGGTCAAGCCGCAAAAGAATCTCAATCTCATCGTCGAACTGGTGCACCCGGAAGAGGTGGGCGAGGTCGGTCTCAACCGGCTCGACATGGTGGCCTCGACCGAGACCATCCTCGACGTTGCCATTCCCAAAGTACGCATCCCGGTGGCGGCCGGTCGCAACCTCGCGGTGCTGGTCGAGGTCGCGGTGCGAAATCACCTCCTCAAACGCCGGGGCGTCAATCCAGTCGAGCAGTTCATCCAGCGCCAGCAAGCAGCCATCAACGAGGGCAGCTGAGTGCAGATCGTTCTGGTCTCTGGACTGTCGGGGTCGGGCAAAAGCATCGCCATCGCGGTGCTGGAAGATGTCGGTTTTTACTGCGTCGACAACCTGCCGCTGGCCATGCTGCAGCCGCTGGTCGACTATCTTAGGCACGAAGGCCACACGCGTATCGCCATCGCCATCGACGCACGCAGCAGCGCGAGCTTTTCGCAACTGCCGCAGGTTGCCGAAGCGCTGCGCGAACAGGGCGCCGACCTCAGGGTGGTCTTTCTCGAAGCCAAGACGCCGACGCTGGTCAAGCGCTTTTCCGAAACGCGGCGGCGCCATCCGTTGTCCAGCGACAGCGTGTCGTTGCAGGAAGCCATCCAGCTCGAACGCGAGATGCTCGCCGACATCGCGCCGCTGGCGCATCGCATCGACACCAGCGACCTCTCCGCCGCCGCGCTGCGGCTGTGGGTCAAGGACCTGATCGGACAGGACCGTTCGCGCATCACGCTCCTGTTTGAGTCATTCGGTTTCAAGCACGGCATTCCGCTCGACGCCGACCTGGTGTTCGACGTGCGTTGCCTGCCCAATCCGCACTATGTCGCCGAGCTGCGCCCGCTCACCGGGCGCGACCAGCCGGTGAAGGATTATCTTGAGTCCAGCCCCAACGCCATGGCGCTCTTGGCCGATATCCGCGGCTTTGTCGAGAACTGGCTGCCGTGCTTCATCCGCGACCATCGCGCCTACCTGACGGTCGCGATCGGCTGTACCGGCGGCCAGCACCGCAGCGTCTACTTCGCCGAAACGCTGGCCGCCGCCTTCCGTGAGCGCGAGCAGGTGCTGGTGCGCCACCGCGAACTCAGCTGATGACGATGAAAATCCTGCGCGCCGGCGACATCGGCGTGCTGCTGGTCGGCACCGGCCTGGTGGCCGCGCTGACGGTGTATGCATGGGGCGGTGATCGCGGCGACACCGCCGTCATCCGCGCCGCCGGCCAGGTGGTCAAAACCGCCCCCCTCACCCACACGCAAAGCGTCTCCGTCGACGGCCCGCTCGGCACCACGCGGATCGAGATCGAGCCCGGGCGCGCCCGCGTCGCGGCCGATCCGTCGCCGCGCCAGCTGTGCGTGAAACAGGGCTGGCTCACCCTTTCCGGCCAGGCGGCGCTGTGCCTGCCCAACCAGGTCAGCCTTGAAATCCGGGGTCGCGCACCCGCCTATGACACGCTCGGCTATTGAATTGCCGGTCACCGCCGACGACCGCCGCATTGCGCGCCTGGCGGCGCTGGCGATCGGCCTGACGCTGGCCGAAGCGGCGATTCCGAGTCCCATCCCCGGCGTGAAGCCGGGGCTGGCCAACATCGTCATCCTGCTGGTGTTGCTGCAATACGGCTGGCGCGCGGCAGCCTGGGTGTCCGCGCTGCGCCTGCTGGCCGGCGGCCTGCTGCTCGGCAACCTGTTTGCGCCGGGTTTCTGGCTGGGGGCAGCCGGCGCGCTCGTCAGCCTGTCGGTGCTGGGGCTGGCGCGCCACCTCCCCGCCCGCTATTTCGGCCCGGTCAGCCTGTCGGTGCTGGCGGCGTTCGGCCACATCGGCGGCCAGCTCGCGCTGGCCGGCATCTGGCTGTTGCCCGCTGCGGCATTGCTCAAGCTGCTGCCGGTATTTGCCGCCGCCGCGCTGATTTTTGGCGCGGTGAACGGCGTCATCGTGGCGCGCCTGCTTGCCGCTCCTGCTGCATCCGGGCGACAATCCGGGTCATGCATCCCACCGTCAATACCGTAACCCTGGCGCTCACCGGCGCCTCCGGCATGGCCTATGGCCTGCGTCTGCTCGAATGCCTGCTGGCCGCCGACGTGCGCGTCTACCTGCTGCTGTCGCAGGCCGCCCACATCGTCGCCAAACAGGAACTCGGCGTGGCGCTGCCGGCACGCGCCGGCGACCTCGAAAAACAGTTGAGCGAAAGCCTGAACGCACGCGACGGTCAGCTGCGCGTGTTCGGCCGCGAGGACTGGAATGCGCCGGTTGCGTCCGGCACCAATCCGGCCGACGCGATGGTGGTGTGCCCGTGCTCGATGGGCACGCTCGCCGCCATCGCCCATGGTCTGTCCGACAACCTGATCGAGCGCGCGGCCGACGTGATGCTGAAAGAGCAGCGCAAACTCATTCTCGTTCCGCGCGAGGCGCCGTTTTCCACCCTGCACCTGGAAAACATGCTGAAGCTGTCGAGGATGAATGCGGTCATCCTGCCCGCCAACCCCGGCTTTTATCATCATCCGCAATCGGTCGAAGCCATCGTCGATTTCATCGTCGCGCGCATTCTCGACCAGTTGGGAATCCAGCACGAACTGATGGCGCGCTGGGGGGCAGGCGATGCCTGACACCCTGCCCCTGTTCCCGCTCAATACCGCGGTCTTCCCGGGCGGGCTGCTGCCGCTGCGCATTTTCGAGCAGCGTTATCTCGACATGGTCAAACAGGCCATCGCCGACAACACACCGTTCGGCATCTGCGCAATCCGCGAAGGCAGCGAGGTCGGCACCCCGGCCGTTCCCTTCGCGGTCGGCACCCGCGTGCACATCACCGACTGGGACATGCCGCAGACCGGCATCCTGCACATTGAAACGCAGGCAGCGGAACGCTTCATCGTCCGCAGCACCCGCACCGAGCCCAGCGGCCTGCTGATCGGCAGCGTGGACGCGGTCAGTGTCGAGCCCGCCATCGCCGTTCCCGAGGAACTCGAGCTTGCCGTCGAAATCCTGCGCCATATCATCGACGAATACGGCGATGCGCGTTTTCCCGCACCGCACGAATTCAGCAACGCCGTGTGGGTCGGCTACCGGCTGTCCGAAGTGCTGCCGCTCAAGCGCTCCATCAAGCAGAATCTGCTTGAGATGAACGACAGCGTGATGCGCCTGCGGATCCTCACCGAATTCCTCAAGAAGCAGATCAACTGATGGCGCGTTTTCATCCCGCGCTTGAAGACAAGCATCGCACCTTCATCGCCGCGCAAAAGCTTTTCTTTACCGCGACCGGCACCGCCGACAGCCACCTCAACCTGTCGCCCAAGGGCATGGACAGCCTGCGCGTGCTGTCCGACTCCCGCGTCGCCTACCTCGACCTCACCGGCAGCGGCAACGAAACCGCCGCCCATCTGAAGCACGACGGCCGCATGACGCTGATGTGGTGCGGCTTCGACACCGACCCGTTGATCCTGCGCCTGTATGGGCGCGGCCGCGCGGTACGGCGACAGGATGCCGAATGGGGCGAGCTGCGCCGCCACTTTCCCGCCCTGCCGGGCGAACGCCAGCTCATCGTGCTCGACATCGAATCGGTGCAGACTTCGTGCGGCTATGCCGTGCCGAGGTACGCCTACCAGGGTGAACGTGACACCCTGGCGCGCTGGGCCGAGAAGAAAGGGGCGGTGGGTTTGCTGGATTATTGGCGCGAAAAAAACCAGGTCAGCATCGACGGCCTGTCCACCGGACTGCTGGAGGATGCGAGATGAAACGGATTACGACTCTGCTGGGGCTGCTCCTGAGCGCCTGCGACCCCACCCCGCCGCCGCCCGCAACCGAACGCCAACCCAACCCGGCATTCGAAACCCAGATACAGGCAATGGAAAAAGCGCGCGCGGTCGAGCAGCAGGTCCGGGACGCCGCCGATGCGCAGCGCCAACAGCTGGAAGCGGCAACCCAGCCCTAAGCGTCCCCCGACCCCCGGAGAAATCCGGGTGCGTCCAGAGCCGGGCCGCATCGGCTAAACTCTCACCATGTTGAAATGGCTGGTCACCCTGATTGCAGCCCTGCTGATCTTGGGCCTGTTCACCCCCTGGCTCAACCGCCTGGGACTGGGGCGGCTGCCGGGTGACCTGCGCGTCAAGCGCACGCGCGGCACCTTCTACTTCCCCTTCACCAGCGTCATTCTCATGTCGCTGCTGCTCTCGCTACTTGCCTATCTGTTGGGTCGATGAATAAAGCATTTGTCAAGGAAACCGACGCGGCCGACGTTGACGCCGACGAGGACGAAGTCGCCGCGCCGGCGCTACCCGTCGGGTCGAAAAACTACATGACGCCCGCGGGCTACGCGCAGCTCGACGCCGAATTCAATCAGCTGTGGAAGGTCGAACGGCCCAAGCTGGTGGAGACCATCTCCTGGGCCGCCAGCAACGGCGATCGTTCGGAAAACGGCGACTACATCTACGGCAAGAAACGCCTGCGTGAGGTCGACCGGCGCATCCGCTTTCTGTCCAAGCGACTGGAGCACGCCGAGGTGGTCGATCCCGCTCGACGCGAAGCCACTGACCAGGTGTTTTTCGGCGCCACCGTCACCATCGCGGATGCAAGCGGCAAGGAGTCCACCTACGCCATCGTCGGTATCGACGAGGCCGACGCCGGGCGCGGCCGCATTGCGTGGATTTCGCCGATGGCGCGCGCGCTGCTGAATGCGCGCGAAGGCGACTCCGTCAGCGTGCAGACGCCGGATGGCCGGCGTGAGGTGGAAATTGTCGAGGTACGCTACCAGGCCATCGACTGACGAAGATTCATTAAACCGCAGTGATGGCTCAAGCCGTGGCCGGCCTCAGCGATGCGGAGATCGCCGCGGTCTCGATCCACGCCGGGAAATAAGCCGTCAGTTTTCAGTACAGCAGACTGGCCAGCATGCGCCGGTAGCGGCTTGACAGTTCGCCGCCCCCCAGCAGATCAAATACCGACAGCAGCGTCTTGCGGCCGATGTCGTCGCCGAAGCTGCGGTCGCGGCGGACGATTTCCAGCAGCTGGTCCATTCCCGCCTCGTATTGCCCGGCGGCAACCCGCAGCTGGGCCAGTTTCAGCCGTGCCTCCAGATCGTTCTCGTTCGCCGCCACCCGCGCAGCGAGCGCCGCCTCGTCTTCACCTGCCGCGCCCATGAACTGCAAGCGGGCCTTTAGCTGCGGCACGCGCGGGTCGGCATCGTCCGCCACGCCCGCAATCAGGCGGCGGGTTTCGTCGGCCTCGTTCAGGTCGAGCATGATTTCAGCCGCATCAAGCCGTACGCCGATATGGGCAGGGTCGATTCTTGAGGCATCGGCCAGCGCCTGCAGCGCCCCGGACATATCCCCTGCAAGACGCAGTTCGGCGGCCTGCGCCCGCAGTTCCTCAGCGGGTCCGGGCACCAGTCGATCGAGGAAGGCGCGCACCTCGGATTCCGGCAGCGCACCGGAAAACTCGTCGACCGGCGCGCCGTCGATGAAGGCCTTGACGCTGGGGATGCCGCGCACGCCGTAGCGCGTGGCGAGTTCCTGGTTGTCGTCTGAATTGACCTTGGCCAGCAGGAATTTGCCGCCGTATTCGGCGGCGAGTTTTTCCAGGACGGGTTTCAGCGACTTGCAGGGGCCGCACCAGGGTGCCCAGAAATCGACCAGCACCGGACGATGCTTCGATTCGTCGAGAACGTGTTGCTGAAAATCGGCAAGGCCGACGTCGAGGGCATGCTCAGTCATGGGAACTCCGCTTCAATCTGACAGGATTAAATCTGCCTGGCCAGTTCGGCCGCCATCCCGGTATAGGAACCCGGGCTCAGGGTTTTCAGGCGGGCCTTCTCGGGGTCGGGTATCGCCAGGCCGTCGATGAACAGATGCAGCGTCTCGCGCGTCATGCCGGCCTTGCCGCGGGTGAGTTCCTTCAGCTGCTCGTAGGGGTTGGCCACGCCATAGCGGCGCATCACGGTCTGAATCGGCTCGGCCAGCACTTCCCAGTTGGCGTCGAGGTCTGCGGCCAGCGCGGCCGGGTTGGCCTCCAGCTTGGACAGCCCGCGCAGGCAGGATTCGTAGGCCAGGAGGCTGTAGCCGAAGCCGACGCCCATGTTCCTGAGCACGGTGGAATCGGAGAGGTCGCGCTGCCAGCGCGAGACCGGCAGCTTCTCAGCGAGATGCCGCAGCACGGCGTTGGCCAGCCCCAGGTTGCCCTCGCTGTTCTCGAAATCGATCGGGTTGACCTTGTGCGGCATGGTGGACGACCCAATCTCGCCCGCCTTCACCTTCTGCTTGAAATAGCCAACCGAGATGTAGCCCCAGAGGTCGCGGTTGAGGTCGATGAGGACGGTGTTGGCGCGTGCCATGGCATCGTACAGCTCGGCCATGGCGTCATGCGGCTCGATCTGGATGGTATAGGGGTTGAAGGTCAGTCCCAGCTCCATCACGAACGCGCGCGCGAAATGTTCCCAGTCGATCTCGGGGTAGGCCGACAGATGCGCGTTGTAGTTGCCGACCGCACCGTTGATCTTGCCCATCAGCTCGATATCGCCGATGGCGATATAGCTGCGGCGCAGGCGATAGACGACGTTGGCCAGCTCCTTGCCGACGGTGGTGGGTGAGGCCGGCTGGCCATGGGTGCGCGACAGCATCGGCAGATCGGCCAGCGCGTGCGCCAGGTCGGTCAGACGCACGATCAGTTTTTCCAGCGCGGGCAGCAGGATGGCATCGCGTGCGCCTTTCAACATCAAGGCATGCGAGAGGTTGTTGATGTCTTCCGAGGTGCAGGCGAAGTGGATGAACTCGGACACCGCCGCGATCTCGGCGCTGGCCTGGGTCTTTTCCTTGAGGAAATACTCGACCGCCTTGACGTCGTGATTGGTGGTCGCCTCGATCGCCTTGACGCGCTCGGCATCGGCCACCGAAAAGGCATCGGCAATGCCGTCGAGCAGCGCGACCGCATCGGCGGAAAACGCCGGCACTTCGGCTATCTCGGGCTCGGCCGCCAGCGCCTTCAGCCACTCGATCTCGACGATGACCCGGTATCGGATCAGCGCATACTCGCTGAAGAAGTCGCGCAGCGGCGCGGTCTTGCTGCCGTAGCGGCCATCGAGCGGAGAGAGGGCAGTGAGTGCGGTCAGTTCCATGGTTTCATCCGAATTTGTTTCAGTGCTTTTTTATACGGCACGCCGGTCGCGTACGGCCTGTGCCAGCGTGCCGCTGTCCACATATTCCAGCTCGCCGCCCACCGGCACGCCGCGCGCCAGGCGGCTGACCTTGATGCCGCGCGCCTTCAGCAGTTCGCCGATGGTGTGCGCGGTGGCCTCGCCTTCCGGGGTGAAGTTGGTCGCCAGGACCACTTCCTCGACCACGCCGTCCGTCGCACGGTTGATCAGGCGGTCGAGATGAATCTCGCGCGGCCCGATGCCGTCGAGCGGGGAGAGGCGGCCCATCAGCACGAAATACAGGCCGTTGTAGCTTTGCGTGGCTTCCATCATGTTGAAGTCGGTGGGCATTTCGACCACCGCCAGCTGCCGCTTGTCACGGCGTGGGCTGGTGCAGACTTCGCACACTTCCGCCTCGGAAAAATTATTGCACAGGCGGCAGTGGTGCAGATGGGTCAGCGCATGGTTCAACGCCGCGGCGAGCTGCTCGGCGCCGCGGCGGTCACGCTGCAGCAGGTGATACGCCATGCGCGCGGCCGACTTGGGGCCGACCCCGGGCAGCACGCGCAGGGCGCCGATCAGATTTTCAAGCGCGGCAGGCTGCACGGCTCAGAACGGCATTTTCATCCCCGGCGGAATCGGCAGGCCGGCGGTGACGCTGCCCATCTTTTCCTGCACCGTGGACTCGACCTTGCGCACCGCATCGTTCACCGCCGCGGCCACCAGGTCCTCCAGCATTTCGCGGTCGTCCGTCATCAGGCTGGGGTCGATGGCGATGCGGCGCACGTCGTACTTGCAGGTCATCACCACCTTGACCATGCCGGCGCCGCTCTGCCCCTCGATTTCGATGTCGGCCAGCTTGGCCTGCATCTTGGCCATGTTCTCCTGCACCTGCTGGACCTGCTTCATCATGTTGCCAATGCCGCCCTTCATCATGTTGATTCTCCTAGTGTCTGTATGGAAGTGGCGTCGATCTGGCCGCCTAACTGGTCGACCAGCTCGCGCACGAATGGATCCGATTCGATCGCGGCCACGGCCTCGGCCTGGCGCGCTTGCTTGATGCGGCTGCGCACTTGCTGCGGCGTCTTGTCCGCCGCGGCGCCGATCTCGATCGTCACGGCGAGCGTTGCCCCGTATTTGTCGCGCAGTGCCGCGATCAGCTTGTCCTGATAGGCGCGGTCGAGCAGATGCTTGTGCGCCTCGCCCACGCGCAGCGTCACGGCATCCCCCGTCTGCGACACCAGCTCGCAATGGTCGGCGAGCATTTTGGCCATGCCGCCGAGGCGCAGCTCGCCGACGACGGTGAGCCAGTCCCAGGCCGCACGCGGGGTGGATTCGCGGGCCACCAGTTCTGCGGCGGGGCGCGCTGCCGCCGCGGCGAACGCGTCCGGTTCGGCAGCGGGCACGGCGGCCGGCTCCGGTACAGGAGGCACGACGGCCACGGGCGCGGCGGCAGCCGGCTCGGCACGCCTGGCAGGCGCCGCCTGCACCGGCTCCGCCCTCAAGGATGCCGATCCGCTGCGGGCGGAGGCCCCGCGAAGCGGGGTGGAGCCGGGCGCGCCGTTCTGCGTCCCCGGGACGAACGCCAGCATGCGCAGCAGCGTCATGCAGAAGCCGGAAAACTCGTCCGGCGCATACGGCAGATCGCGGCGGCCGTTCAACGCGATCTGGTAGTACAGCTGAACGGTTTCGACATCCAGCTGTTCGGCGGCCGCCTGCATGCGCTCGGCGTCGGCGCCGGCTTCAATCGCCCCGGGCGCGTGCAATAGCAAGGCCAACTGGGTGAGCAGACCACCCAGGTCCTGTAGCGCGGCGTCGAAGGCGATGCCGCGCTCGGCAAGCGTGCGCGCCTGTTCCAGCAGGTCGTCGCCGTTGCGGGCCGCCAGCGCGTCGAGCAGATCGAACAGATAGTCGCGCCGCACCGTGCCGAGCATGGCCTCGACGCCGGCCGCCTGGATGCGCCCGCTGCCATAGGCGATGGCCTGGTCGGTGAGCGACAGCGCGTCGCGCATGCTGCCAGCGGCGGCGCGCGCCAGAATATTCAGCGCGGCGGGCTCGGCGTCGACGTTTTCCTGCGCCAGCACCTCGCCCAGATGCTGCGCCACCAAGGCAGGCGGCATCGGCTTCAGGTTGAACTGCAGGCAGCGCGAGAGCACCGTCACCGGAATCTTCTGCGGGTCGGTGGTGGCGAGGATGAACTTCACATGCGCGGGCGGCTCTTCCAGCGTCTTCAGCATGGAGTTGAACGCCGGCTTCGACAGCATGTGCACTTCGTCGATGATGTAGACCTTGTAGCGCCCCACCGTCGGCGCGTACTGCGCGTTGTCAAGCACCTCGCGCATGTTGTCGACGCCGGTGTTCGACGCGGCGTCCAGTTCGAGCAGGTCGACGAAGCGCCCAGCATCGATCTGGGTGCACGCCGAACACGTGCCGCAGGGGGTGGCGGTGACCCCGGTTTCGCAGTTGAGGCATTTGGCGAGGATGCGCGCCAGCGTGGTCTTGCCCACCCCGCGCGTACCGGTCAGCAGATAGGCGTGATGCAGCCGCCCCTGGGTGAGCGCGTTGGAGAGCGCCTGCACCACGTGTTCCTGCCCCTTGAGGTCGGCAAACACGCGCGGCCGCCACTTGCGTGCCAGCGCAAGAGCGGGGGATGCAGCGTCGTCAAGGAGATCGGTCATGGTTTGAGTGGCTAGGGGTCAGGATTCAGGGGTCAGGGAAAAGCGAATTTCGCTCACGGTTCGCACTGGCAAGACCGTCACACCTGATCCCTGAATCCTGACCCCTGAATCCTGGAAAAGTGGCGAGCCTTACCCCCGGCACTGGCATCGGTCGCTGTGGCTGCTTCCTTCCGGACCTGACCCGATTCACAACTTAGCCATGCGGGGAGACCCGCCGCGTGCATTTTAACCCGGATGGCTCATAAATTCGCGTCCGCCAGCGCGCTTATTCATCGTCCCCCGGAACGGCCAGGCGGCGTTTTTTGACTGCGCCGGCCAGCAGATGCAGCAGGGGAATAGTGTCGTCCCAGCCGATGCAGGCGTCGGTGATCGACTTGCCGTATTCCAGCGGCTGGCCGGGAACCAGATCCTGGCGCCCGGGGCTGAGATGGCTTTCGATCATCGCGCCAATGATGCGGGTGTCGCCGCCCGCCACCTGCGCGGCGACGTCGGCGCCCACGTCGAGTTGGCGCTGGTACTGCTTGCTCGAATTGGCGTGCGAGAAGTCGATCATCAGCTGCTGGCGCAAGCCGGCCGCGGCCAGCTCGCCGCAGGCCTGGTTGACACTTGCCGCATCGTAGTTGGGCACCTTGCCCCCGCGCAGGATGACATGGGCGTCCTCGTTGCCCGAGGTGCTGAACACGCCGACATGGCCCGACTTGGTGATCGAGATGAAATGGTGGCGCGCCGCCGCCGCCTTGATCGCCTCGACCGCGATCCGGAGGCTGCCGTCGGTGCCGTTCTTGAATCCCACCGGGCACGACAGCCCCGAGGCCAGCTGGCGGTGCGACGGCGATTCGGTGGTGCGCGCGCCGATGGCGCCCCAGCCCACCAGGTCGGCGATGTATTGCGGCGAGATCAGATCGAGGAATTCGGTCGCGCAGGGCAGGCCGACTTCGTTGATCTCCAGCAGCAGCTTGCGCGCCAGGCGCAGGCCCTCGTTGATGTCGAAGCTCTCGTCCAGGTGCGGGTCGTTGATCAGCCCCTTCCAGCCCACCGTGGTGCGCGGCTTCTCGAAATACACCCGCATCACGATGATGAGCTCGTGCGCCAGCTCGTCGGCCAGCGGCTTCAGTTTCTTCGCATAGTCGAGCGCGGCGGCCGGATCGTGGATGGAGCACGGGCCGACGATGAGGAACATGCGGTCGTCCGCCCCGCGCAGCACGTCATGAATGGCGCTGCGCGCATGCGCGACATGCGCCAGCACGGTTTCGCTGGCGCGCAGTTCGCGCATGATCTGCATCGGGGCGAGCAGTTCGCCGCTTTGCTCGATGCGGGTGTCGTCGGTTCGGGTGGCTGGCATTTTCAGGCTCCGTATGGTTTGCTTTGACCCGCTGCGGCTTAAACAAAAAAACCGCCAGGGGGCTGGCGGTTTCGTTAAGGCGTAGCTGTTCGTCTCAGCGCCTCCCGACCGCCTGTGGCGTGGGATAAAAGCGGCTAAAAAAGAATATTGCGGGCCTGTTCATGCGGGTAAGTCTACCAAAACCGGGCCACTCATGCCAACGCCTGCCATATCACAGCCATGTAGGTTGGACTGTAACGCCCAACGTCTCTGGCTGAGGCTTGGTCCCGTCATTTCGGGGCGCGGAGCAACAGAGCAATCCAGTTGTACGAAGCGCGCTTAATGGTTTGACCTTCCAGAAGCCACTGACTGTTGGCCGGGGGTAGCCGGCAGCTAGTCACTTTTCTTGTCTCGCCAAGAAAAGTAACCAAAAGAAGGCGACCCCGACATCCCCGAATTCCCGAAAACCGAACCTGCCGGACGGGCGGCGAAGAACTCGCCCCGCCTTGCTGTTTTTAATTTGGTTTTTTGTGGGCGGGGCTCAAACACCTTCGCCGCTGATCCGCCCGGCAGGCTCGATTTTCGGCGGGGCTGT
>JBAQND010000068.1:0-32808 GCA_049303455.1 Thiobacillus sp.
ACAGCAGGCCGACATAGGCCTTGAGCAGGCTGCTGGTGGCGATGCCGCCCTGACCGGAAATGGGAAAGCGCGGGTCGATGATCTGGTCGATCTGGGCAAAGCGTTTGAGGTATTGCCCGACCAGCGATAATCCCGCCTGCGCTGTCAGATTGTAGGGCAGGCGTTTGATCTGGAAGTCGGTCTGGCGGCGGCGGGAAATTCAATGCCGCCATTATCCCAGGCCATCCCGTCGGCTTCATCCACCGGGTGCGGGTAAATTTGCACACAACCCGCAGTGGCGCTGCGGTTTGCGCGGAAACGGGCACGGATTCAGACGATAGTATAGTTTAGCCGGGATGTTCCCAGCTTTGTTTCCACGGTGACTCTTCGGAAGGCCTTACAGTTCTTGAATCCCAGCGTTTATGCGGGTCTTGATAGAGATGGCGGAGAGGGTGGGATTCGAACCCACGGTAGGCTTGCACCTACGCCTGATTTCGAGTCAGGTACATTCGACCACTCTGCCACCTCTCCGGCGGCGCGTATTGTAACCGAGCCGCGAGCTTTGCTGGACGAAAATTTCACACTCGGGCAGACTGTCCCCATGCCCATGACAAGAAGAATGACTCGTTTCGGGGGAAGCGCTGCACTCGTGCTGAGCCTGGCACTGGCTGCCTGCAGCCAGCCGGCACCGCCGGAAATCAGCAGCGAGTTGCGAGTTGGCGTACGCAACAGCCCTGCCACCTACTATGTCGCACCCAACGGTGAAACCGCCGGTTTCGAACACGATTTGATCCGGGCCTTCGGCCAGTCGCAGAACTGGTCGCTCGACTGGACGGAAAAATCCCGCCCCGAAGCATTGTTCGAGTTGCTCGACCGCCATCACATCCATCTGGCTGCCGCGGCCTTGCCGCGTGCGGTCGTCAAGGATCGTCACCTGATTTCCGGGCCGGTGCTGTTCGAGACCCCGGTCCATATTGTGTATCGCACCCGCGACAGGCGGCCACGCAGCATGGCGGAACTGTCCGACAGGAAACTGGCGCTGATCATCGGCTCCGGGCACTCCCCCATCCTGATGCGCCAGAAGCGCAAGCATCCCGGCCTCAGTTGGGCGGCGCTGGAGAATGTCTGGCCGGAGGAATTGCTGGCGCAGTTGCAGGCAGGCAAGTACGACGCGGTGCTCATCAACGGCATGGACTTCGACCCGATGCGCAATGTCTATCCCGGGCTGGCCGTAGCGTTCGACATCGGCGATACGCAAAAGATCGTGTGGGCGCTGTCGCCTCGCAGTTCGCAGGCGATGCGCAATGCGCTGGCTCGCTTTGTCGAGCAGGCGCGCAAGGACGGCACCATCAAACGTATTTACGAGCGCTATTTCGGCCACGTCAGGCGACTGGACAGCAGCAATATCCTCGGCATTCTGCAGCGCCGCCCGCAGCGGCTACCTGGCCTGCGCCAGCATTTTCACGAGGCGCAGACGCTCACCGGGATCGACTGGCGCCTGCTGGCGGCGATCGGCTATCAGGAATCGCAGTGGAATGCGTTTGCCACCTCGCCGACCGGAGTGCGCGGCCTGATGATGCTGACCGGGCAGACCGCCGACCGCATGGGCATTTCCAATCGCCTTGACCCCCGTCAGAGCATCCTGGGCGGCGCGCGCTATCTGGCGCTGATGAAAGACAGCCTGCCCGCCCGCATTCCCGAACCCGATCGCACCTGGCTGGCGCTGGCCGCCTACAACCAGGGACAGGGACACATGGAAGATGCCCGCCGCATCGCGCAGGCGCGAGGCGGCAATCCGGACAACTGGGTCGATGTGAAGGAAGCGCTGCCGTATCTGAGCCGCGGCACCTATTTAAAATCAATGCGCTACGGCTACGCCCGCGGCGGCGAAGCCCTGCATTTTGCGGAGAACATCCGCAACTATTACGACATCCTGCTGCGGCTGGAACCGGAGTTCAACCCGATGATCAATCTGGGGCGCAGCGAGGATGGGCTGGCCGTGCCGGGCTGACCCGACTCAGGCGGCCGTCAGCCGGTCCACGCCGCCCATCCACGGGCGCAGCGCTGCCGGCACGCTCACGCTGCCGTCAGCGTTCTGGTAGTTTTCCAGGATCGCCACCAGCGTGCGGCCCACCGCCAGGCCCGAGCCGTTCAGCGTGTGCAGCAATTCCGGCTTGCCCTGCCCCACTTTGAAACGTGCCTGCATGCGGCGCGCCTGGAAGGCCTCGAAATTGGAACACGAGGAGATTTCGCGGTAGGTGTTCTGCGCCGGCAACCACACTTCGAGGTCGTAGGTCTTGGCCGCCGAAAAGCCCATGTCGCCGCTGCACAGGGCCATCTTGCGATACGGCAGGTCCAGCCGCTGCAGGACCGCCTCGGCGTGTCCAGTCAGCGCTTCCAGCGCGGCGTAGGAATCCTCGGGGCGCACCATCTGCACCAACTCCACCTTGTCGAACTGGTGCTGACGGATCATGCCGCGCGTGTCGCGCCCGTAGGAGCCGGCCTCCGAGCGGAAGCACGGGGTGTGGGCGACGAACTTCAGCGGCAGTGCTTCGGCAGGGACGATTTCGTCGCGCAGCAGGTTGGTCACCGGGACTTCTGCGGTGGGGATGAGGTAGAGCTTGTCGGCGTCCGGGCGCGGGACCTGGAATAAATCTTCCTCGAATTTCGGCAGGTTTCCGGTGCCGCGCAACGAGTCGGCGTTCACCAGATACGGCACGTAAACCTCCGTGTAGCCGTGCTCCGCCGTGTGCACATCGAGCATGAACTGGGCGAGCGCACGGTGCAGCCGCGCCAGCCCGCCTTTCATCACTGTGAAGCGGCTGCCGGTGATCTTCACCGCGGCGGCGAAGTCGAGCTGGCCCAGTCCTTCGCCCAGATCGACGTGGTCGCGCACCGTGAAATCGAATGTCTTCGGCGTACCCCAGCGGCTCACCTCGACGTTGGCGGTCTCGTCCAAGCCGTGCGCCACCGACTCGTGCGGCAGATTCGGCACCTCCATCAGGAAATCGTTGATTTCGCTTTGCAGCGCCGCCAGCCGCGTTTCCATCTGCTTCAGCTCGTCGCCCAGCCCCGCCACCTCGGCCATCACCGCCGTGGTGTCCTCGCCCTTGCCCTTCAGCGTGCCAATTTGCTTGGACAGCGTGTTGCGACGGTTTTGCGCGTCCTGAGTGCGGGTCTGGATCGTCTTGCGTTCGGCTTCCAGCGCGTCGAAGCGCGCCGCATCGAAGGCAAAACCGCGCGCGGCGAGGCGCTCGGCTACGAGGGCTGCGTCTTTGCGCAGCAGCTGGATATCAAGCATGGGAGTGTAGGAATGGCCGCAAAGGCGCTATTTTCCACGATAGCCGCCGCCCTCGGCTAGGGGCGCCTTGAATTTAGGCCGCTTCGACCATCCCCACCGCCGCTTCCACGTCCACCGCGACGATGCGCGACACGCCCGGTTCCTGCATGGTGACGCCGGCCAGGTGCTGGGCCATTTCCATGGTGACGCGGTTGTGGGTGATGAAAAGGAACTGGGTGTGGTCGGACATCGCCTTGACCAGGTTGCAGTAGCGCTCGGTGTTGGCGTCGTCGAGCGGCGCGTCGACCTCGTCCAATAGGCAGAACGGCGCCGGGTTGAGCTTGAACATGGCGAACACCAGCGACAGCGCGGTAAGCGTCTTCTCGCCGCCGGACAGCAGATGGATCGAGGCGTTTTTCTTGCCGGGCGGCTGGGCGAACACCTGCACCCCGGCGTCGAGCAGTTCATCGCCGGTGAGGATGAGCCGCGCCTGGCCGCCGCCGAACAACTGCGGGAACAGCTCGCCCATGTGCAGGTTGACGGTGTCGAAGGTTTCCTTGAGCCGCGCGCGCGATTCCTGGTCGATGCGGCGGATCGCGTCTTCCAGGGTGGTGACGGCTTCCAGCAGGTCGGCGCACTGCGCGGCGAGATATTCCGAACGCTCCTGCGCCTGGGTGAGTTCGTCCAGCGCGGCGAGGTTGACCGCACCGAGCGCGGCGATCTCGGTTTGCAGGCGGCCAATCTGCACCTGCAGCTGGGCCGGCTTGGGGCTTTCTGCAAGGCCCGATTCAAGGCTGGCCTCGTCGGCCGCCGCCTCGCGCAGATGCAGTTCGAACTGCGACTGCATCAGCATGGCTTCCTGGTCCTTGAGCTTCAGTTGCTCGATGGTGCGGCGCAGCGGATCGAGCCCCTGCTCGCAGGCCATGCGCGCCTCGTCCTGGCTTCTTAGTTGCGCAGTCAGGCCCTCCAGCGCGTCGCGCGCGGCAGCCAGCGCGGTTTCGGCTTCGGTGCGGGCGGTCAGGGCGAGCTGTAACTCGGCGTCCAGCGCATCGGCAGGCAGGCGCGCCAGTTCGTCGCGTGCCTGGTCCAGCCGGGTCTCGTCAGCGGCGATTTCCTGGTCGATGCGCGCCAGGGTTTCACTGAGTTCCTTGATCTTGTTGGTGCAGGTGGTGAGCGCGAAGCCGGCTTCCTGATGGCGGCGCTCGGCGGCACGCTGGAGCTCGCGCGCCTCGAACACGGCACGGTCGGCCTGGTCGCGCTGCTGGCGTGCGGCATACAGCGCCTCGCGGGCGGTTTCATCTTGCGTGCGGTACGCCTTGAGGCGGGCGTCCAGGGTGTCCTGCGTGGCGCGCTCGCTGGTCACTAGGCGGGTGACTTCGTCCAGTTCCTGGGCGATCTGCGTCGCCCGGCCCTGCACCCGTTCCACTGCCTGTTGCAGGCGCAGCAATTCCATCTGCGCAGTGTGATGGCGGCTCTGCATCTGGCCGGTCTGTGCGCGTAGCGCCTGGACGTCGCGCTGGCGCTCCGCATAGCGCTGCTGCGCCTCGGCGCGGGCAGCCTCCAGATGCGCCACCGCGTCGCGCAGGCGAATTGCATCCGCAGCCAGGCGCTCGAGTTCGCGGCCGCGCGCGAGGATGCCCTCCACCGCAGTGTGCGGTCCGTGGAAGGTGACGCTGTGGGGGGTGAACAGATGACCTTGCGGGGTCACCACGCATTCGCCCGCCTGCAGACTGCCGCACCGGGCCTGCGCGGCATCCACATCGTCGGCCCAGTAGACGCCACCCAGCCAGTCGGCGAGCGCGGCGTGGGCGGCGCCATCGTCGCTGGCGATCTTGCTGAGCAGCCGTTCCGGCGCAGCCGGTGGCGCGGTGCCCTGCCCGGCCCAAACCGTAAGCCGCGCCGGCGGCGCATCGGCAAACCAGCCGGGTGTGGCCTCGGCCGCCACCGCCTGCAGGCGCTCGCGCAATACCGCCTCGACCGCCGCCTCCCAGCCGGGGGCGACGCGCAGCGTCTCCCATAGCCGCGGCGCGGCATCCAGGCCGCGCCGCTTGAGCCAGGCACCGAGTTTTTCATCGGCCTTGAGACTTTCCTGCAATTTTTTCAGCGCGGCGAGTTCGGCTTCGGTCTGGTGCAGCGCGCGGTGCGCGGATTCGAGTTCCCGCGTGAGCTGGGTGCGCGCGGCGTCGAGTTCGGGCAGCGCGGTCTCGGCTTCCTTCAGCCCGGCCTGGGCGTTGGCCAAGGTCTGCGCCAGCTCCTCGAGTTCGACCTGCTTTTGCGCCAGGCCCGCGGTATCGGTACGCGGCAGTTGCGCCTGTTCCTGGGCGAGCCTCTGCTTACGCGCGTCCAGCTGTTCGAGCTGGCGTTTGGTGTGGCCGAGGCTGTTTTCGTCGACCTGGCGCGACTGATCCAGTTGCGACACCACGCGCTGCGCCTCGCCCACGCCCTGCCGCGCCTCGCGCAGCGCGGCTTCCTTCTGCGGCAGGGTGCTGTCGGTGGCCTGGCGTGCGGCGGCTTCGGCTTCCATCAGCGCGGCCTCGAGGTCGGGCTGCTGCGCGGTCACCTCGTTCAGCGCTTCTTGCGTGGTGCTGCGGCGCGCCTGCTGGGATTCCATGCGCGCGGCCAGATCCTGCACCTGACGGTAGAGCCGGTCGCGGGTGGCATTCTGGTGTGCCATGGTCTGCTCGATACGCGCGACTTCCGACTGCGCCTGGTAATACGTGACCTGCGCGGTGTTGAGCGTGTCCTGCCCGGCGAACTGGGTCTGGCGCGCGGTTTCGAGTTCGGATTCGATATGGCGCAGCCGCGCGGTTTCGGCTTCCAGCCGGTTCCGCGCCTCGACCAGATCCTTGTCGACGCGCGCACGCTGCTGCGCGGCGTCATGCTTCCGGGCGAACCACAGGCGATGCTGGGAAAACGTCAGGTCGGCCTGCAGTTGCTTGTAGTGCTGGGCGACCTCGGCCTGCGCGGCGAGCTTGTCGACCTGTGTCCCGAGTTCGCGCTGGATGTCCTCGACGCGGTTCATGTTGTCGCGCGCGTCCTTCAGGCGAGATTCGGTTTCCTTCCGGCGTTCCTTGTATTTGGACACGCCGGCGGCTTCTTCCAGGTAGCCGCGCAGTTCCTCCGGCTTGGCCTCGATCAGGCGCGAAATCATGCCCTGCTCGATGATGGCGTAGGCGCGCGCGCCGACCCCGGTGCCCAGGAACAGGTCGGCCACGTCGCGCCGCCGCACCCGCATGTTGTTGATGTAATAGGTGGAGTCGCCGCTGCGGTCGAGCACGCGCTTGACCGAGATCTCGGCGTATTGCGACCACTGTCCGGCAGCGCGGCCGAGCTCGTTGTTGAACGCCAGCTCGACCGAGGCGCGCGAGGCCGGTTTCCTGGTGCCGGAGCCGTTGAAGATCACGTCCTGCATGGTCTCGCCGCGCAGGTGCTTAGCCGATGATTCGCCGAGCACCCAGCGCACCGCATCGATCACGTTCGACTTGCCGCAGCCGTTCGGCCCCACCACGCCGGTCAGCTGCGCGGGGACAGGAATGACGGTGGGATCGACGAAACTCTTGAATCCGGCAAGTTTGATGTAGGTTAAACGCAAGACAGCGGAACCTTGAGTTTTATAATGGGGTCTCCAAACGCCCCTTGGGGCGTTTTTATCGCCGCCATTTTACACCGAGCTCTTTTATGTCCTCCACGCCCGCCAAGACCCTGGAAACCTTCCCCAATCCGAAACCGGGGCGCGACTTCCACATCCACATGGAAATCCCTGAATTCACGTGCCTTTGCCCCAAGACGGGGCAGCCCGATTTCGCCACCCTGATTCTCGACTACATCCCCGACAAGACCTGCGTCGAGCTGAAGAGCCTGAAGCTCTATATGTGGAGCTTCCGCGAGGAAGGCCATTTCCACGAGGACGTCACCAACCGCATCCTCGATGACCTGGCCAAGGTGACCAAACCGCGCTTCATGCGGCTGACTGCAAAGTTCTACGTGCGCGGTGGCATCTTCACCAATGTGGTGGCCGAATACCGCAAGAAAGGCTGGGCGCCCGCCCCGCGCGTCGACCTTACGCAGTTCGAGCATCAGTCGAATACACGCGGATAATTCATTGATTGAGCAATAACGATTGCTCGTCGACAGATGCGAATTTGGGATTAATTATTTGTCGGTGGAATGACGGTTCTGCTCGTGATACACCCCGGTGGCTTCCATTACGCCATGCACGTCGCCCGGAGCAGCGCCCTGCTTGTCGAGCCACGCCGACAGGGCCTCGAATCCCTTCGGGTCGTTTTTGACCGCCTTGGTCTTGCGCTTGTCCGTCACTGGATCGAGCAGGGTGCAATCCAGCTTGGCCTTGGAAATATCGATACCCAGATAAATCATGGCAAATTCTCCTTGCTAACGATGATGCCATTCACGCCCACTCGCCTTGTCCATACAGGGTCACTGAGTGTCAGGCCCTTGGCTATCGTCCAGTGTGGTGTCCAGCGGAAGGTGAGGTGGAGGGCTTTATCTACAACCCAAGGTCACCCTTCAGGAGGGCCACAAGCTCACTCCACCTCGTGCGGTGGAAGCTAACCACCACGGTAAAAAAGATACAAGGAGGGTCGCCCTCGGCCCGATGCCGTGGTCTCTGCATCGTTCCGAAAATCGCGGCGGGGGCGCCACTCCTACGAGGGGGCGGTGGATGTCGCCTGGCGGCTATTCCAGCCCATCAATCGTCAATTATTCGCTACAAACCAACAAGCCTGAGTCTTTGGATTATTCGTTGCTATCGTAGTACGACTACGACTAACGCATCCAAACAAAGCCAGGCAAACACCCAGATTCCCGATAGCCCGTGAAGAAGCCTGAATTATTCCCCCTCGATGGTTTCCGAAGGATGGAAACCCTCATGGAACCTGACTTTCGTTGTTATGATCATCGCACTTTACCGTCACTTTTACCGTCTAAAAACGAGCGCTTTTGCTGGCGCGAGAGGTGGACTCGGTTTGACGGGCGGCTACTCCAGCACATCAATCGTCCACTATCGCCACGAGCGGCCGGGGCACTTCTTTTGAAAAGTCTAGAAATATCGTAGCACAACTACGATTCCAGCCATCAAATAAAACTTGCCGGTCGCTTGAAATGATGGTAAATATCGTAGCATGGCTACGACTGAAAGAAGCAAACTAAATTCCCTCTACCGACAGTGGGCGCCAGGAACACCCCTGACGTCGAAGGACTTGGCGGCACAGGGCATCTCTGCCGACTTGGCCGTCCACTACGTACGCGCCGGCTGGCTTTTCCGCCTGACGCGTGGTGTGTACTGTCGCCCCAACGATACGCTGGAATTGCACCTCTGCCTGATCTTGCTACAGCGCACCGTCGATGGGCTGCACGTTGGCGGCAAGTCGGCCCTCGATTGGTATGGCGTTCGGCACTACCTATCACAACAACCGGTCCTGCATCTATATGGTTGGACGGCGGCCCGTCTGCCCGACTGGTTCACTGAACGCTTCCCGGCGGAGTATCACCGCAAGCGGTTGTTCGACGAACCACAGGCCGACCCGCTTCATGCCGGACCGTTTGAAAAGCGTAGCGGCGCGCCCCGAGTCTCGACACCCGAGCGCGCGCTGCTGGAAGTGCTCAGCGAGGTGGGCGTGCGTCAGCCACTACAGGAGGCGCGCGAATTCGCCGAGAGTGCCTATGGCCTGCGCGCCGATGTACTGCGCGAATTGCTGCAGCGCTGCGCCAGTGTCAAGACGGTGCGTCTGTGCCTGCAATTTGGGCGCGAACTCTCCCTGCCCTGGGCCGCAAAGCTGGATCCCGCACAACTACCCACTGGCAGCACCCGAGCCTGGGTGTCCCGCTCGCCCGACGGGCTGCTGGTGCTCAAGCCATGAACCAAATCTACCTTGATACTGCACGTCAGCCAAGCCAAGTCACCCCACTTATTTTTGCGGATGGTACGTTCGCGCTAAAGGGTGCGCGGTACTGGTACTGCGATTGACTGTGACAGCATACGATGGACGATGCGATTGCCGGAGCACCGGCCCAATACGTACCCCGCTTGACGCGTTTGACTTCCGTTCTCGATGTGTATAAAATTTTATACACAGTGAAATGATGAGTGACGAAAAAGAGATTCGCTGGATGGGTTCCGCCTACGACGACTTGTTGGCATTCCCGGACGACCCACGTCGCTCCGCTGGTTTCCAGTTGGCCAAGGTCCAAGTTGGTTTGGATCCGGACGACTGGAAGCCGTTCGATGATATCGGGGCCGGCACCAGGGAAATCCGCATCCGGGAGGCCAGCGGCATCTACCGGGTGATGTATGTCGCCAAGTTCGAGGAAGCCGTGTATGTCCTGCACTGCTTCCAGAAGAAGACTCAGGCGACCAGCAAGCAGGACAAGGGTATTGCCGAGGCGCGCTATCGCGCCGTGGTCAACGCGAGAAAGGCACGGAAATGAAGATTGACACCGAAATCCACCATGTAACGAAGCCGGGAGCGAACCTCTTCCTGGAGCTGGGCTTCGCGCCCGCCGAGGCCAAGCGCTTGCAGGCAGCCTCCCGCAAACAGATCAACGACACCCAATTGCTGAAGCAGCAGTTGATGGACGAGCTGTCCACCTGGATTGCCGAGCATCACCTGAAGCAAGCCGAAGCGGCCGAGATCCTGATGGTTTCGCGTCCGCGCGTATCCGACGTGGTGAACAAGAAAACGGCCAAGTTCACCCTCGACGCACTGGTGGAAATGCTCAGCCGCGTCGGCAAGCCAGTCAAGCTGGCCGTCGGTTGACGCGCTGAACGACTGACCCCTTCCATCAATTCCCGCACCAGCGGCGGTAAGCATCAATCCATTCCACCCCCTCCGGCGGCGGATCAGGCATCGGCAGATCAAGGATCGGGATTGCTTGAGTTGATTTTCCATGCACGCAGATAGCGACGATTTGGTCGCGGCTGGTGATATCGACCTTGGCCACCGCCACCTCCTGCCCAAGCACCTGGGTCGTGAATGGAAGGGAGAGATTCTCCTCGATCATGGCGAAGAACCCGCCAGCCTGCTCCGATTCGTTGTAGGCGTCCGTGGTCGCTTCCTCGATGAGTTTATCCAGGTATTTTGCGGTGAACTTCGTCGTCTTTTTCGTTTTCGTTTTCATCATCGCGAAGGCTGCTTCCAGAGACCCGCATCGGCGAGGCGCCGAACCAAGGCGCCGCGCTTCCCATGCCGGGCCATGAACTGAACCAATTGTCGGTCGAAGTCGGCTCGGGCCGCACACAGCGCATAGGCTTCGGATAGATCGACGAGCGCGCGCTTAACTTCGTCGTAGGCAGAGGCGATGCCACGTTCGGCTAGTTTGTCGGCAGCCTGCCAGTACGGGTCGAAGTCGACAGCCAGCGTGCGCAGGTAGGTTTCCCGCTTGGCTCGCCGCTCGGCCTCAGCCTTTTTGCGTCGCACGGCTTCCTGCTTTTTTCTCGTTTCGGCAACAGACGCCGCCAGCTGATAAAGCTCTGCGACCGTGCGCCGCCGCATTTGTGGTTTTGCAGCCGACTGTTGTTGGTGCTGCCAAGCCAGGAAACGCAATTTCAGATTACGCTCGGCCTGCTGCGCATGCCCGGTCAACAGCAGTTTGAGCGCAGCGGTTTTCTCAGCCGCAGGGAGCGCGGCGATCCAGACATCCCGTTCCGCGTCGCTCTCGCTATCGGGTTTTGAACCTTGCGGGTCGGAGAGTCCGGCGGCGGCCAGCAGATCCTCATCGACTTCCAGAAATTCCGCCAGCGATTGCTGGGTAGCGGTCAGTCGGGAAAGTCCGGGCGGCGGCTGGGGCTCAATGGCCTTTTCGTCAACTTCGCCGGCGCTCACGCCGGCCAGCCAGCCGAGATACAGCGGGCGCATGTCGCCACGCAGCAGTTCGTCACGCAATGGCGCCAGCCTGCCCATCCAGCCTCGCCCATCCTCTTCGGCGAAGCGATCGTAGTTGTCACTCTCGTCCAGTTCCCATTCAAGCAGCCAATGCGTCTTCGTCTGCTCAACCGAAAAGACGTTTTTGGTCTTGAAGGCCCGGAGGGTCTCGGCATCGAACGTACTTTTCGGCACTCGCAGGTACAGAAGGCAAGTGCACCAGTTAGCCACATAGACGTGAGCATCAAAGTAGCGCCGCATCCAGTCGACAGGGTCGCCCTTGAGATTGCCCCATTGGTAATCATTGACGAAGCTGGTCGGCGTGATACTGGCGCGAGACGAGCGAGCGCGCAGTTCCGCCATCTGCTTCGAGGTCAATGGTTCGTCAATGGCGACGAATTCGTAGTACTGGTATTCGCTCATTACGATTCACTTTTTGCGAAATGAAGCTATCCATTCCCGATACATTTAGCACGAATACGTTGGGCATCGGGCGATGTGATCAAGGGCAAATCATGCACCGATTCGATACCCCATGGCCTTGTATCCACGCTGACGCTTGTCCCACATCCGCAGCAGCGCCGGGTGGCCCGTGTCGACGAAGTCGATGATCCGCACGTCGGTCTTGTTGGCATGCTCCCGGTGCAGCCGACCGGCGTACTGCTGCAAAGTACCCTTCCACGACACCGGCATCGCCAGCACCAGGGTGTCCAGCGGTGGATGGTCGAACCCCTCCCCGACCAGCTTGCCGGTCGCGAGCAGTACGCGCGGCGCTTTCGAGGGTAGAGCCTCGAGTTGCCCAATCAGTGCCGCTCGCTGCTTCCGTGACATCCGGCCGTGCAGGACGAGCAGTCCTGGAATCTTTCCAGCCAAAGCCGCCGAAATGGCTTCGAGATGGTCGGTACGCTCGGTCAGCACCAGTACCTTCCGACCCTGGTTGAAGGCGCGTCCGATTTCGCTCGAAATGGCGGCTGTTCGACCCTGATCGTTGGCGAGGTGCCGGAACACATCCTGAATTCCTGCTTCGAGCGGCAGGTCGATGCACCCATGCAGCGAATACGGCGCCACCTCAAGGTCGTGCGGGGCACCGGTGGGTTTTGCCGCCGTGTGCCGAATGGGTCCACATTGCATAAAGATGATCGGTTGCTGGCCGTCGCGACGGATCGGCGTGGCGGTGAGGCCGAGCACGTATTTCGCCTTGGCGCGCTTCAGAATGGCGTCGAATGACACCGCACCGACATGGTGGCATTCATCCACGATGACATGACCGTAGTTCTCGACCAAGGTATTCACTTCGCCCTGCCGTGACAGGGACTGCATCACCGCGATGTCAATCTTCCCTGTGGGTCTGGTCTTGCCGCCACCGATCGTGCCGATCGCACCTTTGTCGAGACAAAGAAAGGACCGCAGACGCTCCTGCCACTGTTTGAGCAACTCCGTGCGATGTACCAGCACCAGTGTGTTCACACCACGGTTGGCAATCATCGCTGCCGCGACGACCGTCTTGCCGAAGGCGGTAGGCGCACACAGCACGCCGACGTCATGGCTCAGCATTTCCGCAACCGCCGATTGCTGATCCGGGCGCAACTGACCGGCGAGGGTGACTTCCAGCGACTCGCCACCATAGCGCTCATCACGCAGCTCGCAGCGGATGCCGTTGTCTCTCAACAACTCCCGCGCGGCATCCAGGCAACCGCGCGGCAAGGCAATGTACTGCGGATAGTTCTCGGCACAGCCGATCACGCGCGGCTTATCCCAGACCGAAAGCCGCATCGCCTGCGCCTTGTAGAACTCCGGGTTCTGAAACGCGGCGAGGCGGATCAAGCGGTTCGCCAGCGCCTGTGGCAACTGTGCTTTCTCGAAGTAGATGAGATTGGCCAGCGTCACGGTGAGAGACTTCGGCATGGAAGTCCCCGACAGCTTATTCGCCAACGGCGTCGAACGCAGCCACGGCTTTGCCAACTCTTCTTCGTCGATGAAGGTGACATCCAGTGGATGCACGCCGCCGGTAGCACGCAGAATGGTCGGCTCGATGTCGTGCGGCGCCATCGGCTGGACTGCAGCGAGGAATGCCCATTGGTCGTCGAACGGACGCAGTTCCATATCGACGAATACGCTGCAACTGTTCTCGCGGGGCATCTTCTGCAGAGGCAAGGCGATCAGGTTGCCGAAGCCGCCCTTGGGCATCGTGTCCTGATTGGGGAACAGGCGGTCGTAGGACGCGAGCTTCAATTGCCGGGTGCGCGAGCAGGTATGGCTGATGATGGCCGTGCCCAGGCGGCGGGCGTCGCGCGCCGGCACCCGGCCCGCGAAAAACACCCAGACGTGCGCCCCGTTGCCGGATCGCGACATCTCGAGCGCCGCCGGGACACCGAGTTCGGTACAGGATTGCACGAAGGCCCGGGCATCTTCTCTCCACTCGGCTTCGTCGAAATCGATGGCGAGAAAATGACAGGTATCGTCCTCCAGCAGAGGATAGACGCCGACCGTGTGCTTGCCGGCAAGATGGTCGTACAGGACTGCATCCGATAGCGGAATCAGGTGTCGGCTGCCACACTCCCCGCACTTGATACGCGGCTTCTCGCAAACACCGGTGCGCCATTCGTTGGCGCAGGCCGGCGAGTATCCCGATTTGGCCGAAGTCTTGCCTTCCCAGCGGACCGGGTAGACATCCGTGCGTCCCCGGAACAAGCGGCGAAACAGCGCTATTTTCTCGTCCGTGGAAAGCCGTGAGGGCTCCGGCATCGAAACTGGCGGCACGGGCTCCGGCGGCGCGCGCCACTGAATGCCATTCGCTTCCAGCAGGGCGATCAAGCGGGTGTTTTCAGCCTTCAACGCCAACAATGGATCGCGCTCAATCATGGACTCAGTACTCGGCAATCATTGTCCCGGACGATAGATTTCGAATGCCGGAAGGATACGAATTTATCCTATTTGTCGCGCAGTTCGTTTCTCCTTGAGGGACGAATTGAGCGAAAAACATCGATATTTACTGCGCAGCAAATATGAACCGGAACGCCACTACAAGCTACACAAGCCCGCCGAAGCGTTTTTGGTTTGTATGTCGCTCTTGTTTAATGTTTAATTTTACCGTCGAAGCTACACGGATACAGCGGTAAATGCAGACACCGCGATTTCAAGAACATATCTACCGTCAGGTTTACCGTCAAATCTTCGCGCTACATGTGCGAACCGCCGACAGGTGACAGGCGCGAAGCTTTTCGACATCAATCGCTTACCACCGAAAATCCGCGCGATTGACGATGTAACCGAAGTGATCGTCAAAAACCAACAAGCCACTGATAGTGCTGAATAAACTCTTGCCGCTTCGGATGCCCGTCACTCCCACTCAATCGTAGCCGGCGGCTTGCCGCTGATGTCGTAGACGACGCGATTCAGGCCGCGCACTTCGTTGATGATGCGGTTGGAGACTTTGCCTAGCAGAGTGTAGGGCAGTTCGGCCCAGTGGGCGGTCATGAAGTCGCTGGTGACGACGGCACGCAGGGCGACAACATAGTCGTAGGTGCGGCCGTCGCCCATGACGCCGACGCTCTTCACGGGCAGGAAGACGGCGAAGGCCTGGCTGGTTTTGTCGTACCAGCCCGACGCGCGCAGTTCCTCGATGAAGATGGCGTCCGCACGGCATAGCAGCTCGGCGTATTCGCGCTTGACTTCGCCGAGGATGCGCACACCCAGGCCGGGGCCGGGGAAGGGATGGCGGTGGACCATGTCGTGCGGCAGGCCCAGCGCGATGCCCAACTCGCGCACTTCGTCCTTGAATAGTTCGCGCAACGGCTCCAGCAGCTTCAAATGCAGGGTGTCGGGCAGGCCACCAACGTTGTGGTGGCTCTTGATGGTGTGCGCCTTCTTGGTCTTGGCGCTGGCCGATTCGATGACGTCGGGATAGATGGTGCCCTGCGCCAGCCATTTTGCCTTGGGCAGCTTTTCGGCTTCTTCCTGGAAAACGTGGACGAATTCGCGGCCGATGATCTTGCGCTTCTGCTCGGGGTCGGTGACGCCGGCGAGCGCGTCCATGAAGCGGTCGCGCGCGTCGACGTGGATGACCTTGACGCCGAGGTTGTCGGCGAAGGTCTGCATCACCTGCTCGGCCTCGTTCAGGCGCAAGAGGCCGTTGTCGACGAAGACGCAGGTGAGTTGCTGGCCGATGGCGCGATGCAAGAGCGCGGCGACCACCGAGGAGTCGACGCCGCCGGAAAGCCCGAGGATGACCTCGTCGCTGCCGACTTCGGAGCGCACCTTGCCGATGGCCTCGTCGACGTAGTCGGGCATGTTCCAGTCGCCGGCGCAACCGCACAGGTCGCGCACGAAGCGGTTGAGGATGGCCTTGCCCTGCAGGGTGTGGGTGACTTCGGGGTGGAACTGCACGCCATAAAACTTGCGGTCTTCGTCGGCCATTGCGGCGATCGGGGTGGCGGCGTTGCTCGCCATCACCTTGAAACCTTCCGGCAGCACAGTCACCTTGTCGCCGTGGCTCATCCACACGTCGAGCAGGCCGTGGCCCTCGTCGTTGACGCGGTCCTGGATGTCGCGCAGCAGTGCGGTGTGGCCGTGCACGCGGATCTCGGCATAGCCGAATTCGCGCTTGGCCGCGGATTCGACCTGGCCGCCGAGTTGCGCCGCCATCGTCTGCATACCGTAGCAGATGCCCAGCACCGGCACGCCGAGGTCGAACACAACCTGCGGCGCACGCGGCGTTTCTTCCTCATATACCGAACTGGGCCCGCCCGACAGGATGATGCCGGCCGGCGCAAACTCGCGCACGAACTGCTCGGTCACGTCATTGGGATGCAGTTCGCAGTAGACGCCGGCCTCGCGCACACGGCGGGCGATGAGCTGGGTGTACTGGGAGCCGAAATCAAGGATGAGGATTTTCTGGTGCATGGGTGATGAGCGGAGAGTAGAGAGTCGAGAGCGGAGAGTCGGGGGAGCGGAGTTTTGAACCAAGTCGAGAGTAAAGGACGGGGCGAGGTTGTGTATTGGCCAGGCTTTTTTGCATGCCTCGGATCATTCGTGCGACTTCTCCGGTGTTTTCGAGGAGGATGGCGATCGCTTTTTCATCGACGAATCCCAACTCGCCCGACAAGATCAGTTGTGTTTGTAATTCTGCGAGTGAGCCGCGTGCTATGGCGAGAAAACGCCGGAAATCGCCATCGTTTTCTCGCCCATGTCCTTCAGCAATGTTGGAGGGAACTGAGACTGCCGATCGTCGAATCTGGCTGGTGAGTCCGTAAGCTTCGGCGACCGGGAAAGTCGCGGTGGCGGAATAAATCGCTTTGACCAGTTCCATCGCACGTTGCCAAACCAGCAAATCCCGATAGTCCCTGATCATTGCCCCCCCGCTCTCGACTCTCAGCCCCTACTCAACGCGATAATTCGGCGCTTCCTTCGTGATCTGCACATCGTGCACGTGCGATTCGCGCACGCCCGCCGAGGTGATCTCGACGAATTCGGCCTTGGCATGCATGTCGGGGATGGTGGCAACGCCGAGGTAGCCCATGCTGGAACGCAGGCCACCCACCAACTGGTGGATCACCGCCAGCACGCTGCCCTTGTAGGGCACGCGGCCTTCGACGCCTTCGGGCACCAGCTTCTCGGCGCTTTTCTCGGTGTCCTGGAAGTAGCGGTCGGAGGATCCCTGCTGCATCGCGCCCAGAGAGCCCATGCCGCGATAGGACTTGTAGGAGCGCCCCTGGAACAGCTCGATGTCGCCTGGCGCCTCCTCGGTGCCGGCCAGCAGGCCACCGAGCATGACGCAGTGGGCGCCGGCAGCCAGCGCCTTGGCGATGTCGCCGGAATAGCGAATGCCGCCGTCGGCGATGACACCGACGCCGCTGCCTTTCAACGCATCGGATACGTTCGCCACCGCAGTGATCTGCGGCATGCCGACACCTGCAACCATGCGCGTGGTGCAGATCGAACCAGGACCGATGCCGACCTTGACTGCGTCGGCGCCATGCTCAACCAGCGCTGCCGCTGCCGACGCGGTGGCGATGTTGCCACCGATGACCTGCACGTTGGGGTAGTTCTGCTTGACCCAGCGCACCCGGTCGAGCACGCCCTGGGAATGGCCGTGCGCCGTATCCACGGTAATCACGTCGACGCCGGCCGCCACCAGCGCGGCCACGCGTTCTTCGGTGCCCTCGCCGGTGCCGACCGCGGCGCCCACGCGCAGGCGGCCCATCGCGTCCTTGCACGCCAGCGGGTGCTCGCTCGACTTCTGGATGTCCTTGACGGTGATCAGGCCGCACAACTCGAAAGCGTCGTTCACCACCAGGACGCGTTCCAGCCTGTGCTTGTGCAGCAGCGCCATCGCCTCATCGCGGTTGGCGCCCTCCTTCACCGTCACCAGCCGCTCTTTCGGCGTCATGATGTTGGCGATGGGTTGGTCGAGTTGGGTTTCGAAGCGCAAGTCGCGGTTGGTGACGATACCGACCACCTTGCCACCGTCGATCACCGGCAGGCCGGAAATGCGTTTCGCGCGGGTGATCTCGAGCACCTGGCGCACCGTCATCTGTGGCGCGACGGTAATGGGGTCCTTGACGACGCCGGATTCGAAGCGCTTGACTGCGGCAACCTGCGCTGCCTGCATCTCTGCGTTCATGTTCTTGTGAATGATGCCGATGCCGCCTTCCTGCGCCAGCGCAATCGCCAGCCGCGCCTCGGTCACCGTATCCATCGCGGCGGACAAGAGGGGCAGATTCAGAGTGATCGTACGCGTGAGCTGCGTGGACAGGCTGACTTCGCGGGGCAGGATGACAGAATGGGCGGGAACGAGCAGAACGTCGTCGAACGTCAGCGCTTTTTGCAGAACACGCATGGGCTTTCCTTAACGCAAAGCGGAATTATACGCGCCCGCCCCCGCCCCGCACAAACCACGCGTTCGCCATGCCCCATTTGGTCGTAATCTACCAATCCGTTTATGCGACAGGTGGTTGACTCCCGTGCCTGATACCGCTAACTTTGCGTCAGCATTCAATCTGCTAGGGCGCGCGGTTCAACAGCCCGACCCTGAACGCCATATAACTCTATAACTCGAGGAGATAACACAATGTCCAAAGCAATGTCCAAGGTTTTGCTTGCCCTGACTTCCGCAGCCCTGCTGGGTCTGACTGGATGCGCCGACCTTAACGCCAACAAGGCGGGCGACAAGACCACGGCTGCCAAGGCCGCCATCAGCGCCGAAGCCAAGACTGCGCTGAGCGCCGCCCAGGCTGACGTCAAGGAAGCCAAGGTGAAGAATGCGCTGTGGACGACCGCCGACGCCGCGCTGAAGGCCGCCGAGAAAGCTGCTGCCGAAGGCGACAGCGCCACGGTTATCAAGCAGTCCAAGCTGGCCAGCGACCATGTCAAGAAGGGCTTGGCCCAGCTCAACTACCCGATGCTCAAAGTCGGCGACTAAGTCAGTCCGCTTCAGCAAAAAGAGCAAAAAGGCCTTCCGGATTCATTCCGGAAGGCCTTTTGTTTTTGGGTGCGCGTTGTTTTTGGGTGCGCGTTTTATGTCGCGTCGGACTTGCTAACCGCTGCGGCCTTCTCGGGCGCGGCGTCGCCACCGCCCTTTTTGGTGGCCTTGCCTTCTTCCGCGCGTTTGCGGCGCACTTCCTTGGGGTCGGCAATCAGCGGGCGATAGATTTCCACCCGGTCGCGGTCGCGCACCGGGTCATCCAGCTTGACCAGCTTGCTGAAAATCCCGACCTTGTTCTTGGCCAGGTCGATTTCGGGATGGGCGTCCAGCACGCCGGATGCGCGAATGGCGTCTTCCACCGTCGCGCCTTCGGCAAGCTGGACGTGCAACAGGGGCTGCTGCGTCGGCAAGGCATAAATGACTTCAACGCTGATATGGGCTGTGTTCATACGGCATACACCTCGTCCGCACGGCGCACGAAGGCATCGACAAAGGTATTGGTGATATGGCTGAAAACGGGCGCCAGCAGGGTTTCCAGCATCCGGTTCGAAAACGTGTACTGAAGACGGATTTCGATCTTGCAGGCATCGTCCCCCAGCGGCGAAAAAAGCCAGTCGCCCTCCAGTTCGGAAAACGGGCCGTTCTGCAGCCTGATCCGCATCTCGCGCGGATGCGTTTTGGTGTTTTCCGTGGTGAAGCTCTGGCGGATGCCCATGTAAGCGATGTGAATCGTTGCCACCGTGCTCGCTTGATCGCGCCATTTCAACTCGGTGCCCCCGCACCACGGCAGAAAAGCGGGGTAATCCTCGACCCGGTCCACCAGTTCAAACATACGTTCCGGGGGGTGCGCCACCAGCACACTTTTTTGCACACGCGCCATATGACACTGAAGCCTTGTAAAATCAAGAATTGTACGCAAGCCCGTCTGCCATGAGCATCGTCGACAACAAAAAAGCCTTTCACGATTATTTCATCGAAGAACGATTCGAGGCCGGCATCATGCTCGAAGGCTGGGAAGTGAAAGCCATCCGCGCCGGCCGGGTGCAGTTGAAAGAAGCCTATGTGGTGGTCAAGAGCGGCGCGGTCTATCTGATCGGATGCCACATCAGTCCGCTGTCCACCGCCTCCACCCACATCCACGCCGATCCCACGCGTTCGCGCAAGCTGCTGCTGCATGCGGCAGAAATCAGCAAGCTCATCGGCAAGACCGAACGCGCCGGCTACACGCTGGTGCCGCTCGACTTGCACTATGTCAAAGGCCGCATCAAGCTCGAATTTGGCCTGGCCAAAGGCAAAAAGCAGCACGACAAGCGCGCGACAGAAAAAGACCGCGAATGGGAGCGGGAAAAGCAGCGCATGGTGCGGGCTGCCCAGAAATGAAGGCGAATAGCACCGCCAAACAGATGGAGGCATCCGCTTGGCGGTCAAAGTTGTTCTTGTGAGCTGTCAACATCCCGACTATGATCCGTTGAAATATCAACAAAAGGACAAAACCATGTCGGTCCTTCCAGTTTATCAAGTTGAGTTCATTCCACTGGAACGCCGTTTGGACGACCGTCGCGTCGCGCAATGCAGCGTTGCCGCGTGGAATCACGGCAGACCGCCGCAAGGCAGGCAGCCGGCGCATGGAAGATCTCAGATCCGCGAAACTGCATGTCATATGCACATCATATAAGATATAAATATCAGCTAAAATCTGCGCATCGCGCGCAAGTTCTTCCCGTTTGGCCTGGCTGCAGCACGTCCATGCTGCCATCCGCCAGGATCGCCGTCTCCGCTACCCGCCCCCATGCAAGACAACCCACGTTTGCCGCAGCGTGGCGCCAAGCATGACCGACACCGCTTTGCAGCCGAGACTGCGGCCGTGTGACAATGCTGGAACCTCATCGCCCCCGTATTTCCCCCCGAAAGTTGAGCCCAGCTTGCCCGCCACCGTAGATGAACTCGCGGCCTTCGATGAAATCATCGACGTCCGTTCCCCCAGCGAATTCGCCGAAGATCACATCCCCGGCGCGATCAACCTGCCCGTGCTGAGCGATGCCGAGCGCGCGCGCGTCGGCACCCTGTACAAGCAGGTGTCGTCGTTCGAGGCGAAAAAAATCGGCGCAGCGCTGGTGGCGCGCAACATCGCGCAGCATCTTGACACCTGGTTCGCCAACAAGCCCAAGTCGTACCGGCCGCTGGTGTACTGCTGGCGCGGCGGCAGCCGCAGCGGCTCGCTGACGCACATCCTGCAGAAAATCGGCTTTGCCGCCATGCAGCTCGATGGTGGCTACAAGGCCTATCGGCGGCACGTGGTGGCCGAACTCGCCCGCCTGCCGGCGCAATTAACCCATCGGGTGGTGAGCGGTCCCACCGGCAGCGGCAAGAGCCGCCTGCTGCTGGCGCTGGCCGCCGAGGGCGCCCAGGTGCTCGACCTGGAAGTGCTGGCCGCGCATCGCGGTTCACTGCTGGGGGCGCTGCCGGGACAAGCCCAGCCGTCGCAAAAAAGTTTCGAGAGCGCCATCTGGTCGGCGCTGAAAGGCTTCGACCCCGTCCGTCCCGTATTCGTCGAGTCGGAAAGCAAGAAGATCGGTGCGCTGCGGGTGCCCGATGCACTGATTACGGCCATGCACGCCAGCCCTTGCTTGCGGCTGGACGTGCCGCTGGCGGCCCGGGTTCAGCTATTGACCGAGGATTACGCCCACTTTCTGCACGACCCGGAGACGATCAACCGCCAGCTCGGTTTTCTCACCACGCTGCGCGGCAGCGAAACCATTGCGGCGTGGCAGGCGCTGGCCACCCGGCAGGCCTGGTCCGAACTGGTGGCCATCCTGTTGGAACAGCATTACGACCCGGCGTATCTGAAGTCGCTGTCGCGCAATTACACCCCCTCGGCCGCCGATCTGGCCTTCCATGCGGAAGACCTGTCGACCGCTGGAATGCTGCGGCTGGCGCGCGAGATTCTGGCGGCGATCTAGCCCTGCTAGGCTAGATCAGCTTGCCCAGCACGAAGCCGATCACGATACCGATGATGAGTGCGATCGTGACCCCGCGATAGGTCAGCACATCCTTCGAGTAGCCGCGCCGGATGGCGACGTAGGCCACCAGGTAGCCGATGGCGTTGAGCAGCCAGATGAAGCCGATCGACAAAATTTTGACGATGAGCGGGCCGATGATCGGCACCAGCGCGATGATGCCCAGCAGCCAGGCAAAGGCATTGGTGACCAACCCCACCACCACCACGCTGCCGGCGATCACGCTGCGGTCGACGTTGAAATGAAATCCCAGCGCCACCAGCGCCGCAATCGCCAGCCACAGTGGCAGCATCACTCTCCAGTTGCGCCACCATCGCGCCCGGGGCGAAAAATCAGGTTTTAAGTCGTCTAGCTCAGCCATGTCTCAGATATGGGAAATCCGAACAATAAACGAACACTTAGCCCCGCCCCACTTCGATCACGTTCTGCACGTGCTGCAGACGCGCCAGCAGCCGCGACAGCTGCTGTAATTCCTTGACGCGCACGGTGAGCCGCATGTTGGCATATTCGCCGCGGCTCTCGGTGTTGACGCGCAGCACATCGAGCTTGTCCTTGGCGATGACATCTGAAATATCGCGCAGCAGCCCCTGACGATCAAACGCTTGCAACAAAATATCGACTTCAAATGCCGCACCCGCATCGGCCACCCATTCGGCCGGCATCATGCGTGCGGGGTTGGCGCGCTTGAGCGCGGCGCAGTCCGCGCGGTGCACGGTGACCCCGCGTCCGACCGTGGTGTAGGCGACGATGGCCTCGGGCGGCTGCGGTTTGCAGCAGCGCGCAAGCTGAAGCGGCACGTCGCCCAGTCCCGGTATGGTGACCGGATTGCCGGTCTTGGCGCGCGCCCGCGGTTTGCTGGTGGGCGTCAGCGCGGGGACGACCTTGCCCGATTCCTGCAGGGCATTGATCAGATCGCGCTGGCCGACATCGCCGCGGCCGAGCGCGGCGAGGAACTCGTCGACCTTGCCGAACTTGAGCCGCTGGGCGAGTTTCTCCTGGCTGGCGTCCACCACGCCGAGGCGCTTGAGTTCCTTTTCCAGCAGGGTGCGGCCAAGGCTGACCTGTTCGCCGACGTCGCGCTGGCGAAACCAGGCGCGCACCTTGGCGCGTGCGCGCTGGGTGGCCAGATAGCCGAGCGCGGGGTTGAGCCAATCTCGGCTCGGCGCGCCCTCCTTCGCGGTGATGACCTCGACGCGCTGGCCGTTGTCGAGCCCGGTGTTGAGCGGCACCATCGCGCCGTTGACCTTGGCGCCCCGGCAGCGGTGGCCGAGATCGGTGTGCAGCGCGTAGGCGAAATCCACCGGGGTGGCGCCGCGGTCGAGCGCCAGCACCCGCCCCTGCGGCGTCAGCACGTAGACCTGGTCGTGGAACAGTTCGGTCTTGAACTGTTCGGTGAATTCGCTGCTGTCGGCGACGTCGTCCTTCCATTCCAGGATGCGCCGCAGCCAGGCGATCTTTTCCTCGTACTGCGCGTCCTGTTTGCCGCCTTCCTTGTAGCGCCAGTGCGCGGCGACGCCGAGCTCGGCATGGCGGTGCATGTCGAAGGTGCGGATCTGCACCTCGAGCGCGCGGTCCTCGGGGCCGATCACGGCGGTGTGCAGCGAGCGGTAGTCGTTGCTCTTGGGCCGCGAGATGTAGTCGTCGAACTCGCCGGGGATCGGCTGCCACAGGTTGTGCACCAGCCCCAGCACGGTGTAGCAGTCGATCTCGTGCTTGACCAGCACGCGCACGGCGCGGATGTCGTACAGCTGCTCGAAGGAGAGGCGCTTCCGGCGCATCTTGTTGACGATGCTGGCGATGTGCTTGGGGCGGCCGGTCACTTCCGCATCGATGCCGTGCAGCGTGATTTCCGCCTGCAGTCGTTCGATGATGCCCTGGATGTAGGCCTCGCGGTCGGCGCGCTTTTCATCGAGTTGCTCGGCGATGGCTTTGTAGCTGTCAGGTTCCAGATAGAGGAAGGCCCAGTCCTCCATCTCCCACTTGATCTGCCACACGCCAAGCCGGTTCGCCAGAGGAGCGAACAGCTCGCGCGCCTGCTGGCCGAGCGCCTCGCGGGTGGCGGCATCCTCGCTGGCTGCGCAACGCAAAAGGTGGGTGCGCTCGGCCAGTTTGACCAGCACCACGCGGATATCTTCCACCATCGCCAGCACCATCTGGCGCAGCGCCTCCAACTGGGCGTGCGGGTCGATGCGCTTGTCGGTGGCGCTGGTGGCCAGCGTCTCAATGCGCGCCATCGCCGCGACGCCGCGGGCAAGCCGGGCAGCAGTGCCGAAGCGGGCATCGAATTCGGGACTGTCGTCGACACAGTTCTGCAGCAGGGCTGCGGCCACTGCATCCGCCCCCACCCGCAACTCGGCCACGATCAGCGCCGCGCCGACGCTGTGCGCAAAAGCCGGGCTGGCGCCCAGTTGCTGGTGCGCATGTTCCAGCGCCTGCCAAGGCAGATGGTTTTCTGCCACCGGCAACACACGCGCCAGCGCCTGCCTGGCGGATTCGAGGTCGGTCGCTTCAAAGCAGCGGGGCTTCGAGGTTTCGGTCATGGCTGCGTGAATTGAGTCTGCCAGTAGCGGCGATAGGTGGGACGATATTGTGAGGCATCGACCCCGGCTTCGCCAAAATCAAGGCGGATCATGCCGGCGGCATCGCTGCGCAGCAGGCGGGCGTTGATCTCGCGAAAACGCGCCACCACATGGGGATGCGGGTGGCCGTAGCGGTTGCGGTGCCCCAGGGTGAAGACGACGAATTCGGGATGGGTTGCCGCCACGAATTCAGGAATGGACGAGGTACGGCTGCCGTGATGTCCGGCGAACAGAACATCCACCGAAGCCAGCTGGCCGGATTCGAGCAATTCGAGTTCCGTCTGCCTTTCGCCATCCCCCGTCAGCAGCAGACTGTGGCGCGCGCTGCTGACCCGCAACACACAACTGAAGTCGTTGTCGCGGCGCCGGGATTCGGCATAGGCCGCAGGCCGTGGATTCAGGATTTCGAACCGCACGCCGTCCCAGTTCCAGTGCTGGCCGCGCACACACGATCGCGCGGGCGATACGTCGTCGAGCAGGGGGCTGCTCGCGGGCATTCCATGCAGCAGCCAGCCGGTCGGGATGTCGCGCAGCACCGAGCGCATGCCGCCGCTGTGGTCGTTGTCGTCGTGCGAAACGATCAGCCCGGACAGCCGCCCGATTCCCGCTGCGCGCAGGTAGGGAACGATGATGCGCTCGCCCGAATCGCTGTCGGCGAATGACGCGCCGGTGTCGTACAGCAGGGCATGATTCGCGGTGCGGATCAGCACGGCGGTGCCCTGTCCGACATCGATCGCCTCGGCGCGAAAATGGTCGGGCGCAATGGCATCGCGCAGCGGAAACAGCAGCGGCAGCCACAGTACCGGCCCCAGCATGCGCAGCGGAAAGCCGCGCGGCAGCAGCAGCCACACCGTGCCGGCGAGCGCCAATGCCATCGCCCACCAGCCCGGCACGGGCGAACTCGCCACCGCCAGCGGCAGGCTGCTCGCCCAGGTCAGCCCCGCGCCCAGCCAGGCCATCAGCCACGCCGCAGCATGCCACAGGGGCGGGATCAGCACCCCCAGCAGCGCCAGCGGCGTGACCAGCCAGCTCACCAGCGGAATCGCCACCGCATTGGCCAGCGGCGAGATCAGCGAGACCTGCTGGAACAGCAGAAACAGCACCGGCGCCAGCGCCAGCGTGACCGCCCACTGCACGGTGACCCAGCCGCGCAGCTTGTCGGGCAGTGCGACGCGGCCAAAGGTCACCCACAGGATCGCGGCCATGGCACCGAACGACAGCCAGAAACCGGCCGACAGCACCGCCCACGGGTCGATCAGCAGCACGGCAAAGAGCGCCACGATCAGCGCGCTGAAGGGGCGCGGCTGGCGCCGGCCCCAGAATGCCAGCGCCAGCACGAGCAGCATGAACAGGGTGCGCTGCGCCGGCACCTGGAATCCTGCCAGCACCGCGTAGGCGAGCGCCGCCAGCACCGCCACGATCAACCCGGCCTGGCGCGCGGGCAGACGCTCCGCCTGGCGCGGCAGGCGCCGCCACACGCTCGCCATCAGCCAGCCGGCCAGGGCGGCGATCATGGTGACGTGGAGCCCGGAGATAGAGAGCAGGTGATTGACGCCGGTGCGGGTGAACGCGCGCCATTGGCCGTGCGGGATGCTGCGCTGGTCGCCCACCACCAGCGCAGCGATGACGCCGGCATAAGGCGCGTCGTCAAGCGTCGTGAAGATGCGTTGGCGCACCGCCGCGCGGGTCGCGGCGATCCAGGCGGAAGGCGTGGCGGCGCGCGCCGCGAGGCGTTGCGGCGCAGGCGTTTCGCGTACGTAGCCACTGGCATTGATACCGTGCTCCAGCATCCAGGCTTCGAGGTCAAAGCCGTGTGGATTACTGGTGCCGTAGGGCATCTTGAGCCGCACGGTCAGTTGCCAGCGTTCGCCGGCCTGCATCCGCGCGATGCGATCTGTTGCCTCGCGCGGCCAATAGCGGGTCAGCTGGATCCGCCGCAGCACCGGGGCATTGGGGGTGGCGACCTGCTCGACGTCGAACACGAAGCGCTCGCCGCGCGCATTGGCGTGCGGCAGGTCGGCAATCACGCCGACCAGCGCGATATCCACCCCTTGCCATTGCGCGGGCAGCCGCTCGGCCAGTCGCGCATCCGCCCGCCAGGCGGCCCAGGCAAATCCGAGCGCCACGCACAGCAGCGCGATGCCGAGGCGGCGCGCGGATTCGGCAACAGCGTGGGAGAAAACGGGCAGCCACAGCAGCGCCAGCAGAAGCGGCAACAGCCAGAGCCAGCGCGGCGGCGGCAGTTCGGGCTGCTGTTGCAGCCACCACACACCGAGGCAGAACGCGATGAGGGTAAGCCGCATCGCGAGCGTGGATCAGGCCGGCTGCAGGCTTCCGTCGACCAGCCGCATCTGCCGGTCCATGCGCGCGGCCAGCTCGGCGTCGTGGGTGACGACGACCAGGCTCGTCGCGTGCTTGCGGTTGAGCTCGCGCATCAGGTCAAACACCGCGTCGGCGGTGTGGCGGTCGAGATTGCCGGTGGGCTCGTCGGCGAGGATGCACGCGGGGTGCGTGACCAGTGCGCGCGCGATGGCGACGCGCTGGCGTTCGCCGCCGGAGAGCTCGCCGGGCCGATGCGCGAGGCGATGGCCAAGGCCGACCTCGTCGAGTATCGCGGCGGCGCGCGCCAGCGCCTCGGCCCGATCCATGCGGCGGATGAGGAAAGGCATGGCGGCATTTTCCTGCGCGGTGAACTCGGGCAGCAAATGGTGGAATTGGTAGACGAAACCGAGCGCGCGATTGCGCAGGTCGCTGCGCTCGGCCTCGGAAATCGCGAAGGGGTCGCGCCCCATCAGCGTAATCTGCCCGGTGGTCGGTGCGTCGAGCCCGCCCAGCAGATGCAGCAGGGTGCTTTTGCCCGATCCGGAGGCGCCGACGATGGCGAGCGACTCGCCGGCCTGTATTTCCAGATCGACGCTGCCGAGCACCGGCACATCGATCCTGCCCTGACGGTAAACCTTGCCCAGCCTGGCGCAGCTCAACACGATTTCACTCATAGCGCAGCGCCTCCGCCGGATTGATGCGCGACGCGCGCCAGCTCGGGTACAAGGTCGCGACCAGGCTGATGAGCAGTGAAATGCCGGCGATGATGCCGACGTCATTCCACACCAGTTTGGAAGGCAGTTCGTTGATGTAGTACACGTCCGCCGGGAACAGATCGAGGCCGGCCATGCGCTCGATGACAGGCACGACGGTTTCGAGGTTGAGCGCGATCAACACCCCGCTCGCCAGTCCCAGCAGCGTGCCGAACACGCCGATGAACACCCCCTGGACGATGAAGATTTTCATGATCGAACCAGGTCGGGCCCCCAGCGTTCGCAGGATGGCGATGTCGGACTGCTTGTCGGTCACCGCCATCACCAGGGTGGAGACGATGTTGAACGCGGCGACGGCGACGATCAGCAGCAGGATCAGGAACATCATGCGTTTCTCGATTGCCACGGCGCGGAAGAAATTGGCATGGCTTTTCGTCCAGTCGGTCAGGTAATAGTGGCCGGCGAGGCTCTGCGACAGATCGCGTGTGACGAAGGGCGCACGAAACAGTTCAGTCAGCTTCAACCGCACACCGGATACGTCCTCGCCCAGCCGCAGCAGCTTCTGCGCGTCCTGCAGATGAACCAGCGCCAGGCCCGAATCATATTCGAACATGCCCGCCTCGAAGATGCCGGTGACGGTGAACTGTTTGACGCGCGGCATCACCCCGGCCGGGGTGATGTTGCCCTGCGGCGTCAGCAGCACCAGCTTGTCGCCGGGATATACATTGAGCACGCGGGCAAGTTCACCGCCCAGGATGATGCCAAATTCGCCTGCCTGCAGATCGGTCAGCTTGCCGGCCTTCATATAGCTGGAAAAATCGGCGACCTGGCTTTCCATATCCGGCAACACGCCGCGAATGATCGCCCCGCGCACCAGCTCGCCATGGGCCAGCATCCCCTGCGCACTCACAAAGGGCGCGCCGGACATTACTTCCTTGTTCTGCTTCGCCTCCGCCAGCACGCCACGCCAGTCGGCCAGGCGATCCGCCGGGCCGGCGATTTCAAGGTGCGCCGCTACGCCAAGAATGCGCGTGCGCAACTCTTCCTGGAAGCCGTTCATCACACTCAGCACCACGATCAGCGCCATCACCCCGAGCGCGATGCCCGCCATGGAGACGATGGAAATGAAGGAAATGAAATGGTTGCGGCGCTTGGCGTGAGTGTAGCGCAGGCCGATCAGAAGCTCGTAGGGAAGCAAAGCAGGACTCACAGAAGGAATCCCCGCAGTATGCCACAGCTCCCTACTCGCCCAGCAGGTGCAGCACCACCCTGCGCGTTTGCGCCGCACGCCGATGCTCGAAGACGTAAATCCCCTGCCACGTGCCGAGCAGCGGCCGTCCGTCGGCAACCGGAATCGACAAATGCGTTTGCGTCAAGGCCGCGCGCGCATGCGCCGGCATGTCGTCCGCGCCTTCCAGGGTATGTTCGTAAATCGGATCGCCTTCCGGCACCAGCCGCGACAGGAAGCGCTCGAGGTCGGTCCGCACCGTCGGATCGGCATTTTCCTGAATCAGCAGGCTCGCCGAGGTGTGGCGGATATACAGGGTGAGCAGGCCCTGCCGGATACCGCTGGCCTGCACCCAGTCACGCACCTGCGGGGTGAACGCATACAAGCCCTTGCCACGGGTGGAGACGGTGATTTCATGGAAGGCCTGGCGCATGGCCGCCATGCTAGCCCGAATATTTCACAAATTTGCGCGCGCCCTCGGTGGTCTTTTGTTTCGTAAGGAAATTTTGTTCAGTCGGGCGTATGAATAACTACGCCACTCCTTCACAAAATCCCCCTACAAAACAAAATCCTGCGCGATCATCACGCGAATTCATGAAACACTCGGGCTAACGAATCCGCTTGTTACACTCGACGCATGCTATTCATCATCCCCTATCTGTTCCCGCCCGCGCGTCTGCTGGAAACAGCAGCCCAGGATCTGCACCTGCCCGCGCTGCAAGCCTTGCTGGCACGCGGCACCCGCCAGCCCTGCCCCGCCGGCGGCGTGGAGGCCGCCCTGTGCGAAGCGTTTGGAATATCCCGCCAGCAGGACTGGCCGCTCGCCCCGATCACCCTGGCGGCTGATGGCGGGGTGGCCGGGGACGCCTACTGGCTGCGCGCCGACCCAGTGCATTTGCGGGTGATGCGCGACCGCATTGTGCTGGCGGATGCCGACACCCTTTCACTGTCGCGCCAGGAAGCCGACGCCCTTGCCGCAGCCATCGGCCAGCATTTCGGTGCCGACTTGAGTCCGCTGCCGCTCCACCCTCGGCGCTGGTACCTGCGGTATCTCCAGGCACCGCGCCTCACCACCACGCCGTTGTCGGTCGCGGTGGGACGTGATATCGATCCGCTGCTGCCGCAGGGCGACGACGCCATGCGGTTTCGTGCCGAACTGAATGAGCTGCAAATGCTGCTGCACGAGCACCCGGTCAATCAGGCGCGCGAAGCGCGCGGCGAGTTGCCGGTAAATTCGCTGTGGCTGTGGAGCGGCGGCCGTCTCCCCGTCACTTGCGCCACCCCTGTTCCGCTGTATGCGGAGAATGCCGAGGCACAGGCAGTGGGCGCCTTCTGCAACGCGCGCGTGCAAGCGCCGCCCGCGCATCTGGACGCGCGACTGCTTGAATCGGAAGGGATCACCCTGCTGGATGCGCTGACACTTGCCGGGCAGATGGGCGACGCCTACGGCTGGCGCGAAGCGCTGCGGGAACTGGAACAGGACTGGTTCGTGCCACTGCTGGGCACGCTGCGCAAGATCGGTCCGCGAGGCCTGCGGCTGCTGGATCCGGTCGGCGGCAAGGTCCTGCATCTGCACCGGCGCGATGCCTGGAAGGTCTGGCGACGCCCGCGCCCCCTGGTCTCGATGTTGTCTTGAACCAATCCACAAAGCGGGCTCAGACCGGCGTCGCCCACAGATCATGTTGGTCGGCTTCCTCGACGTGAACCTTGAGGCGCGTTCCTGGCGGCAGGTCGAACACGCCTTCGAGATAGACGACGCCATCGATTTCCGGCGCGTCGGCATGGCTGCGCGCCAGCGTCCCGACCTCGTCCTCCTCGTCGACGATCACCTCGATTTCGCGACCGATCTTGGTCGCAAGCCGGGCGGCCGAGATATCCGCCTGCGCGGCCATGAAGCGTTCGAGACGTTCTTCCTTCAGTTCTTCCGGCACGGCATCCGGCAATTCGTTGGCCGCCGCACCCTCGACCGGCGAATACTTGAAGCAGCCAACACGGCCGAGCTGCGCCTCCTTCAGGAAGGCCAGCAATTCCTCGAACTCGGCTTCCGTCTCGCCGGGAAAGCCGACGATGAAGGTCGAGCGCAGCGTGAGATCGGGCACCGCGGCGCGCCACGATTGGATGCGGTCCAGCGTCTTCTCGACCGCGCCGGGGCGCTTCATCAGCTTGAGAATGCGCGGGCTGGCGTGCTGGAACGGAATGTCTAGGTAAGGCAGGATGATGCCGTCGGCCATCAGCGGGATCACCTCGTCGACGCTGGGATAGGGATACACGTAGTGCAGCCGCACCCAGGCGCCCAGGCTCCCCAACGCACCCGCCAATTCGGTCATGCGGGTCTTCAGCGGACGGCCATTCCAGAAACCGGGACGGTATTTCACGTCCACCCCGTAGGCGCTGGTATCCTGCGACACCACCAGCAACTCCCGCACGCCCGCGCCGACCAGCGCCTCCGCCTCAAGCATCACCTCGCCGATCGGGCGGCTCACCAGATCACCGCGCATCGACGGGATGATGCAGAACGTGCAGCGGTGATTGCAGCCTTCGGAAATCTTCAGGTAGGCGTAGTGGCGCGGGGTGAGCTTGACCCCGCCCGGCGGAATCAGGTCTTCGAATGGATCATGCGGCTTGGGCAGCGCCGTGTGCACCGCCTGCATCACGTCGTCCAGCGCGTGCGGTCCGGAAACCGCCAGCACCTTGGGATGCGCCTCGCGGATCACATCAGCTCTGGCGCCGAGACAACCCGTTACGATCACCTTGCCGTTTTCCGCCAAGGCCTCGCCAATCGCTTCAAGCGATTCCTGCACTGCGGCATCGATAAAACCGCAGGTGTTGACCACCACCACATCGGCGTTCTCATAGCTGCCGACGATGCCGTAGCCTTCGGCACGCAATTGGGTCAGGATGCGCTCGGAATCGACTGTCGCCTTCGGGCACCCAAGGGAGACGAATCCGACGGTCGGCGTGCGGGCGGGCTTTGCTTTGGTTAACATGACGTTCAATCCTGATGGAGCTTGAGATGTATATAGTTGCGATTGGCTGGGCCTATGTGATTCTGATGATGGCGATCACCGCCAGCAGCATCGGCAAAGCGCTGGCCATCTTGACTCTTCTTGGCGTATTCCCGCTGGCGCTGTTTGTTTATGTGGCCGACGGTCCTCGGCGACGGCGACGCTCAATGGCCGTGTCCAATGACATAGCCAGCCAGCGCGACGCTGCCGATCCCCAGTCCGATCAGCACTAGCTGCTGGAGTGTTGACGCAATTTCCGCGCGTTTGTGCAATCCGGGGATCAGGTCCGACAAGGCGACATACAACATGCTCGCCGCCGCTAGCCCCAGCAAAGCCGGCGTCCAGCCTTCCAGCATCGACAGCGCGTAATACCCCAGCAACGCCCCCACCATCGTCGCCACCCCGGTCAGCAGGTTGAGTAGCAAGGCCTGGGTACGGCTATAGCCAGAGTGCAGCAGGATGAGAAAATCGCCGATTTCCTGCGGGATTTCGTGCGCGATAATCGCCAGCGCGGTGACCACCCCCAGGCGAAAATCGACCAGAAAGGCACCGGCGATGATGATGCCGTCGACAAAATTATGGAAGGTGTCGCCCACCGTGATCATCAGTCCGGAACGGCCGTGATCATGCCCGTGGTCATGGCTGTGCGCCTCGCAAATCTCGTCGTGGCAGTGACGCCACAACACCAGCTTTTCCAGCAGGAAGAACAGCAAGATGCCGCCCAGCAACGCCATGGCAACCGTGTCGATATCGCCGCCCATTTTGACTGCTTCCGGCAGCACTTCCAGCAACGACGCCCCCAGTAGCGCGCCGATGGCGTAACTCACCAGTATAGGGACCCAGCTGGGGCGTGCAGACAAGGCCACGACCGCAGCCAGCAACAAGCTCAGCAAACTGCCTGCTGCAGTTGCGATCAAAATGATGCCAAGGGTAGACATGGGGGAATCACGGACAGCCAAGAAAGGGGGGCATTATACCGGGGGCCGAGCATCTAGTCCGATGCTAGCAATACCCTGAATCCGTGACCTTCCTTAACCACATTGCCCCGCACCCTGCCATCGCCAACGGGACTGACATTTTGAGCGGGCCTGGGCCTGGGATTTGATTTGAGCATGCCAACCCGAACGACATTGGAACGAAACCGAAACCGAGCCGCCGAAACTGGCGTGGATACCGCTTTCACGTCGTCCGGCTGCGGCGCCGCTTGGCGGGGTGGCGCACCGGACTGTCCGGGCTGGTCAAGGTGGCCTGGCCGATGTTCGCGCGTGATGGTTTCCACCATGAAGGTCTCGCGCTTGCCCTTGCGCGGCTGCGTCCAGGCGGTGGCCTTCCTCCGCCAGGCAGCCGGCGATCGGTGCGTAGCCGTCGAAGCCCATGTAGAT
>JBAQND010000069.1:0-3851 GCA_049303455.1 Thiobacillus sp.
GGGCTGGCCCAGCTCACGCCGATCCACCGGCTCGACCGCGAGACCGCTGGCGTGGTGATTTTCTCGCACCGCGAGCAAAGCCGCGGCGCGTACCAGTCGATGTTCCAGAAACGCAGCGTGGAGAAGGTGTACGAGGCGCTCGCTGCGCCGCTCGAAGGCGCGAGCTTCCCGTTCGTGCACCGCAGCCGGATGGTCGACGGCACGCCTTTTTTCCGCATGCAGGAAGTGGCGGGCGAGCCGAATTCGGAAACGCACATCGACGTGATCGGGCAGTGCGCAGGCGCCACCTTGTATCGCCTGCGCCCGCACACCGGCCGCAAGCACCAGCTGCGCGTGCATATGGCCTCGCTCGGCGTGCCGATCCTGGGCGACGTGTTCTATCCGGTTGCGCTGCCGTGCAAGGGCGACGACTTCACGCGCCCGCTGCAACTGCTGGCGCGCTCGATTGCATTCGCCGATCCGTTCACCGGGCAGGCACGCTACTTCGAAAGCGCGCGCCGGCTGGGGCGCGAGGGCTAGATCGAATAGTCGATGATGAGTGGCGCGTGGTCCGAGAAGCGCTCATCCTTGTAGATCGACACCGCACGGGCCTGGGCCGCGATGCCGGGCGTGGCCACGTGGTAGTCGATGCGCCACCCCACGTTCTTGGCCCAGGCCTGGCCGCGGTTGCTCCACCAGGTGTAGGCCTCGCCGGTGTGCTCGGGATAGAGGCTGCGGTAGACGTCGACCCAGCCGAGTTCATCGAACAGGCGGGTCATCCAGGCGCGCTCTTCGGGCAGGAAGCCGGAGTTCTTCTGGTTGGATTTCCAGTTCTTGAGGTCGATCTCGCGGTGGGCGATATTCCAGTCGCCGCAGATGACGATTTCCCTGCCGGACTTGATCAGGGTTTCGAGGCGCGGGAAGAAGGCGTCGAGGAAGCGGTACTTGGCTAGCTGGCGGTCTTCGCTGCTGGAACCGGAGGGCTGGTAGAGCGAGATGACCGCGAGCTTGCCATAATCGGCCTCGATGTAGCGTCCCTCGGCGTCGAACTCGGGGACGCCGAGGCCTTCGATGATCCGCAGCGGCGCCTGGCGGGTGTAGACGCCGACGCCGCTGTAGCCCTTCTTCTCGGCATAGTGGAAGGCGCCGGTCAGACCGTCGCATTGAATGAATTCGGGCTTGAGGTCGGCGGCCTGCGCCTTGATCTCCTGCACGCAGACGATATCGGCGTGCTGCGTGGGCAGCCAGTCGAAGAAACCCTTGGTGGCGGCGGAACGGATGCCATTGAGGTTGGCCGATATAATTCGCATCTGGATCGATTCAAGAAATTAGAAAAATGTCCGATTACAAAGCCGAGTTTGTGGAATTCGCCATTGCCTCGAATGTGTTGTGTTTTGGCGAGTTCAAGACCAAGGCGGGGCGCATGAGCCCCTACTTTTTCAATGCGGGGCTGTTCAACGACGGCGACAAGCTGCGTCGGCTGGGCGAATTTTACGCGAAAGCCATCGTCGACTCGGGCCTCAAGTTCGACGTGCTGTTCGGTCCGGCCTACAAGGGCATTCCGCTGGCGGCGAGCATCGTGATCGCGCTGGCGGGGATGGGCAGGAACGTGCCGTTTGCGTACAACCGCAAGGAGGCCAAGGACCACGGCGAAGGCGGCACGGTGGTCGGCGCGCCACTTACGGGCCGCGTGCTGATCGTGGACGATGTGATTTCGGCGGGCACCTCGGTGCGAGAGTCGGTGGACCTGATCCGCCACGCCGGCGCCGAACCGGCCGGGGTGGTGATTGCGCTGGACCGCATGGAGCGCGGCAGCGGCGACAAGTCGGCGGTGCAGGAAGTGCGCGAGCAATATGAGATTCCGGTGGTGGCCGTGGTCACTCTGGACAACCTGGTGGAGTTTCTGGAACGAAATGCAGACAGACAACAAGAATTACAGGCTGTGGCAGGCTACCGGGAAAAGTATGGCGTTTAGCGCACTGACCGTCGTTTTACTGCTGAGCGCGGGCGTGGCGCATGCGCAGATGTATCGCTGGGTGGATGGCAACGGTCGCGTGCATTACAGCGATACCCCGCCGACGACCTATCGGAAGAGCGGCGGCGCCGAATTGAGCAAGCAAGGCAACGTCATCAAGCGTACGCAATCCGAAGCCGAGCGCCGCGCCGAAGCCGAGCGCGCGGCCGAGCGGAAGCGCATCCAGGCGCAACAGAACAAACAGGCGCAGCTCGATCGCGCGCTGACCCAGACCTACACCAGCGACGCAGAAATCGACTTGGCGCGCGACCGCGCGCTGGAGCATCACCGGTTGGCGATCAAGGGGGCTGAAATCCGGAGCAAGGCGGTGGACGCGAACCTGGCCGAGCTGAAGGCGCGCATCGCCAATATCGAAAAGGCGGGCCGCCCGGTTTCGCCCAACCTGAAGGAACAGCTGGATCAGGCCAGCCGGGAGAGTCTGGATCTCAAGCGCACCATCCTCAACAATGAAGAGGCGATGCTGCAGGTGCGCGAGAAATATGCGGCCGACAAGCTGCGCTTCCGCGAGCTGACGGGCAAGCCGTAAACAGGCGGATGCCGCCCCCTGCATCGGGGCGCGTTTGAAGCGGGGGATGAGGAGAAGCGAACGGGCCGGATATCCGGCCCGTTCGCATTCGGCTTACTGCAGCCGGGCTTTCAGCCGTTCGTTGACCTGCGCCGGGTTGGCCTTGCCGCGGCTGGCCTTCATCACCTGGCCCACCAGCGCGTTGAAGGCCTTGTCCTTGCCGGCGCGGAATTCCTCGACCGACTTCGGGTTGGCGGCGAGCACCGCGTCGACGATCTTCTCCAGTTCGCCGGCGTCCGACATCTGCTTCAGACCGCGCGCCTCGATGATGGCGTCGACTTCGCCGGCGCCTTCCCACAATCCCTCGAACACCTGCTTGGCGAGCTTGCCGGACAGTGTGCCATCCTGAATGCGTGCGATCAGGGTGCCCAGTTGGGCGGCCGACACCGGGCTCGACGCGATGCCGAGCTCGGCCTTGTTCAATGCGGCCGAGAGTTCGCCCATCACCCAGTTGGCGGCGAGCTTGCCCTGGCCGCAGGCCTGCGCGGCGGTTTCGAAGTAGTCGGCAAGCGCGCGCGAACCCGTCAAGACAGCCGCATCGTAGGCCGACACGCCGTAATCCTGCTGGAAACGCGCCTGCATCGCGACGGGCAGTTCGGGCAGCGTGGCGCGCACGGCTTCGATCCAGTCTTCGTCCAGTTTCACCGGCAAGAGGTCGGGGTCGGGGAAGTAGCGGTAGTCGTGCGCCTCTTCCTTGCTGCGCATCATGCGCGTCTCGCCGCGGTCGGGGTCGAACAGCACCGTCGCCTGCTCGATGCGGCCGCCGTCTTCCAGCGTCTCGATCTGCCAGCGGACTTCGTAGTCGATCGCCTGCTGCAGGAAGCGGAAGGAGTTGAGGTTCTTGATTTCACGGCGGGTGCCGAGTTCGACTTGCCCGACCGGGCGCACCGAGACGTTGGCGTCGACGCGGAAGCTGCCTTCCTGCATGTTGCCGTCGCAGATGCCGATCCAGGTCACCAGCGTGTGCAGCGCGCGGGCGTAGGCGACGGCTTCGGCGGAGGAGCGCATCTCCGGCTCGGAGACGATCTCCAGCAGCGGGGTGCCGGCGCGGTTGAGGTCGATCCCGGTCATGCCGTGGAAGTCCTCATGCAGCGACTTGCCGGCATCCTCTTCCATGTGCGCGCGGGTGAGGCGGATGGTTCTTTCCGTATCGCCCACCACGATTTTCAGTGCGCCGCCCTCGACGATGGGTTTCGCCAGCTGGCTGATCTGGTAGCCCTTGGGGAGGTCGGGGTAGAAATAGCTTTTGCGGTCGAACACGTTGACGCGGTT
>JBAQND010000070.1:0-2586 GCA_049303455.1 Thiobacillus sp.
AAATCCCGCGCCAGCTCGATATGAATGGCGGCAGGCGGCCCGTATTCGCTGACGATGGCATTGACCAGCTTGCGTGCTTGGTTGAGCGCGCGAAATACTACCGGGTTGTGGATTTGGTCTTTGTCGGGCGGCGGCAAATAGCGGGCTTTGGTGCTGTCCTGATGTAACTGGCTGTGATGTGCGTAGCCTGCGCTTTGCACGGCTTCATCGTAGCGTTGACCTTGTTCCATGTAAGGCAAGATATTGCTCAGCGCTTTGAGTGACAGCCCGACGAATTTGTCGAAAGACTCGCCGAGTACCGCTTCGACAATTTCTGGTTCCACGTCATGTTCTGCGAGGCGGGCGCGAATATCATCGTCGGTCTTGTAGCAGGTCAGCGCCCAGGCCAAGCAGTCGAGTCGCGCAGAGTCGAGGGCATCGTGTTGCCACCGCTTTTCCAGCCCGGCTTTTTCATAGGCTTTGCGCAATTCGTGGTAAGCCTTGGCTTCAAAGAAGGTCACGGTTTCCGGGTCTTTGTCGCCCCGGTAAGTCAGTACGGTGAATTTTGCGGTGTCAGCCAGACGGAGCTTTTGCCGCGCTTGCTTGTAGGTGAGCTTGGCGAGCAGGTATGGCTGGTCGAGCAGAATTTGTCGCTCACCGGAACTAAGCATGCGTTGCTCGCCGACTTCGGAAATGCGCAGATTATTGAGCTTGGTCAGCCAGACGAAACGCTCGGCGCTATAACTGGCTTTGGGAGCGCGATATTCAGCAATCTCGAAGGGACATTTGCCTATCATCTTCAACAGTGCATCGCCCGCTAGCGCCGGACGGCGAGCTAGCAATAAATTCTGCACAGCGCTTTCCAGTTCGGCGCTGGTGTGTGGATTCTCTTGGTCGCGTTGTCGTATGAAAAGCAGGGTCAGCTCAGCCATCAATTCATTGCGGCCAAAGGTGTGCGTATACGCGCCGCCCTTGTTGCGCTTGGCTGCAGTAAAGGTTTCGTCACGCGCGGCCATCTCGCCGACTGTGCGCCAGCCTCTTTCTTCACAGCGCGTCTTGTTGGCGGCAACTCCTGACAACATCTGCCCGGCTTTTTCGTCTTCCTTCGCCTCACTTTTGCGGGTGGATTGAAAGCCGCGATGCTTGACCAGGTGATACAGCACCGCAGCCCATTCGACAGGGATTAGGAGCCTGTTGAGTCCTTCTGCGCGCAAATCCCATGGGCTTACGCCGGCCAAGGCGAAGGCTTCAGGGTGGGCTTCTGTAATTAGCCCGGTTCGTTTGAAGAGCCGCACGAGCCGCAGCAGTCTGTGCGCGCGGCGGCGGATGCGACGACGAGTCAATCGCGACTCGCGCCTTGTCTTGTTGAGCGGGTCACCTTCTTTGGCGGTTTCGGCCTTGTCGAAGGTGCGAACGTGAAGAGCTAGAATGCGCTGCTCGGTGAGCAAGGCCGCGCCGACCGATGCCATGCCGATGTCGAGTCCCAGGGTGTAGGGCTGAAAGGTATTCAAAGCCATGGCGTGTTGCGTCTCCTTTTTGATGTAGACTACGGTCAGTTGTAGCTTTCCGGGGTGAGAGCCGTTGCTGCAATAAGGTTATCCCTTCGGGGATGAACCGAATCCAAGACCCGAGGCTTGCCTCGGGTCTTTTTATTTGTGCGCGCGGGATCCTTTATCCGGGCTGCAGCGCAGCTCTTAACTTTTGTGCGGCTTTGCGTTGTGCAACGGGGTGTGTATGGTAAGTGCGACGTCCCCTCCAACGCCGTGATTGAAGTACCCGCATCCTGGTTACGGCCATTCTGATGGGCCTCGCGCAATATCTCTGGCGCGACGACTTCAACTTCTGTGCCGTATTTGAGGATATTCATCAGGAGTTCACGGTTTTCTGAGTATGGCACGGCGAGTTCGTGGCGGCCATTTTTCAGCCAGCGGCTTTGTTGCTTGGGATGCCGGATTTTATCGGCGATCCAGAGGGCGCGTTTGGGGTGAACCACAGGCCGGGGAGTGCGTGGCTGCCGTCGGCTGTGTCGTAACGGTAGCCGCCGCGTTCGCTGTCATGGATGAGCGGGGCGCCGAGGCGGTCGCGCAGGTCGGCGATCAGGCGGGTGAGGGTGGAGCGCGAAAAGCCGTGCTCACGGGTGAGGGCGGCACGGGAAAGACCGGTTCGCCGCCCGTCGAGCAGGCGGTGAAGGCGAAAGATTTCGTCGAGTTTGCTCAAGTGTTCCGGGTCGCTTGTTCGTTCTTGTTCGATTCTCCGCGCCGGTTGTTTTTATTGTGCGATGAAGTGTGCTGTATGCGACGGGCACTTGCAAGCCTGGGTGCACGGGATGGCAAGGAGGGGCTGTTTGTTTGCCGGCCAGCACGGCGGGGTCGCTGGCAATTCGATCTCGCCATTCCATGTTCAGGCTCCTTGTGAAGTCAGGTTTGCGTGTTGGTTATGCCGCCAAAACCCGGACGTGCCCGGCTTTGCCGTATGCGCGGATTTTCTTGTCGGCGGTGACGAGACATAGGCCATGTATGCGTGCCGCGGCGATCAGGAACCGGTCTGCCGGGTCGCCATGCGGGCTGTCTGGCAGCTGCGTGCTTTCCATCGCGGTCTCGGCATCGA
>JBAQND010000071.1:0-4117 GCA_049303455.1 Thiobacillus sp.
AAATCCCCATCACGGTAAGCCAGCTATTGGTCGACTTTGGCAGCATTTAGCCAAGCCGGGACACGCCGGCAAACCCTGGCGCGTTACAATCGCGGGGCTTTTAGCCGACCCGCCCAATGACCGACGCCCTCGAAAATCAGTCGCAGGACAATCTCGAAACCAGCCTGGCGCAGGTGCAGAACCTGCTCGCCAAGATGCGGCTGGTGGAGGAGCTCGTCCACAAGCAGGGCGGGCCGCGGCAGGATCTGGTCGAGAACCTGGTGCACAAGCAGAATCTGGCGGAGTTGCAGCGCAAGCTGGAAGAGCTGCACCCGGCCGACGTGGCCTATATCCTGGAAGCGCTGCCGCTGGACGAGCGGCGGCTGGTGTGGGGCCAGGTCAAGGCCGAACGCGACGGCGAGATTCTGCTGGAGGTGTCCGACTCGGTTCGCGAATCGCTGATCGAGATGATGGACAAGGCGGAGCTGCTGGCCGCCGCCGAATCGCTGGACACGGACGAGATCGCCGACATTGCGGCCGACCTGCCGCATGACGTGATCCAGGACCTGCTCACCAGCCTCGACGCGCAGAAACGCGCGCACCTGCAATCCGCGCTGGCCTACCCCGAGGACACGGTGGGGGCGCTGATGGATTTCGAGATGGTGACGATCCGCGTCGATGTCACGCTGGAAGTCGCGCTGCGCTACCTGCGCCGGCTGGGCGAACTGCCCGACCAGCTGGACAAGCTGTTCGTGGTGGACCGCGAGGACGCGATCATCGGCGTGCTGCCGCTGAAACGCCTGCTGACGACAGACCCCGAGGTCTCGGTGGCGGCGGTGATGGTCGAGGATTTCATCAAATTCCACCCCGAGGACGAGGCGCAGGAAGCGGCGCAGGCGTTCGAGCGCTACGACCTGGTGATGGCGCCGGTGGTGGATGCGCAGGGGCGGCTGATCGGGCGGCTCACCGTCGACGCGGTGCTCGACTACATCCGCGAATCGGCCGACGCCGACATGCTGTCGATGGCCGGCCTGAAGGAGGAGGAAGACCTGTTCTCCACCGTGTGGCGTTCGGCGAAGAACCGCTGGATGTGGCTGTCGATCAACCTTGCCACCGCCTTCATCGCCTCGCGCGTGATCGGCGCCTTCGAGGGCAGCATCGAAAAGCTCGCCGCGCTGGCCGCGCTGATGCCGATCATCGCCGGCATCGGCGGCAACACCGGCAACCAGACCATCGCGCTGATCGTGCGCGGCCTCGCGCTGGGCCAGATCACCCAGGCCAACGCGCGCCGCCTGGTGGTGAAGGAGCTCGGCGTCGCTCTGTTCAACGGCCTGTTGTGGGGCTCGGTGGTCGGCGTCTTCGCCTGGCTGCTGTACGACAACCTGGCGCTGGGCGGGGTGATGGCGCTGGCGATGCTGCTCAACCTGATCGTCGCGGCGCTGGCCGGCATTTTCATTCCGATGACGCTGGAACGGATGAAGCGTGACCCCGCCGTCGGCTCGTCGGTGCTGCTGACCTTCACCACCGACAGCATGGGCTTCTTCATCTTCCTCGGGCTCGCCACCGTGCTGCTGCTATGAAGAACTTAAACCATTCACCACAGAGACACAGAGGCACAGAGGGAAAATCGACAAACCGGATTTGCTTCGACACGAAACCTGGATGGGTTTCTCTGTGCCTCTGTGCCTCTGTGGTTCAAGGGTTTTCTAAATGACGCCTCCCGACAGCCGTGCCCTGTATCTGCGCCTGCTCGGCTATGTGAAGCCGTACTGGCGCATGTTCGCGCTATCCCTCGTCGCGCTGGTGCTCACCGCCGCCACCGAGCCGCTGCTGCCGGCGCTGTTCAAGCCGCTGCTGGACCAGGGCTTCGTCGCCAGGGACCAGGATTTCATCCGCTGGATTCCGGTTCTGCTGCTAGGGCTGTTCCTGGTGCGCGGCGTCACCAGCTTCGTCAGCACCTACTGCATGGCGTGGGTGGGCAGCCGCCTGGTGATGGACCTGCGCGGCGCCATGTTCGACAAGCTGATGACGCTGCCGACGCGCTATTTCGACCAGAATCCGGGCGGGCAACTGATTGCGCATCTGGCGTTCAACGTCACCCAGGTCACGCAGTCGGCCACCAGTTCGCTCACCACCCTGGTGCGCGACACCGTCACGATCCTGGGATTGCTCGGCTATCTGCTGTGGCTGAACTGGCAGCTGACCCTGATCGTGTTCGGCATGGTGCCGCTCACGCTGTGGATCGTGCGCATCGCCAGCACACGCCTGCGCGGCCTGTCGCGCAAGGCGCAGCGGAACATCGGCGACCTCACCCAGGTGGTCGACGAGGCGGTCGGCGGGCATCGCGTGGTCAAGCTGTTCGGCGGCGAGGATTACGAGCAGACGCGCTTCCGCCATGCCGCCAATCTGGCGCGCCTGTTCGAGATGAAGCGGGTCGCCGCCAACGCCGTGTACGAGCCCGTCATCCAGTTCATCGCCGCGGTGGCTCTGGCGATCATCGTCTTTATCGCGGCCGGACAGGCGACCAGCAACGCCATCACGGTGGGCGGCTTCGTCGCCTTTTTCATGGCCATGCTGCTGCTGTTCGCGCCGCTCAAAAGGCTCACCGCCGTCAACGACCAGCTGCAGCGCGGGCTGGCGGCGGCCGAAACCATTTTCACCATGCTCGACCAGGACGCCGAACGTGACAGCGGCACCCGCACGCTCACCCGTATCGAAGGCCGGCTTTCTTTTCGCGACGTCGCGCTCACCTACCCGGGCAAGACCCTGCCGGCACTTGAGAACATCACGCTCGACATCGCGCCCGGCGAGACAGTCGCGCTGGTCGGCGCCTCCGGCTCCGGCAAGACCACGCTGGCCAACCTGGTGCCGCGCTTCTACGACCCTGACGCCGGCGCGATCGAACTCGACGGCATCGACATCCGCGACATCCGGCTGCAGAACCTGCGCAGCCACATCGCGCTGGTGTCGCAGGACGTGGTGCTGTTCAACGACACGCTGGGGCACAACATCGCCTACGGCACGAAGCGCGACGCCACCCCCGACGAGATCCGCGCCGCCTGCGTCGCCGCCCACGCCTGGGACTTCATCCAGGCCATGCCCGACGGCCTCGACACCCTGGTCGGCGAAAATGGCATGCGGCTGTCCGGCGGCCAGCGCCAGCGCATCGCCATCGCGCGCGCGATCCTGAAAAACGCGCCGCTGCTGATTCTCGACGAAGCCACCTCGGCGCTGGACAGCGAATCCGAACGCCACGTGCAGGCCGCGCTCGACACCCTGATCAGCAACCGCACGACCCTGGTCATCGCGCACCGGCTGTCGACCATTGAGCGCGCCAACCGCATCGTGGTGCTGGAAGGCGGCCACATCGTCGAGATCGGCAGCCACGCCGATCTGATCACCAAACAGGGCCGCTACGCGCAGCTGCACGCGCTGCAGTTTTCCGCATGAGCACAACAACAACAGGCTGGGTCAAGCCCTCCCGCTCGCTCTCCACCGCCGCCGGTCGCGCCATCGGCGACTACCGCATGATCCGCGACGGCGACCGCATCCTGCTGGGCTTGTCGGGCGGCAAGGATTCGCTCTCCTTGCTGCACACCCTGCACCACCTGCAACAGAAGGCGCCGGTGAAGTTCGAGCTGCTGGCGTGCACCGTCGATCCACAGTCCGACCAGTACGACCCGTCGCCGCTCACGCCCTATCTGGCCGAGCTCGGCGTCCCCTACTTTCTCGAGTCGCAGCCGATCATGGTCGAGGCGCAGAAGACGCTGACCCGCGACTCCGATTCCTACTGCGCCTACTGCTCGCGCATGCGGCGCGGCATCCTCTACCGCGTCGCCCGCGAACAGAACTGCAACGTCGTCGCCATGGCCCACCATCTGGACGACCTGGCCGAGACGCTGATGATGTCGATGCTGTTCGGCGGCAAGCTGCGGACCATGTCGCCGCACTATCTCAACGACGCCGGCGACCTGCGCATCATCCGGCCGTTTGCCTACGCGCGCGAACGCCAGACCCGCGCGTTTGCGGCGGATTCCGGCCTGCCGGTGATTTTCGAGAACTGCCCGGCATGTTTCGCCAAGCCGCAGCAGCGCTACGCCATGAAGCAGATGCTGGCCGAGCAGGAGAAAGTGCATCC
>JBAQND010000072.1:0-13272 GCA_049303455.1 Thiobacillus sp.
ATGAGTATTGCCACCGCCACCATTTGTTCGATGGTGGCGCCGAACTGGCCGATCACCCAGGCGGCGACGAAGGCCGTGAACAGGTGGACGCCGAGCCAGATGCCGCGACGCATCGCGCTGCCCAGCACCGGGGCGAACATGTCGACTTCCTCATGCAGGCCGGCCGGGGCCAGGGTTCTGAGTTTTTCCAAATGCATTCCCTTTGGGTGGCCAAAGGCTTATCCGGGTCGGTTGCATGGCCCGCTTCCGGCGGGCGTGCATTCCGGCGCTGTGCCGCCGGACATGCTGTTGTTGCCCAAAGGGTCAAGCAGGACGATTATTAACATCTATCCTTAAGTATGGTTCACCGTTCACCGCCTGCCCGCTGGTTCGCTGGATGCCGGGCGCTTCAACAGGGAATAAACTTCAACAGGGAATAAAAAGGGGCCTATGGAAGAAGACCCGTATTGGTACAAGGACGCGATCATCTACGAGTTGCACGTCAAGGCCTTTTTCGACGGCAATGAGGATGGCGTAGGCGACTTTCCCGGGCTGATTGCCAAGCTCGATTACCTGCAGGAGCTGGGAGTGAACACGCTCTGGCTGCTGCCGTTCTATCCATCGCCGGGACGCGACGACGGCTATGACATTTCCGACTATCACGACGTCCATCCCAGCTTCGGCGCGATGGCGGACTTCCGCAGCTTCATCGACGAAGCCCACCGCCGCGACCTGCGCGTGATCACCGAACTGGTGATCAACCACACTTCGGACCAGCACCCCTGGTTTCAGGCGGCGCGCCGTGCGCCGCCTGGATCGGCCAAGCGCGACTACTACGTGTGGAGCGACAGCGATGCGAAGTACGCCGGCACGCGCATCATTTTCAGCGATACGGAAAAATCCAACTGGACCTGGGACGAGGCGGCGCAGGCCTATTACTGGCACCGCTTCTTTTCGCACCAGCCTGACCTCAATTTCGCCAATCCGCATGTGTTCAAGGCGCTGATGAAAGCGATGCGCTTCTGGTTCGACGCCGGCGTCGACGGCATGCGGCTGGATGCGGTGCCTTATCTGTGCGAGCGCGAGGGCACCAACAACGAAAACCTGGCGGAGACGCATGCGGTGATCCGGCAGATGCGCGCCGAACTCGACCGCCACTACGCGAACCGCATGTTCCTGGCGGAGGCGAACCAGTGGCCCGAGGACGTGCGCGAGTATTTCGGCGAAGGCGACGAGTGCCATATGGCCTACCACTTCCCGCTGATGCCGCGCATGTACATGGCGATCGCCCAGGAAGACCGCCACCCGATCGTCGAGATCATGGAACAGACGCCGGACATCCCGGACAGCTGCCAGTGGGCGGTGTTCCTGCGCAATCACGACGAGCTGACGCTGGAAATGGTGACCGACCGCGAGCGCGACTATCTGTACCAGACCTATGCCAGCGATCCGCAGGCGCGCCTCAACCTCGGCATCCGCCGCCGGCTCGCCCCGCTGCTGGAAAACGACCGCCATCGCATCGAGCTGATGAATCTGCTGCTGATGACGATGCCGGGCTCGCCGATCCTCTATTACGGCGACGAGATCGGCATGGGCGACAACATCCTGCTGGGCGACCGCAATGGGGTGCGGACGCCGATGCAGTGGAACGGCGAGCCGAACGGCGGATTTTCGACCGTCGATCGGGGGCGGCTTTTCCTGCCGCCGATCGACGATCCGGTCTACGGCTTCGGCGCGGTGAACGTCGAGGCGCAGCAGCGCAACCCGTCCTCGCTGCTCAACTGGACCCGGCGCCTGATCGCCGCGCGCCGCGCGCACCGAGCCTTCGGCCGCGGCACGCTGCGCTTTCTGCGGCCCGGCAACCGCAAGATCCTCGCCTATCTGCGTGAGCACGAGGGCGAGGCGATCCTGTGCGTGGCCAATTTGTCGCGCGCGCCACAGGCGGTGGAACTCGACCTGTCCGCTTTCAGGCAGCGGGTGCCGGTGGAACTGATGGGCCGCAGCCGCTTTCCGCCGATCGGCGATCTGCCCTATTTGCTCACCCTCAGCGGGCATGGCTTCTATTCCTTCCGCCTGGCGACCGACGTCGAGGCGCCGCCCTGGCACGAGGAGCGCCCGGTGCCGCCCGACCTGCCGGTGCTGGTGCTGGTGGACAGCGGCTGGCGCACGCTGTTCGCGCGCACGGAAGACGGCGAGGGGGTGAACCCGCTGATGGCGCGGCGCGCGCGCGAGCAGCTCGAGCGGCTGGTGATTCCAGGCTATTTCCGGGGCCGGCCTTGGTTCGTCGACCGGGATGCCGTCGTGGAGAAGTACGAATTCAGCATGATGCGCGAATGGTCCACCGAGTCCGGCAGCTGGCTGCTGGCCACGGTCGCGGTCACGCTGACCGGGGGCGAAATCCACCGCTACGCCATCCCGCTGGCGCTGGCCTGGGAAGACGAGGACGAAGCCCGCGTCGCTGCGCTGCTGCACGCCACCCTGGCCAAGGTGCGGCGGCGTGCGCGGGTCGGCGTGCTGTTCGACGCTTTCTGGGACGACCGCTTCTGTTGCGCCGTGGTGGCTGCGATGGAACACGGCGAGACGCTCGATTTTGGCGAGGGCTCGATGCGGTTCAACGCGACCGACGCCTATCCGGGTTTTGCCTGTCCGGTCGGCGCCGAGGTCATCACGCACGAGGTTTCCGAACACGGACGCCTGCGGGTGAACCTCGACGACCGGCTGGTGCTGAAGAGCTATCGCTGGCTGCTGGAAGGCGTCCATCCCGAACTTGAAATATCCCGTTTCCTGACCGCGACGGCGAAGTTTCGCCACGTGCCGCAACTGGCCGGCACGGTTGAATTCGCAAACCCGCAGGGAGAATGTTCGACGCTGGCGATCCTCGAGTGCTATTCGAAAAACCAGGGCGACGCCTGGCACTACACGCTGGATTATCTGACGCGCCATCTGGATGCGTGCCGCGTCAGTCCCGAGCCGCCGCCGGACGCCCGCCACGCCGCCTACCTGGCGCTGATGAAGACACTCGGTCTGCGCACGGCGCAATTCCACCAGGCGCTGGCCCAGCCTGACGAGGCGGGCGCCTTTGGCAGCGAGCCCGTCAGCGCGGCCGATATCGTCGACTGGGTCAACACGGTGCGGCACGAGATGGAGGCGATGTTCGATCTGCTGGAGCAGGCCCTGCCGCGTCTGTCCTCTGCGGCGCAGAGTCTCGCCCGCAGCCTGCGCGCGGCGCGCCCGCGGCTCTACCGGCGCATCCTGCGGGCGTCCGGGGTGCGGCTGGATGCGATGAAGACGCGCTGTCACGGCAACTATCACCTCGGCCAGGCCTGGCTGGTCAACAACGATTTCCTGATCGCCAACTACGGCGGAGAGCCGGGTCGCAGTTGGGACGCGCGCCGCCGCAAGCACACGCCACTGCAGGATGTGGCGGGCATGCTGCTCTCCCTGGGCGTGGCCGGGGCCGCCGCGCTGCGTGAGGTGGCCGCCGATTCGCCGGAGGTGGGCGCGATGCTGCAGCGCCATGTCGACGGCTGGGAGCGGGCGGCGCGCCGGGCGTTCTTCCAGAGCTACCGCAAGGCAATGACCGGGCATTCGTCGTTCCCGGCCGACCCCGCGGAAGCCGAGGCGCTGATGACGCTGTTCCTCGCGGAAAAATCGATCCAGCAGGTCAACGACGCACTCGCGCGGGATTCGGCCGGCGTCGGCGCTGCCATGCAGCGTCTGATCCGGGTGGCGCGACGCTGAAGGGAGAGGAGATGACGATACGACGCCACGACATGCCATTCGGTACGCGGATCACCCCGGACGGCGTGCTGTTTCGCCTGTGGGCGCCCGGCTGTGAGCGGGTGGGCCTATGCCTCGCCGCCGTACCGCACAAACCGGTACTGTCGATGATGGGCTGCGGCGACGGCTGGTTCGAGCTGAGCGTGCCCGATGCCGGGGTCGGGACCCGCTACCAGTTCGAAGTCAACGACGGCCTGCGGGTGCCGGACCCCGTCTCGCGGTTCAACCCGAACGACGTGCACGGCGCCAGCGAAGTGGTCGACCCCGCGGCCTTCGACTGGCAGGACGAAGCATGGCGCGGCCGGCCGTGGGAAGAGGCGGTGGTGTACGAGCTGCACGTCGGCACCTTCTCGCCAGAGGGTTCCTTCGCCGGCGTGATCGAGCGGCTGGACTATCTGGTCGAATTGGGCGTTACCGCGATCGAGCTGATGCCGGTGGCGGACTTTCCGGGGGCGCGCAGCTGGGGCTACGACGGCGCGCTGCTGTTCGCGCCGGACAGCCGCTACGGCCGGCCGGAGGAACTGAAGGCACTGGTGCAGGCGGCGCATGCGAAGGGGCTGATGGTGCTGTTGGACGTGGTGTACAACCACTTCGGCCCGGAGGGCAACTACCTTCACGTCTACGCGAGAAAGTTCTTCACCGAGCGCCACCACACGCTGTGGGGCGCGGCGATCAACTTCGACGGCGCGGACAGCCGCCCGGTGCGCGAGTTCTTCATCCACAACGCGCTCTACTGGCTCACGGAATACCACTTCGACGGGCTGCGCCTGGATGCGGTGCACGCGATCATCGACGACTCCGCGCCGCACATCCTCACCGAACTGGCGGCGCGCGTGCATGCCGCCATGGGCCCCGAACGGCAGGTGCACCTGGTGCTGGAAAACGATGCCAACGAAGCGCGTTACCTGGGCGCGGCCCGCTACGCCGCGCAGTGGAACGACGACATCCACCACGCGCTGCATGTCCTCGCGACCGGCGAGGCCGACGGTTATTACGCGGACTATGCGGATGCGCCCGTGCGCCATCTCGGGCGCTGCCTCACCGAAGGCTTCGCCTACCAGGGCGAAGCCTCGGCCTATCGCGATTGCTCGGCGCGCGGCGAGCCGAGCGCGCAGCTGCCGCCGCAGGCCTTCGTGTCCTTTCTGCAGAACCACGACCAGATCGGCAACCGTGCGTTCGGCGAGCGTATCGGCCAGCTTGCACCGGCGCCGGCAGTGCGCGCGGCGGCAGCGGTCTACCTGCTGGCGCCGGCCATTCCGATGCTGTTCATGGGGGAGGAGTTCGGCGCGGCGACGCCTTTCCTGTTTTTCTGCGACTTTGGCGGCGAGCTGCGCGAAGCGGTGACCGAAGGGCGGCGGCGCGAGTTTCGCAAGTTCGCGCGCTTCGCTGATGCGGCGAGGCAGGCGGCAATCCCCGACCCCAACCAGGCCGAGACCTTTGCCGCCTCGAAGCTCGACTGGGCGTCGCTCGGCGACCCGGAACGCACGGACTGGCTGGTCTATTACCGCGAACTGCTGCGGCTGCGCCGGCAAGTCATCGTGCCGCGGCTGCGCGGCATGGCAGGCCACGCCGGCGCGTTCGAGACGTTCGCCCCTGCCGGGCTGCGGGTGAGCTGGCGTCTCGGCGACGGCTCGACGCTGTGGCTGCTGGCGAACCTGTCCAGCAAGCCGGTCGATGCCGCCGCACCGCCCGGGAAAATGCTGTTCGCCCTGGAGGCGGCGGGGCAGGGCGTGCTGGGGCCATGGTCGGTGCGGTGGGCGCTGGAGGCAGCGCCATGAGCGCGCTGCTCGACCAGCTATGCGAGCGCTGCGGCGTGCTGCCCGCCTACCAGGACATCTGGGGCGGCTTCCATCACACCCCGGACGCGACCAGGCGCGCCCTGCTCGCCGCCATGGGACTGCCCGCGAACAGTGACGAAGAGGCGGCCGCGTCCCTGCGGGCGCTGGACCGGCGCGAGTGGGCGCGGCCGCTGCCGCCGGTGATGGTGGTGCGCGAGCCGGCGCAGCCGCATCGCATCGCCATCGCGCTGCCGCTGGCCGAGGAGAGGCAGGCGTTTCGTTGGCACCTGCGGCGCGAGTCGGGGGCCGAAGATCGCGGCGAGTGCGTGCCGGCGGAGCTGGAGGCGGCCGGACGCTGCGATCTCGACGGCCAAAGCTTCGTGCGGCGGGTGCTGCCGCTGGATTTTCTGGTGGAGCCGGGCTATCACCGCTTCGTTCTGGCGCGCGCCGACGGCCGCGGCGAGACAGCCGAGATGTCGTTCATCGTCGCCCCCGCCGCCTGCTATGTGCCGCCGGCAATCCAGGGCGAGGGGCGCGCGTGGGGCTTCGCGGCCCAGCTCTATGGCATCCGCTCCGAACGCAACTGGGGCATCGGCGACTTCGGCGACCTGCGCAACGTGCTCGAATACTGCGCCGCGGTCGGCGCCGGCACCGTGCTGCTCAACCCGCTGCACGCGCTGTTCCCGGACGCCCCCGAACACGCCAGCCCCTACAGTCCTTCCAGCCGCTCGTTCTTCAACACGCTTTACCTCGACGTCGAGGCCATCGCCGATTTCGCCGAGTGCGAGGAAGCCCGGACGATGGTGCACGTGCCGCAGTTCCAGGCGCGGCTGCGGGCACTGCGCGCCACCGACCAGGTCGATTATCGTGGCGTGGCGGCGCTCAAGAATCAGGTCCTCGAATGCCTGTATGAACACTTCCGCAGCGAGCACCTCGACCATGACAGCGCGCGGGCACAGGGATTCCGCGCCTTCCAGGCCGAGCACGGCGAAGGCCTGCGCCGCCAGGCGCTGTTCGAGGCGCTGCAGGCGCACTTCCGCGCGCAGGACAGCGCGGTGTGGGGTTGGCCGGCGTGGCCGGAAGCCTACCGCGACCCGCACGCCCCCGAGGTGGATGCCTTCTGCGAAGCCCATCTGCAACGGGTGGAGTTTTTCGAATACCTGCAGTGGCAGGCGAGCAACCAGCTGGCCGCAGCCGGCACCCGTTCGTGGGAACTCGGGATCGGCATCGGCGTGATGCTCGATCTTGCGATCGGCGTGGCGGAAGGCGGCGCCGCGGCATGGCGGCACCCCGAACTCTACGCGCTCGGGGCCAGCACCGGCGCGCCGCCCGACCTGATCAACCGCATGGGGCAGGACTGGGGCCTGCCGCCGTGGATTCCGCACAGGCTGACCGACGCGGCCTACGCGCCTTTCATCGAGTTGTTGCGCGCCAACATGCGCGACGCCGGCGCGCTACGCCTCGACCACGTGATGGGGCTGCAGCGCCTGTTCTGGGTGGCACGCGGGCTGCCCATCGCCGAAGGTGCCTACGTGCTGTATCCGTTCGAGGACCTGCTCGGCATCCTCGCGCTGGAGAGCCAGCGCAACCGCTGCCTGGTGGTGGGCGAGGACCTCGGCACGGTGCCGGACGCGGTGCGCGACGCGTTGCACCCGATGAATGTGCTCTCGACCCGACTGCTGTATTTCGAGCGGCAGGACAACGGCCGGCTGCAGCCGCCGCAGGCCTACCCTGCGAATGCCGTGGCCGCCGTGACCACTCACGACCTGCCGACGCTGGCTGGCTTCTGGCAGGGGCTGGACATCGACCTGCGCGACCGCCTGCACCTGTTTCCGGACGACGAGGTGCGCAACCAGCAGGTGGTCACCCGCTCGGAGGACCGCGCGCAACTGCTGGTGGCGCTGGAGGGCGAGGGCGTCCTGCCGCCCGGCAGCGGGATGCAGCCGGTGGCCTTTCCCGAAATGACCCCCGAACTGGCGGCCGCGGTGTACACCTATCTGGCGCGGGCGCCCTCCAAGCTGCTGCTGCTGCAACTGGAAGACTGCTTCGGCGTGCACGAGCAGCCCAACCTGCCGGGCACGGTGGAGCCGGTCTACCCGAACTGGCGGCTGAAGATGCCGCTCAATCTGGAGGCGTGGCACGACAGTCCCTGGCTGCAGGCCATTCTGCCGGCGCTGCGCCAGGCGCGGCCCGTGGTCCAGGTATCCGGCCCCGCCGGCGCCGGAACGGGGGAGGGCGTGCGCCTGTGGATCCCGCGCGCGACCTACCGGCTGCAGCTGAACCGCGATTTCAAGCTGCGCCAGGCGACGGCGCTGCTGGCCTATCTGGACGATCTCGGCGTCAGCCACTGCTACCTGTCGCCGATTTTCAAGGCGCGCCCCGGCAGCCGCCATGGCTACGACATCACCGATCACAGCAGCCTCAACCCGGAAATCGCCGGCGCCGAGGACTTCGAGCAGTTCGTCGCGGCGCTGAAGCGTCGCGGCATGGGCCAGATCCTCGACATGGTGCCCAATCACATGGGCATCATGGGCGCCGACAACGGCTGGTGGCTGGACGTGCTTGAGAACGGTCCGGCCTCCCGCTTCGCCGGCTATTTCGACATCGACTGGTACGCCAGCGCCGGGGACCTGCCGGGGCGGGTGCTGCTGCCGGTGCTCGGCGACCACTACGGCGTGGTGCTCGAAAGCGGCGAGTTCCGGCTCGCATTCGATGCGGAGCAGGGTGGGTTCAGCGTGTTCTATTACGAGCACCGCTTCCCGGTGGACCCGCGCGAGTATCCGCGCATCCTCGGTCACGACCTGGCGCGGCTGCAGGCACGGCTGGGCACCGGGGATGCGGCGCTGCTGGAATTCCAGTCGCTGCTCACGGCCTTCGGCCATCTGCCGGGGCGCGACAGCGTGGACGCCGAATCGGTGGCCGAGCGCAACCGCGACAAGGAAGTGCACAAGCACCATCTGGCCTCACTATATGTGGGCAGCGCCGACATCGCGCAGTTCGTCGATGAGAACGTGACGGCATTCAACGGCACCTCAGCGCCGGGCGCCGGGGGCTTCGACCTGATGCACGACCTGCTGCAGGCCCAGGCTTACCGGCTGGCGTTCTGGCGCGTGGCGTCCGACGAGATCAACTACCGCCGCTTCTTCGACATCAACGACCTGGCGGCGCTGCGCATGGACAACCCTGAAGTGTTCGAGGCCACGCACCGCCTGGTGCACGAGCTGCTGGCGCGCGGCTACGTGAACGGCCTCCGCATTGACCACCCGGACGGGCTATATGACCCGCAGGCCTATTTCGGGCGGCTGCAGGCGATGGTGGCGGCGATGGCCCCCAATCCGGAGGAAGCAAACACGCGGCCACTGTACCTGGTGGTGGAAAAGATTCTTGCCGCCCACGAACATCTGCCGGAATCGTGGCCGATTCACGGCACCACCGGCTACGACTTCGCGGCGGCGTGCGGCGGCCTGTTCGTCGACGCCGCTGCCGAAGAGTCCTTCACCCACCTCTATCAGAACTTCATCCACACGCATCCGGACTTCAACGAGATGGTGCGCGCCAACAAGCACCTGATCATGGAAATCTCGCTGGCGGGCGAACTGCAGGTGCTGGCGACCCAGCTGACGCGGCTGGCCAAGGGGGATCGCCGCACCTGCGACTTCACCTTCAACAGCCTGCGCGGCGCGCTGGCCGAAATCGTCGCCAGCTTCCCGGTCTACCGCACCTATGTCGCAAACTGCGAAACCGCGCCGGATGATGTGCGCTACGTGGAGTGGGCAGTGGGGGTGGCGAAGCGGCGCAGCCTGGCAACCGACACCAGCATTTTCGATTTCATTCGCGACGTGCTGTTGGCACGCCAGGGGCAGGGCCGCAGCGAGGACTACCAGCAGGCGGCGTGCGCCTTCGCCATGAAGTTCCAGCAATACAGCAGCCCGGTGATGGCGAAGGCGGTGGAGGACACCACCTTCTACCAGTACAACCGGCTGCTGGCCTTGAACGAGGTCGGCGCCGAGCCGCACCGCTTCGGCGTCTCGCTGGCGGCCTTCCATCACGAGAACCAGGCGCGTGCGCGCCGCTGGCCGCACGCCATGCTGGCCGGCTCCACCCACGACAGCAAGCGCTCGGAGGACGTTCGGGCGCGGCTCGCCGCGCTCTCGGAAATGCCGGACGCGTGGCGCCGCGCGTTATCGCGCTGGAGCAAGCTCAACCGCAGCAAGCGCCGCCGGCTGGATACCGAGCGCGCGCCCTGCCGCAACGACGAGTATCTGCTGTACCAGACCCTGCTCGGGATCTGGCCGTTCGAGGCGGCGGACGCCGAAAGTCTGGGGCAGCTTGCAGGACGGATCGAGGCCTACATGACGAAGGCCGTGCGCGAGGCCAAGGCGAACAGTTCGTGGATCAATCCGAACGACGATTACGAGGCGGCGACCGGCGACTTCGTTCGTGCTCTGCTGGCGCCCGAGCCGAACAACCTGTTTCTGCGCGACTTCGTGCCGTTCGCGCAGCAGGTTGCGCGCGTGGGTGCTTTCAACAGCCTGGGGCAATTGCTGCTCAGGCTCACCTCGCCCGGCGTGCCGGACCTTTACCAGGGCAGCGAGCTGTGGGACTTCAGTCTGGTCGACCCCGACAACCGGCGGCCGGTGGACTATACGCAGCGGCAGGCGGCGCTGCAGTCGATCCGGACTGCATGTGCAGAGCGGGGCGAGGCGGCATGCGCGGGTGAACTGCTCGCGCGGCTGGAGGACGGGCAGATCAAGCTCTACCTGACATGGAAGACACTGGCGCTGCGCCGCGAATGCGAGGTGCTGTTCCGCGACGGCGACTACCTGCCGCTCAAGACCCACGGCGCGCGTGCGGAACAGCTGTGCGCCTTCGCCCGCCACGCTGCGGGCGAGACTTTGCTTGTCCTGGTGCCGCGTCTGTTCGGCAGCCTGATGGGCGAGGACGGTCGCCTGCCGGTCGGCGATGGCGTGTGGGGTGACACCTGGGTCGAACTGCCGCCGGAGCGGATGCACGTGCAGTGGGATAATGTGCTGACCGGGCAGACCGTCGACACGCAGGCCCTGGGTGAGGCGAACGGTCTGCTGCAGGCACAGGTGTTCGAGCGGTTTCCCTATGCGCTGCTGCGTGCGCACGACAGACCCGATTCATTAACCGAGGAGAGCAAGCATGACTGAAATCAACCCGAACCAACCGGAAGCCGGCGCGCTGGGAATCTGGCACCGACACCGTCTGGCGATCATCGTCGCCGCGATCGGCCTTGTCATCATCGGCTGGCTGTATGTCTCCAAGGGCATCGCGGTGAGGCAGGCGCAGGAGGCGGCGAAACAGGTGCAGGCAGACGTGACGCTCCAGCGCGCGGAATGGGTCAAGCGGGCCGAGGCCCGCCAGGCCGAGAGGGTGAAGCAGTCGCTCAGTCAGTTCGGCGTGCCGCTGGCATGGGCGATCCGCCGCGAAATGATGGGCGGGAACCTGGATCAGGTGGACCAGTACGTGACCGACCTGGTCAAGCTGGAAGGCTTCGGGGGGGTGACGGTGGCGCAGGCGGACGGCGTGATCGTCGTGGCCAGCGACCGCAGGCATCTGGGCACCGCCTTCGGCAGTCTTTATGCCGAGCGCTATCTGACTGCGGAGCAGATCACCGCCGAGGAAACCGCGCCCGGGCAGTGGCTGCTGGTGGTGCCGGTGATGGGACTGAATGCGCGCCTCGGCACGGTGGCCATCGACTACCAAGTGCCGCAAGCGCCAGCCGAGTAGGGCGGCGCTCAGGCCGCGCACTGCACGCGGTGTCATCTCCGGTCAAGCGCAGGGTCGTGCATCTGGATGGCGTCGTCGATTCCAACTTCGAAAAAGCCGAAGCGGAAAATGTGGTATTCCGCGCAGCCGGCGTGGCCAGGGTACGCAATAACCTCAAGGTCAAGTATCCGGAAATAATCGTCGACGATCCCTACATGTATTCGTGGTCTATAACCTGGTACGAGGGCGTCACGACGATCCGGAAAAAACCGACAGCCGGATTCGCGAGACATCAGGAATGAGTTGACATGGAGTCTGTGCGTCGACGCAACCCAGGGCGGCGTGTCCGTGCTTGAGGGCATTGCCCTCCTGACCGGGGCCGTGGATTCGTGGGGCGAATATCGCGCAGCCCAGGAGAATGCCTTCGAGGGCGGCGTGATCAGCGTCGTCAACAAGCTCAAGGTGAAATGAGCCGGCGGGATTTGAGTACGGACCGGGCAGGTTGCCCGGCCGGAACGGATTTTTATGGAGAAGGAATCATGCCGGAAAGCATTGGCGAAGCACTGGGCGACCGACGCCGTGATGTTCGTGCCGGTGATCGCCCGTGGCGCGTGCGCCGCAACGTGGCGAATCCATCATGAGCGCCCCGGGTGATATCTCATCGGTCTGGGAGGAACTCGCTCGTGGCGGTGGCCGAATTGTCTATCTGGTGCTGGACGGTGCCGGCGGCCTGCGCGACGGCGTGTCCGGGAAGACTGCCCTTGAAATGGCCCGCACGCCGAGTCTCGACCGGGTCATGCGCGACTCGGCATGCGGGTTGCTGGAACTGGTCGGCCCCGGCATCACGCCCGGCAGCGGGCCCGGCCATCTGGCGCTGTTCGGCTACGATCCGCTGCGCTTCCGTCTGGGGCGGGGCGTGCTGTCCGCGCTTGGCATCGACTTCGATCTGCACGACGGCGACGTGGCTGCGCGCATCAACTTCGCCAGCGTCGACGGCGAAGGCCGCGTCACCGATCGCCGCGCCGGTCGCATTTCCAGCGAAACCAATCGCCGCCTGTGCGCCAGGCTGCGGGATGCCGTCCAGCTGGATTTCGAGGGCGAGTGGTTTCTGGAGACCGTCGCCGAACACCGCGCCGTGCTGGTACTACGAGGCCCCAACCTGGTGGGAGATATCCGGGATACGGATCCGCAAGCCACCGGCGTGCCGCCCCTTGAGCCGGAAGCGCAGTGCGACGCGGCGCAGCCGACAGCGGAACTGGTGCGCGCCTTCATCGGGCAGGCGCGCGATGCGCTTGCCGACGAGGCGAGCGCCAACGCCATCCTGCTGCGCGGATTCCAGCGCCATGCCCCTATGCCGTCCGTGCGGGCACGCTTCGGCCTGAAGGGCCTGTGCATCACGCGCTATCCCATGTATCGCGGCCTCAGCCGGCTGCTCGGGCTGGACGTGACGGCGGACCATTCGACCCCGGCCATCCTGGCCGCCCACAGCTGGCATCCCGTGCCAGTGATGATCCGCGCCGCCAGCGCGCGCGGATGGCATCGGCCACTTCGATGAATACGCCTGCCGCGGCGGCGGCCTCGGGCAGCGCCCGGGCCTGCATCTCATGGGGCTGGCCCTGGCTCATGCCGACCGCCTGAACAAGTTCGGCGCCTGAATGGACGGGCCGCCGTGTTTGTCGGACGTTGCGATTTGTCCGTGCCCCGACGGTTTTGTCCGCCTGGCATGATTTGAACTCAACACTGACAGGAGATTCGTTCATGAAACTAACCCTCAGCGTCATCAAGGCGGACATCGGTTCCATCGGTGGACACATCCGTCCCTCCGCGCGCTTGCTGGAATCGGTGCAGGAACACATCCGCGCACAGGGCAAAGACCGTAAGCGTCCAGCCGCCCCACCCCAACAGAAGCAGGATTTACGGTAACGCCACCTTCAGCGGCAGCAATTCATCAATCCGGCTATTGGGCCAAACTGGCAATTTCTCCAGGGTATCCTTCAGCCAG
>JBAQND010000073.1:0-4950 GCA_049303455.1 Thiobacillus sp.
GAACAGTGGCGCAAGCCACATGAACCACGCGTTCCCGAAGTCCTTCCTTGATCGATTAGGCCTGGTGTCGCTGCTCGATACGATGCGACGATTCCAGTGTGTTCCCAGTGTGTTCCCAGTGTGTTCAATGAACCGCCGGATGCAAAACCGCACGTCCGGTGGTGTGAGAGGGCGACGGGGGGCGTCCCCGACTCGAGACGATGGCGGATGGATTTTTGCACTCCGGATTACCGACTCGGGTCGAGCTCAGTATCATGATCATCCGGTTCTGCCTGGTGGCGCGATTGCGCGGCATGTATTGCTCAGTGTGAAAGGGCGATCGTGCGGGGCAGGACGCGGCACTTGAGGCTGGAACAAGAATGGCGGCATATGCTACGCTTTATGGCTTCAGCCCCCATCACCTTTCCCAGCCCACAGGAGATTTGCCATGGATATCCGTATGTTTGCCGCCGTCATGCTTTCCGCGGCCCTGCCCATCGCCGCCCTCGCGGCCGAGGAACCGATCAAGCCCATCCCGGTCGCCAAGGTCGCCAACCCGGCCATGGTCGAACTCGGCAAGAAGCTCTTCTTCGATCCGCGTCTGTCGAAGTCCGGTTTCATTTCCTGCAATTCCTGCCACAACCTGTCGATGGGCGGCACGGATAATCTAAAGAGTTCCATCGGCCACAACTGGAGTGAAGGACCGATCAATGCACCCACCGTGCTCAACTCCAGCATGAACATCGCCCAGTTCTGGGATGGCCGCGCCAAGGACTTGCAGGCGCAGGCTGGCGGCCCGATTGCCAATCCGGGCGAGATGGCGTCCAACCACGTGCTCGCCGTCGAAGTGCTGCAGTCGATTCCCGGCTACGTGGCCGAATTCAAGACCACCTTCGGCACCGACAAGATCACGATCGAGCAGGTGACCAAGGCGATCGCCGCCTTTGAGGAAACCCTGGTCACTCCCAATTCCCGATTCGACAAGTGGTTGAAGGGCGACAAGAAGGCCTTGACTGCAAACGAACTGGCCGGTTACCGGATTTTCAAGGACAGCGGTTGCGTTGCCTGCCACAATGGCCCTGCCGTCGGCGGCAACTCCTTTCAGAAGATGGGTGTCGTCGCCCCGTACAAGGCGAGCAGCCCCGCGGAGGGTCGCATCGCCATCACCGGAAAGGACGCCGATCGTTTCAACTTCAAGGTGCCGACGCTGCGTAACGTGGAGCTGACCTACCCCTACTTCCACGATGGCGCCGCCAATACGCTGACCGAAGCCGTCGACACGATGGGCCGCATTCAGCTCGGCAAGAAGTTCTCCGCCGACGAGAACGCCAAGGTTGTCGCCTTACTGAAGACGCTCACCGGCGATCAGCCCGACTTCAAGCTGCCAATCCTGCCGCCCTCTACAGATAGCACGCCGCGGCCGCAGCCGTTTTCAAAGAAGTAGGTAGCCTACCTACGAAGTCCAGACGCTCCCGGAATCCGGGGCGTTTCCTGATGGTGCGCCCGGCCGGGCGCACTTATCTATTCGCGCCAGGAAGCTTGAAAGCGGGACTGAAGGAGGCGCGCGCGTTTCGCTCCGCGTTCAAGCAGCGCGGGCCGTGGTGGAACAGTGGCGCCCGCCACATGAACGCGGCCTTTCCGGGAGTCTTCTTTGCCCGGTTGGGGCGGGTGTCGCGGCCCGGTACGACGCGACGACTTCAGTGGCTTTCATGAACCGCCGGATGCAAAACCGCACGTCCGGTGGTGTGAGAGGGCGACGGGGGTGACCCCGTCCCCTACTCGATCGCAACGCTTCGGGCGACCGTTTAGAACTTCACATTCACCCCGGCGTAGAACGAGCGGCCGGTGCCGGGGACGGCGATCCCCCATGGCACGCCGTTGATCGACATCGTCGTGCCCTGGCCGACATAGGCGCCGCCCAGCGGCAGCGCGTAGCCCTTGTCGAACAGGTTGTCGATCCCGACGTCCAGGCGGACCTGCTTCCACTCGTAGCTGCTGCGCAGATTGAACAGGCTGTAGCCAGCGGTCTCGATCTCGTTGCGGATATCCGAGACGTCGTTTTTCGCCGCGACGAACAGTCCTTCAAGCGTATTGGTCAGGCGCCCTCGCTTTTGCGTCAGCGCCAGCTTCGCGTTCAAAGGCATGATGTTGTGGAGCTTGTCGCCGGTGTCACGGTTCTCGCCGCGGATGTAATTCACCACGCCGCGGACGGTGAAGTCGCCGTAAGCGGCGCTGCGTGCCGCCAGGAAGTGGCCGGACAGATCGACGCCAAGCAGCCGGGCCGACTGGTTGACGTACTTCAGCACGTTGAACTGGTCGTCCGGGCAGGTGGCCGTATTGCAGGTGGCGTCGATGTAATCCTGCACGTGCGTGTAGTACGGCGCGACGCGCACCCCCCAGAACTTCTTCCCGGCATCGTGCCAATCGGCGGCGAAGCTCAAGGTTCGGGCCACCTCCGGCGCCAGATCGAGGTTGCCGACATAGCCGTTGCCGTCGCCGACGAAGTTGTTCATGACCGCCGCCATGGTCCAGCTGGACCAGGTATAGCGCTCGTACAGATTGGGCGAGCGGGTCTTCTGCGCGACGCCGGCCTCGTAGGCATGCGTCGTGTCCGGTTCATAGCGCGCCAGTGCGGTCAGGTCCCAGTTGCGGTCGGTCTTGTCGCGATCAAGGGCGTTGAAGGCAGCGGCATCGGCAATCTGACTGCCGACATCCATACCCGGCATGGGTGCAGTTGCCAAGGCGGTCTTGTAGCCCGTCACATCGCCGGCATCCATCCTCACCGTTTCGTGGCGCAGGCCCAAGAGGCTCGTCCACTGCGGATTGATCTTCGCTTCCCACTCGCCGAACACGGCGTAGCGGTCGCGCTGGCCGTCGTTGATGTTGAGGAAGGTGCCCGGCCACATCATCGCGCCCGAAGCCGTCCACCAGTCGTCAAGGCGGTAGGCCTGGAACTCGGTGCCGACGCGCAGGGTGTCGCGTGCGGAAAGCGGCAGCTCGGCGTTGACCGACATGCCGGTGGTCTTGCCCTCGGTGTACATCGGCATGCCCGCGGCGCACGAGGGCCCGATGGGCGAACATGGGGTGCCTGGCACGGGCGAATTGGAGGCGCTGCCGTACCAGAACCGCTTGTCATCGCCGAAGTCCATTTCGTGCTCGGTCGTCTCGTGGTAGACGCGCGCCTTCAGCGTGCCCCACTGATAGTCACCCGCGTAGCCCAGGTTGACCTGATTGCTTGTGTTGTCGGTCATGTCCATGCGCTGGTTCGGAAAATTCTCGTAGGGAATTTTCTGATGCGTCAGCTTCAGGTCGAACACATGCTTGTCATTGCGCAAGGCAAAACCGAGGGCATGATTGATCGACTTGTAGGCGGTGGAGCCGACTTCGTCGAGCGGCAGCGTATGTCCGGGGCGGCCGGTCGCGGTCGTCGTCTTGAAGTCGTCGCCCGCCGTGTAGTTGTCCGACTGCGTGGTCGAGCCGGTATAGGTCACGCTCAGGTTTTCGCTGGCCAGCGTCGCCGAGAGGTTTGCGCCCATGGCGTCACCGTTGCTGCGGTAGAAGGCACCGAATTCGCCCTCGGTCACCATGCCTTCGCCGGGTTTGGCGAATTGCGGTTTGGCCGACTCCACGAGGATGGTGCCGCCGATGCTGTCGCCGCCGACGCTGACGGGTGTGATGCCGGCGTAGACCTTGATGCTGTCGACCCGGGTGGGATCGATATAGGAAAGCGCCGGGTTCATGTGGTTGGGGCAGGCCGCGATCAGATCCATGCCGTCGACCTTGATGCGCAGACGGTCGTCGGCCAGGCCGCGAATCGACGGCAGGCTGGAAACGCCGCCAGCGCCGGTGACGCTGACCCCGGGAATATCGCGAAGCAGGGCGGCGGTGTCGCTGGTGGCGGCGCGCATCGGCAGCAGCGCGTCTGCATCCAGCGTCACGCTGCTGAGATCGACGTCTGCGGGCTGCGAACCGACGACGATCACGGTCATCAGCGGCGTATCAGGCGTTGCCTCCTGCGCGGCGGCGTGGGCCCACATCGCCGACAGGGCAAGCGAGACAGCGAGGGAAAGGGGCTTTCTGGATAACGGCATGTTTTTCTCGGAATTGTTGGAGCCTTTCCGAGTCTAGGGAAATCGCACGCGCGCGAAAATGTGGCAAATTGCCGCAAGCGGAGGTTGCTTGGGGTGCGCCGGCCGGCGCGCGTAAAGGATTTCGGCGCACGATGGGGGCTGTCGCGCCGGGCGGATGTGAGCGGAAAAACCATGCTGCGACGATTTGCCGCATCGTCATTTGTGCCTGGATTGCCTATCGTGTCTCACTTGCAAGCTTGCGCATGCGCTATCGATTTTCAACGGAGAAACACATGAAACTGAAGGTTTTGCTGCTCGCCGCAATCGGCACCTTGGCCATGCAATCGGTCTGGGCCGCCAACATCAGGGTCACCGAGGCCTGGGCCCGCGCCACCATGCCGGGGCAGAAGGTCAGCGGCGCCTACATGCAGATCCAGTCGGATGCCGACGCGCGTCTTGTCAGTGCTTCCAGCCCGGCGGTGCCGCGGGTGGAGATGCATGAAATGCGGATGGACGGCGACGTGATGCGGATGCGCGAGGTGAAGGCGATCGACCTGCCGAAAGGCAAGACGGTCTCGCTTGAACCCGGGGGCTTTCACATCATGCTGATGAACCTGCCGCAACCGATCGCTGCCGGCGACGTCATCCCGTTGATCCTGACGGTGGAGTCAGGCGGCAAACAGCAGACGATCGAGGTGAAGGCTGAGGCGCGCGGCGTTGGCAACGCCATGCCCATGCATCATCACCATTAAACCATTAACCATTAACTGTAGAGTCCCGGATCAAGGCTTGCAGAAACTCAATCAGCTTGTCCGAATTGAACGACTCGTCAATGATCATCCAGCGTGTCTTGCCCTGATTGGTGACGGTGGCGATCATCGACAGTTTCTGGCGTGTGCCG
>JBAQND010000074.1:0-4480 GCA_049303455.1 Thiobacillus sp.
GAAGCCGCTGTGGCGGCCGCGGTGAAGCTGGCCGAAAACGGCATGACCGGGCAGATCCTCACCAAGTGAGCATGCTCGACCTCATCGTGCTGCTGGTGCTGGTCCTCACCGTGGTGCGCGGCCTGATGCTCGGCATGGTCGATACGCTGTTCTCGCTGGCGGCCTGGGTGCTGGCGTTCATGTTGGGCAAGTGGGGTGCATTGATGGTGGCGCCGCTGCTGCCGATCGGGACCGAAAACCTGGCGATCCGCTATTTCGCCGGCTTTGCGGTGATTTTTCTGCTGGTGCTGATCGGCGTGCTGCTGCTGGGGCATGCGCTGGCCTCGCTGGTCAAGGCGGTCGGGCTGGGCGGCGCCGACAAGGTGCTGGGCGGAGTGGTGGGGCTGGCCAAGGGGCTGGTGATCCTGGTCGGCCTGACATTGGCGGCCGGGCTGACCTCGCTGCCGCGCACCGATTTCTGGAAACAGGCGGCGCTGTCGGTCAGCCTGCAGGCGATGGCGCAGCGCGCCTTGCCGCTGCTGCCGGTCAACGTGGCGAAATACGTTCGTTTTGAGTGATTTTTATGAATAGGTGCGCAGCATGTGCGGGGTAATCGGAGTTGTTGCCAACTCGGCAGCCAATCAGTTCCTGTACGACGGCCTGATGGTATTGCAGCATCGCGGGCAGGATGCGGCCGGGATCGTGACCGCGGAGGAAAGCCGCTTTCACCTGCACAAGGGGCCGGGGCTGGCGCGCGACGTGTTCCGCACCCGCGACATGCGCAGCCTGCTGGGCGACATGGGGGTGGCGCATGTGCGCTATCCCACCGCGGGTAGCGCGTCGTCTTCGGCCGAATCGCAGCCGTTCTACGTGAACTCGCCGTACGGCATCGTCCTCGGGCACAACGGCAACCTCACCAATACCCACGAACTGAAGGAATCGCTGTTCCGCAGCGACCTGCGCCACGTCAACACCAATTCGGATTCCGAAGTGCTGCTGAACGTGCTGGCGCATGAACTGCAGGTGCGCGCGTCCGGACGGCAGCTCAGTCTGGACACGATTTTCGGCGCCGTCGCCGGCGTGCATGCACGCTGCAAGGGCGCCTATGCGGTGACCGCCTTCATCGCCGGATATGGCCTGCTGGCTTTCCGCGACCCATACGGCATCCGCCCGCTGGTGATCGGCATCAACGATCAGGTCATGCCGCACGAATACATCGTGGCGTCGGAAAGCGTGGCGATCGACACGCTGGGCTTCCGCCTGCTGCGCGACGTGGCGCCGGGCGAAGCGGTGTTCATCGACTACCAGCGCAAGCTGCACAGCCGCATGTGCAGCGCCAAGGCGGTGCTCAATCCCTGCATCTTCGAATACGTCTACCTGGCGCGCCCGGATTCGGTGATGGACGGCGTTTCGGTCTACAGCACGCGTCTCGCCATGGGCGTGTCGCTGGCCGAAAAGATCAAGCGCGAATTCGCCCACCTGAAGATCGATGTCGTGATCCCGATTCCCGACACCAGCCGCCCCTCCGCGCTGCAGCTGGCCAACCACCTCAACGTGCCGTACCGCGAAGGCTTCATCAAGAACCGCTACATCGGGCGCACTTTCATCATGCCGGGGCAGGCGCTGCGCAAGAAGTCGGTGCGCCAGAAGCTCAATGCCATCGGCGAGGAATTCAAGGGCAAGAACGTGCTGCTGGTCGACGATTCCATCGTGCGCGGCACCACCAGCCGCGAAATCGTGCAGATGGCGCGCGACGCCGGCGCCACGCAGGTGTATTTCGCATCGGCTTCGCCGCCGGTGCGTTTTTCCAATGTGTACGGCATCGATATGCCGACGCGCAACGAGCTGATCGCCAACGGCCGCAGCGACCAGGAGATTGCGCTCGAAATCGGCTGCGATGCGATGATCTACCAGGATATCGACGCCATGGTCGAGGTGGTGCGCGCGGGCAACCCGGCAATTGCCGACTTCGATACCTCGTGCTTCGACGGCCGCTACATCACCGGCGACGTCACCCCGGAGTACCTCAATTACGTCGAGGCCGTGCGCAATGGTGAAACGCCGTCGCTGGCGGCACTGTCGACCCAGCAGCTCGACCTCAACCTGGCGACGAGCGATTCATGAACGAAGAATACGACCTCGAAACCCTGGCGGTGCGCGCCGGCACGGTGCGCAGCCAGTTCAACGAGCACTCGGAGGCGATCTTCCTCACCTCCAGCTTCGTGTTCGGTAGCGCGGCCGAGGCCGCGGCGCGCTTCAAGGGCGAGCAGCCCGGCCCGATCTACGCCCGCTTCACCAACCCCACCGTGCAAATGATGGAGGCGCGGCTCGCCGCGCTTGAAGGCGCCGAGCGCTGCGTGGCGTTCGCGTCCGGCATGGCGTCGATCCTGGCGACCGTGATGGGACTGATGAAAGCGGGCGAGCACGTCGTCGCGTCGCGCTCGATCTTCGGCTCGACGGTTCAATTGTTCTCCAACATCCTCGGCCGCTTCGGCATCGAGACCACCTACGTGTCGCCGACCGACCCGGCGGAGTGGCGCGCGGCGGTCAAGCCGAACACCAAGCTCTTCTTTGTCGAGTCGCCGTCCAATCCGCTGACCGAAGTGAGCGACATCCGCGCGCTCGCCGACATCGCGCACGCGTCCGGCGCGTGGCTCGCGGTCGACAACTGCTTCTGCTCGCCGGCGCTGCAAAAGCCGCTCGAACTCGGCGCCGACATCGTGATCCATTCCGCCACGAAGTATCTCGATGGCCAGGGCAGGGTGCTCGGCGGCGCGGTGCTCGGCAGCCAGGCGCTGATGGAGGGCGTCTATACCTTCCTGCGCACCGCCGGCCCGACGCTGTCCGCGTTCAACGCCTGGGTGATCCTGAAAGGCATGGAGACGCTCGCGCTACGCATGGAAGCGCATTCGAAAAATGCGCTGGCGCTGGCGCAATGGCTGGAAGCGCAGCCGCAGGTTGCGTGCGTGTGGTATCCCGGCCTGCCGTCGCACCCGCAGCATGAACTGGCGATGGCTCAGCAGAAAACCGGCGGCGGCATCGTCGCGTTTGAGCTCAAGGGCGGCCAGGCGGCCGCGTGGAAGCTGATCGACGCGACGAAAATGCTGTCGATCACCGCCAACCTGGGCGACACCAAGACCACCATCACCCATCCGGCCACCACCACGCACAGCCGCATGACGGCGGAGCAGCGCGCGGCGGCCGGCATCGGCGATGGCCTGGTGCGCATCGCGGTGGGGCTGGAATCGCTGACCGATATCCAGAATGATCTGATACGGGGGCTTGCAGAATGAGAATGGGGCTGATGGTGTTCCTGCTGGGGGTGGGCACGGTCCATGCGGCCGACATGATCGCGCTGCGCTATGTCGACCAGGATCCGGGCGATCCGTCCTACCTGACGCGCATCCTGGTCACCGCGGATTTCTTGCGGCTGGATGACGGCCACGACGACGGCGACTTCCTGCTGCTCGACCGCCGCCAGCGTCAGGTCACCAACGTCACGCGCGACAACAAGCTGGCGATGGTGTTTGCTGCCGGCATGGTGCAGGCTAAGCCCGCCGGCTGGAATCCCCGGCTCGACACGCAGCCGGGCGAGGCGGGCACGCAGCGCTTCAGCCTGGTGCTGAAGGACGTGGTGTGCAGCGAAGGCGTGGCCGCCCGGGCTGCCGCGCCGGACGCGGCACGCGCGATGGCCGAGTTGAAATCCGTTCTGGCCGCCATGCAGTACCGCGTATGGGAGGCGTCGCCGCGCGAACTGCAGCACGACTGCGATCTGGCGAACCTGGTGTGGGAATCCGGCGCCACGCTCGGGCTCGGCCTGCCGCTCGAGGAACGCGAGTTCAACGGCCGCACGCGGCGGCTTGAAAGCGAATCGAAGCAACCCCTGCAGCCCGAACTGTTTCGCGTGCCCGAGGGCATGACGGCGATCAACGCGCCATCATGAAGCTGTAGGGTTGTCGTAGGAGGCCCGCCCCCGGGCCGATTGCGTGTGGTCGCGCGGCGCCGGCAATCGCGGCGAGGGCGCCGCTCCTACAGGGAGCGTGATGCCTACCGGATGGGATTGTAGGAGGCCCGCCCCGGGCCGATTGCGTGCGGTCGGACGGCGCAGGCAATTGCATCGATGGTGCCCGGTGCGTGGATGTTGCCGATTGATCGGCCTATCTCTTGCGGGCGCTCCAGCGAAGCATTCAGACCAAATCCTCAACCCTGAGCGTGCAGCCGGCGGCGTCGCACGCCACATAGCCCCAGCGGGCATACCAGTCCGGCACCACCCAGCGCTCGCGGTCCTGGCCATCGACCGTGTGCAAATGCCGCGCCGGGCGATGGGTATGGCCGTGGATCAGGCGGCTGACCTGTCGCTCGCGCAGCACGCGCACCACCGCTTCGGCATTCACATCCATGATTTCGGCCGGCTTGCCGGCCTTGGCCGCTTCGCTGCCCGCCCGCGCCTGCCGCGCCAGGCGGTGGCGCAGCGCCAGCGGCAGGCGGCGCAGCAACGCCC
>JBAQND010000075.1:0-12917 GCA_049303455.1 Thiobacillus sp.
AGCGGGTGCCTGCCGTCCGCGGCAGCAAACCAAGCTTCCTGCACTCGGCATGAAGAGAAGAAGGGAGCAGTCCATGGCGTCGCATTACAAGAAGTTCGCCCTGACCCTCTCGATCAATGCGGTGCTGATGTTTTTCATCACCTACTTAAGCGCCGAAGCACGCCCATGATTTTGCATGTTCAGGGCTGCTTAGGCCGATTTGTGTAAGTTGGTCTTCCGGCAGGTTTCTGAATTCAGCAGTCTTTTAGGTGACTGCTTGCCGGAATAATCGAACGGCGGCCGGTTTCTCACTGATTCCCTACCGAACGAACACCACCGTCACAGTCGTCCCCTGCTGCTCTCCGCTCTCCAGCCGAACCTGCCAGCCGTAGCGGTCGCAGATCTGCTTGACCAGTGACAGACCGATGCCGGCGCCGGTGCTGGTCATGTCACGGAAGTGGCGCAGGAAGGCCTGGTCGACAGCATCGGCGGGGATGCCGCGGCCAGTGTCGGAGATGACCAGGCTGCGGCTGTCCTGATGGATCGTGACGCTGCCGGCATCGGTGTAGGAAAACGCGTTGCGCACCAGGTTGCTGACCAGGATGTCGACCAGCCCGCAGTCGGCGGCGGCGACGAGGTCGGGGTCGGTCTGCACGTCCACCGCAACCGGTTTGCTTGCCAGGATGTGGCGCTGCTTTTCTACCGCTTCCTCGACCACGGCGGCGACCTGGCAGCCGCCGCCGGGCTGGGCGTGGTCTTCACGCGCCATCAGCAGCAGGGCGGTGCCGAGTTCGGCCATGTCGTGGGCGGCGCGGTCGATGCGTTGCACGCGCGCTTTCTGCTTGTCGCTTAGGGTGGCGTCGTCCAGCAGCACTTCGGTGGCGCTGAGGATGACGGCGAGCGCGGTGCGCAGTTCGTGGCTCATGTCGGCGCCGAAGGCGCGTTCGCGCTCCATGAAGGCGCGCATACGGCTCAACTGGCGGTCGAACACGCCGGCCAGTTCCCCGATTTCGCGGTCGTGGAACTGCTCGACCAGCGGCTGGCTCCAGTCTTCCGGCCGGCGGTGGCGCACCCGCATGGCGAGGTCGCGCACCGGCGCCACGGCCACGCCGGAAAGGAAAATGCCGAGCAGGGCGGACAGCAGGGTCATGGCGACCACGACGATGCTGAGTTGCTGGGCAAAACGCTGCTCGCGCTTGAGCTTGAGGGAGATGTCGTAAAGCAGGTAGTAGCGCGTTTCGTCCTGGTCCAGTACCGCGGCGCGGTAGAACAGGTCGCCGACGCGGACTTCATGGCGTCCGGGCGGCAGCGTGGCGAGATAATCCGGTACGCCGTCCGTCTCGCCCGCTTTCCGCACATAGCCCTGCAGGGTGACGGTGGCCGGCGGCAGCGATTGGGGGTTGCGCCCGCGGCGGGCGATGTAGTCTTCCAGCTCGGCGGTCAGGGTTTCGTCCACCAGGCGTACGCTGAGGTCGTGGGCGGACTGGAACATTATCACCGCCATCACCACGCTGAGCAGCGCGCCCAGGCCGGCGAAGTAGAGGGCGACGCGCGCGCGCAGGCTATGCAGTCGGAACATCCGGGGCCTTCAGTTGATAGCCGACGCCGCGCACGGTATGCAGCAGCGGCGGCAGGTCGGGCGGGTCGATGGCTGCGCGCAGGGTGTGCATGTGCACGCGCAGGGAATCGGAATCGGGCGGCGAGTCGCCCCAGGCGGCCTGTTCGATTTCGCGCCGCCACACCACGTTGGGCGAGCGCTTCATCAGCAGTTCCAAAATGCGCAGCGGCAGCAGGGGCAGGGCAAGGGGGCGGCCTGCGCGCTGGACGACGCGGGTGCCGAGGTCGAACATCAGGTCGCCCACCTGCAGCCGGTTCAGGCGTTCGCCGCCGCGCACGCCGCACCAGGGCGGCGAGGCGCAGTTCCAGTTCGCGCAGCTCGAACGGCTTGACCAGGTAATCGTCGGCGCCTTCGCCGAAGCCGGCGACCTTGTCGTCCAGCGTGGCGCGCGCGGTCAGCATCAGCACCGGCGTCTCGGACTGCGCGTCCTGGCGCAGGCGGCGGCACAGGGTAAGGCCGTCGATGCCGGGCAGCATCAGGTCGAGCACGATGACATCATGCGGCTGGGTGACCGCAAGATGGAGGCCGGTCACGCCATCCATCGCCACGTCCACCAGATGGCCGTGGCTTTCCAGAAAGTCGGCGATGTTCGCCGCCAGGTCCGCGCTGTCTTCAACGACCAGGACCGAAAAAAAGCCGTGGTCGCTCATGGCGGGCTGGGAGGGGATGGAAAGCGCATGCAAGTCTTTTAACACTGCGCCGGCGTCGACGTCCAGTCGGCGGGGTGCGCGGGCGTTTTCCCCCGCCCGGGCGTGCCGCCCTCACTCCGCGCGCGGAGGACGCACCAGCGGCAGCACGCGCGCATCCTGCCGCGGCAGGTCGCGCTCGGCGAGCGCCCGCAGCGCCTGGAGAAATTCGCCCGGCAGGCGCTTCATGGTTTCCGCGGCTTGCGGTGCGTAATGCACCATCTCGAACGGCACGCGTTCGTCGAGCGCGTGGCGCGCCTGCGGACGGAAATGCTGCCAGGCCAGTTCGACCCAGGCCTTGTTCTGGCTGTCGACGAAGATGAACTCTTCGGCATCCAGCACCGCCATGTACTGCAGGCCGCGGATCGGCACGAACAGGCATTTCCCGGCGCGCGCCAGCAGGGTGTGCGCAAGGTTGTAGGTGGCGGCGGGAAGAAAGTCCGGCAGCCGCGCGATTTCCTGTTCGCGATAGAAACGTTCTTCCATGGCGTAAAAATAGCAGCCCCCGGGCTGTCGGGTGAAGCATTTTTTTGCGGCGAGTGCGGGATCGCGCCAACCGCGCGGCCGGAAAGCCGAATCCTTGAGGCAAAATAGGTGCGCACTGATTTCGAGCAACAATCGCCATGACCAACACCCCAGCCGCCCGCGCACCGGACCTGATTTTCGACACCCACCTGGAAGACTTCGAGCGCGACGTGATCGAGGCCTCGCGCGGCATCCCCATCCTGGTCGACTTCTGGGCCGACTGGTGCCCGCCCTGCCGTGCGCTGACGCCGGTGCTCGAGCGCGTTATCGCGCACCACGCCGGCCGGATCCGCCTGGCCAAGGTCGAGGTCGACGAAGGCGCCAACATGAAGCTTGCCGGGCGCTACGCGTTGCGTGGTTTTCCCACCGTGCTGCTGTTCGACAAGGGCGAGATCGTCGGGCGTTTCTCCAGTTCCAAACCGGAGCACTGGGTGCGCGAGTTCATCGCCGAGCACACCGATATTGAATAGGCCCTCATTGGTGATCGACACCAACGTGGTGCTCGATCTGCTGCATTTCGACGATGTGGTTGCGCGCCCCCTGCGGCTCGCGCTGGAAGCCGGGAGAGTACGCTGCGTGGTGTCGCCCGCCACCCTGGACGAGTTGCGGCGCGTGCTGGCGTATGCGGAATTTGGTCTGGACGCGGCGCGTCAAGCGGAGCTGTTCGCGCGCTATCGCGCCCTGTCGGAAACGGCCCAGACGGTCGACGTGCGCGCGGGTTTGCCCCACAAGGGGACTCCGATCCACTACGGGCTCAAGCCCGTGTGGAATCGTATGCCACGCTGCAGCGACCCCGACGACCAGAAGTTCATCGAGCTGGCCACCGCCGTCCGCGCGCAGGGTCTGGTCAGCAAGGACCGCGCGGTGCTCAAGCTGCGCCACCGCTGCGCGCCGCTTTTCCGGGTGATGGGTCCGGCCGAGGCGGTCTGTTGGCTGGACGGGACCCTGAAGCCATAAGGAATCAGTCCGCGTCCCGCGGCTGAAACCGGCGTCGCGCCGCTTCGCTCACCGCTACCACCGCCGGATGGCTGAGCCGCCGTTCCACCGAAATGGCGAAAAAGCGCTCGCGGATGTCCAGCGTCTGCCCCAGTTGGACCACCTCGTGCTGCCGCATCGCCTCCCGCGCGGTGGTCAGCGGCACCGGAAACGTCCCCGCGCCGGCCTGGCCGAAGGCGCCCATCAGCGCGCTGTCGTTGAATTCGCCGACGATGACGGGCTGGATGCCAAGGCGTTCGAGCCAGCGCAACAGCGGCGCGCGCAGGGCACTGTCCTCACCCGGAATCAGCAGCGGCAGGCCGTGCAGGCAGGCAGGAAAATCCGCTGGCGATTCGCCGGCAAGGGCGCGCGTCGCCAAAAAGGCGATGCCGCATTCGCCCAGCGGATGGCTGTAGCCCTTGATGTCCATGCTGGTCGGCAGCGGCCGGTCGGCCAGCACCATGTCGAGCCGGTGGATGGCGAGATCGGCGGCCAGCTGTTCCAGCCGGTCCTCCCGGCAGACCAGCTTGACCGGCTCGGCCAGGGTGAGCGCGGGCGCCAGCAACTGGTAGGCGATGGTCTTCGGCACCACATCGGCGATGCCGACGCGGAACGGATGCGCGCGCGCGCCGGGCCGGTTCAGCAAGGCCTCCTCGAGTTCGGCGCCGACTGCGAAAATCTCGTCGGCGTAGGTCAGCGCGGTATGCCCGGCATCGGTCAGTTCCAGCCGGCGCCCGCTGCGGCGGAACAGCGCGACCCCCAGACGGTCTTCCAGTATGCTGATCTGTCCGGACAGCGTCTGCGGTGTCAGATGCAGCTTTTCGGCCGCCTTGTTGATGGCGCCGGCCTTGGCGACGGTACGGAAGTAGTACAGGTGCTTGTAATTGAGCATGTGCGAATCAGTTCGATAAAACCGAACAATAGCAGTATAAAAATCGAATTTTATTGTGGTTGAGCGGTCTGTATCCTTTGTCTATCCGTGAAAGGGCCGCAGGCCCGCGCACGACCCGCGTTTTGAAGGAGAAACCATGAAACGGATTGTCTTGTTCCTTGCCACCAACGTGGCCATTTTGCTGGTGCTGTCGATCGCCATGCGCGTGCTGGGCCTTGAGCCCTATCTCACCGAGACCGGGCTGAATCTGACTTCGCTGCTGGTCATGGCCGCAGTGATGGGCTTCGGCGGTTCGTTCATTTCGCTTGCCATCTCGAAGTGGATGGCGAAGAAAACGATGGGCGTCAGGGTGATCGAGACGCCGTCGAACTCTAGCGAATTCTGGCTGGTCGACACCGTCCGCAAATACGCCGCCGACGCGGGCATCGGGATGCCGGAAGTCGGCATTTACGACGCGCCCGACGTCAACGCGTTCGCCACCGGCATGACGCGCAACAACTCGCTGGTCGCCGTGTCGTCGGGGCTGCTGCAGCAGATGAAGCGCAACGAGGCCGAGGCGGTGCTGGGGCACGAAATCGCCCACATCGCCAACGGCGACATGGTCACGCTGACCCTGATCCAGGGCGTGGTGAACACCTTTGTGATCTTCCTGTCGCGCGTCATCGGCCACACCGTCGACCGTGTCGTGTTCAAGAACGAACGCGGCCACGGCCCGGCGTTCTGGGTGACCACCATCGTTGCGCAGCTGGTGCTCGGCATTCTGGCGTCGATCATCGTCATGTGGTTCTCGCGCCAGCGCGAATTCCGCGCCGACCGCGGCGGCGCCAGCCTGGCCGGCGGGCAGAACATGATCGCCGCGCTGGAGCGCCTGGACAGCCTGCATCCGCAGCCGCTGCCCGACAAGATGGCGGCGTTCGGCATCGCCGGCGGTGGCGCCCACGGCCTGAAGCGTCTGTTCATGACGCACCCGCCGCTGGAAGAGCGCATCGCGGCGCTGCGCGCGCGGCAGTGAATGCGCGCCGCTGGCGGGCGAGTGCGTGGTGGCGGCACCGCCACGCAAGCGTCTGTATAGCCAGCAGTGCCGTGACCATTCCGCCTTGATTGCTTGTGGCGCCCTGATGCGGTTCGCCGCGCAGGGCTACGACCCGAGCGTGCTGTCCGCAACGACCGCCGCAAAGATGCACGGATAGACCGAACATGAATAATACGATTTCCATCGGCGAACCCTGGATGTGGGCCGCCTTCATCGCCTTCGTGCTGGTCATGCTGGCGTTGGACCTGTTCGTGCTGGGCGGCCGCAAGGTGCACAAGGTCAGCGTCAAGGAAGCCGCCCTCTGGTCGCTGGCCTGGTTCAGCCTGGCGCTCGTGTTCAACGCCGGCCTGTGGTGGTACCTGAACGGCACGGTGGGCGCGGAGGTCGCTGACCGCAAGGCACTGGAGTTCTTCACCGGCTATCTGATCGAGAAGTCCTTGTCGGTGGACAACGTGTTCGTTTTCCTGCTGATCTTCACCGCCTTCCGCGTTGCCCCTGAATTCCAGCGCCGGATTCTGATCTACGGCGTGCTGCGCGCCATCGTCCTGCGCGCCATCATGATCCTGGCCGGCGCCTGGGTGGTGCGGGAGTATTCCTGGGTGCTCTATCTCTTCCTCTTCGGTGCCTTCCTGGTCGTCACCGGCACGCGCATGCTGGTCATGGCGGAGAAGACACCTGATCTGGAACAGAATCCGGTGCTCAAGTTTGCGCGCAAACATCTGCGCGTCAGCGAAGGTTGTCATGGCGAGAAGTTCAGCGTGATGAAGGACGGGGTGCGCTATGTCACGCCGCTTCATCGGCGCCAAGATGCTGATCGCGCCCTGGTATCACGTGCCCGTGGGGGCTTCGCTGGCCATCGTCGCCGTGCTGATCGGCGCGAGCGTGGTCGCCAGCCTGATCGCCACGCGCAAGGTGGCGAAACCATGAGGCTGCCCCGCCCGTGAGCGCTTCGATCCACATTGCGGGCGAGACAATCTCGGTCCCTGCGCGGGCAGTCTGCAATGTCGAGCATGAACGCGACGGCGGGTCGGAACAAGTCGAATTTCAGATCAAGAGGGAGAACCCGCAATGAACCCCGAGCAGCAAAGATCCATCCTCGCCATCGCCCTGTTTGCCGCCTTCGCCGACGGCGCCAAGCACGACCGCGAGCGCGAGGAAATCCGCCGGATCGCCGAGTCCCTGGGGGGCGAACCAGAGGGGGTGCCGCGCGCAGGGCTTCGCCCGGCGCGGCGGGGGGATTCATCCCCCCGGGAACCAGGTACACCCGATCTCGCGCGTCTCTATCAGGACGTCCTGCTCAAGCGCGTCAGCCTGGGGGCCGCCACCGCCGCGCTGCAAGACCCCGGCGAGCGCCAGTTGACGTATGAAATAGCGGTCTGCGTGTGCGACGCGGAGGCCGCCAAAGCGAGGCCGAGCAGCGCTTTCTGGCTGAACTGAAGGGCCTGCTGAAGCTGGATGCGGAAACGGCGGTGCTCAAGGACACGTTCCAGAACCTGCTCGGCCCCGCCAAGCAGATGCAGACGCAATACTTGCCGCAGATCCAGCAGCAGGCGAGTACCCTCGACGCCGCCCAGATCATGGCAATGGTGCGCGGTGGCTGATTCGAGCAGCGGGCTGTCGCTGAGCCGGGTTCGCCCGCCCGTCATCAGCGCTTGATGGTATCCTTGCGCCTCACTCGCATACACTGCCATGAACCCGCCAAAGACCGCAAACTCTCGCGTCTGGCACTCAATGTGCTGGGCGTATTCGAAGCCGTCGGCCTCGTGATTATCACGCTGGCCACCTTGGTGGCAGGCGTGGCTGAAGTGAAGACCATGATCGATGCCGGGACGGTGACGCTGGCCGACCTGTTGTTGCTGTTCCGCTATCTCGAAATCCTTGCCATGGTGGGGGTGTACTTCCGTTCCGGACAGTTGCCGGTGCGTTTCCCCATTACATCGCGATTGTGGCGTTGGCCCGCTATCTGGTGCTCGACATGAAAAGTCTCGACGACTGGCGCATGCTGGGCATTACCGCTTCGATGCTGTTGCTGGCCGTCGCGGTGCTGGTGATCCGCTATGGCCACACACGCTTTCCCTACAACGAAACCCCGCAAGACCGAGACTCGCTGCCATGAAAAAAACAATGACCTATCCCGGTTTCTATCAGGACAAGCACGGCGTCACCATGCTGGCGCGCGTCGTGCTCGACGGCTGGCTGTTCGGCTTCATCCCCGAGACCGAGGACTGCGCCGGCTGGCATCTGGGGCAAATGCAGGCGCTGACCGAGAAGATCGAAGCCGAGTGGGACAAGTACGGCAATCTGCCCAGCCGCCTGCCACCTGAATTGATGGATCGCCATACCGCGCTCTACAAGATGGCGGTGGAGCGTGCGCGCGAAAAAGGCTGGGACCCCGAGCTCGGCGAAGACGAATAACCTTTCCGGCAGGACGATTCCTGCCGCCTGCCAACCTGCCTGTCCCCCGCTGATGGAACTGACTCCCCCCTTACTGCAACTTGCCACCCAGGCGCTCGATCGGGTGCTGGACTTCAAGCGTCCGGCTGACTCCGAACTGTCGGCGTTTTTTCGTGACAACAAGAAGCTTGGCCCGCGCGAGCGTGCGTTCGTGGCCGAAGCCGTGTTCGGCGTGCTGCGTCGCTACCGCTATCTGTCGGTGGTGGTGCCGGCGGCCAACCCGCGCACGCTGATCATCGCCTGGCTGATCAAGTCGCGCGGCATGAGCGGCGCGACGCTGGAGCAGTTTGCCAAGCCCGAGCTGGTGCAGCACATCCGCGACGCCAAGACGGACGACCTGCCGCTGGCCGTGGCCGCCGAACTGCCCGAATGGGTGGTCGAAAAACTGCAGCCAGTGATGAGCGACGCCGACATCCTCGTGCTCGGCCGCGCCCTGCAGCTGCCCGCGCCGATGGACGTGCGGGTGAACGCGTACAAGGCGGACCGCGACGCCGTGCTGGCGCGGTTGCGCGAGGAAGGGCTGGCGGTCGAGCCTACCCCGTATTCGCCGTGGGGCATCCGCTTCAAGGAGCATCCGGCGATCAACCGCCACCCGCTGTTCGTCGACGGCAGCCTGGAAGTGCAGGACGACGGCAGCCAGCTGCTGGCGCTGCTGCTGGGCGCGCGGCGCGGCGAAATGGTGTGCGACTTCTGCGCCGGCGCGGGCGGCAAGACGCTCGCCATCGGCGCGATGATGGCGTCGACCGGACGGCTGTATGCGTTCGACGTGGCTGAGAAACGGCTCGCCAAGCTGAAGCCGCGGCTGGCGCGCTCGGGCCTGTCCAACGTGATGCCGCAACTGATCGCGTCAGAGAACGACACCCGGGTGAAGCGGCTCGCTGGCAAGCTCGACCGCGTGCTGGTCGATGCGCCGTGTTCCGGGCTCGGCACCTTGCGCCGCAACCCCGACCTGAAATTCCGCCAGTCGCCCGAGAGCGTGGCGGAGTTGACGCAGAAACAGGCGTCCATCCTGCGCGCCGCCGCGAAGCTGCTGAAGCCCGGCGGGCGGCTGGTGTATGCCACCTGCAGCCTGTTGCCGGAGGAGAACGAAGCCATCGTCGAGGCGCTGCTGGCCGAGGGCGGCTTCACCCTGCTGCCGGTGAACGAACTGCTGGCGCAGAACAAGATCGATCTCGATACCGGCGCCATGCTCAAGCTGTCGCCCGCCGTGCACGGCACCGACGGCTTTTTCGCCGCGGTCATGGTCAAACTGGCGCTGGCGCCGCTTCAATAGAGGGGGCATTCCAATGCGGTGCTTTCCCGGCAGGATCGATGGTCTGACATGACGGCCGCACCTCTTGATCCCGATGCCCTGGGCACACTGTGCGGCCTGTTCCGCGCCCGCATTGCGGCGACGCCGGACCAAGTCGCCTACCGCCAGTTCGACGAGGCGCGCGACGCTTGGGTGAGTTTCAGCTGGGCCGAGGTGGCGCCACCTCCGCCATCCTGCTTGACCCTCTGTTCGAGCAGGTGATGGTCGTCGGCGAAGGCAGGCCCTCCCCGGCCGCGTTGACCGTGTTGAACGAGGAATACTGGCAGGCCTTTGCCGCCAGCCTCGAGGTCGACCCCAGGCACGCCGCGGTATTGCGTGACCCCAGGGTGATGAAGGCGCTGACCCGGCGTGTGGCCGATCATCTCAAGCACTTCCCTGGCTATGCCCAGGTCGTCGCCTGCATCCGGAACTCAAGCCGTGGACCCTGGAAGACGGGCTGTTGACGCCCACGCTCAAGCTCAAACGCAGCCAGGTGCTCGATCGAAACCGCGCGGCGGTCGAGGCGATGTATGCGGATTTCGCGCGTTCATAATTCAATAAGGGAGTAGCTTCATGTCGCACCGATTCAACCGCCTGGCCGCGAGCCTGGTTCTGGCCGCGTGCGCCAATCTTGCGAACGCCGCCGGCTTCGCGCTGATCGAACAGAACGCCAGCGGCCTCGGCAACGCCTACGCCGGCCAGGCTGCGGTGGCGGCAGACGCCAGCACGATTTTCTTCAACCCGGCCGGGATGACCTACCTGCCCGACCGTCAGGTCGTGGTGGCCGGTCAACTGATCCGGCCGCAGGCCGAGTTCAGCGGAACCGTGAGCCCGGACATCGGGGGCGGCAATGGCGGCGACGCGGGTGACCTGGCTTTGGCGCCGAACGCTTATTTTGTGTATCGCCTGACGCCGGACGTGTATCTGGGGGTGGGGCTTAACGCGCCATTCGGCCTGAAAACCGAATATGACGCCACCTGGAAAGGCCGCACCCAGGCGGTCAAGTCCGAAGTGAAGACGGTCAACCTCAACCCCTCGATTGCCTGGAAGGCCAGCGAATCGCTCTCGCTCGGCGCAGGGGTGAGCATTCAATATGCCGAGGCGACCTTGTCCAATTCCGCCAATGGCGCTGGCCTGGCCACCGTCAAGGGCGACGATTATGGCTGGGGCTACAACCTCGGCGCATTGTGGCAGGCGAGCGAGGCCACCCGCATCGGCCTTGCATACCGTTCCGAAGTCAAGCAGACCCTGAACGGCGATGTCGGCTTCAGCACGGACACCTCGCTCAACGGCCCGGTGAACGCAGGCATCACCCTGCCCGACTCGGCTTCGCTTTCCCTGCTTCACACGCTCGACTCGCGCTGGGATCTGCTTGCCGACATCACCTGGACTGGCTGGAGCGATTTCAGGGAATTGCGCGTCGTGCGCAACGGCGGCGTGACGCTCGCGGAAACCCCGCAAAACTGGAGCAACGCCTATCGCTATTCCGTCGGCGTAAATCATCATCTCAACGACAAGACGACCCTTCGCGGCGGGTTGGCTTTTGATGAAACCCCGGCATCCGATGCCTACCGCACCGCGCGCATCCCCGACGAGGATCGCACCTGGATCGCATTCGGCGCGCAATACCGACTGTCGCGGCAAAGCGCGATCGATGTCGGCTATGCGCATCTTTTCATCAGGGATGCCGCCATCGACAAGGCCGAGAACGGGGTCAAGCTGACCGGCCGCTATGAGGCGTCGGTCGACATCCTCTCCGCCCAGTTCACGCTGAATTTCTGAACCAGCCCCAGCCCCTTCGACAACCTGCCGGGAGTGCGTAGGAATCAAGACCGTCTCCCGGAACTGCCGTCGTGAGTACGCGGTCTAATTTGTTGAATAATTTTTGTTGAATAATTTATCCCGCGCGATCCCGCGCGCCGATTCACTTGTCGGTCCGGCGGATTGTCAGGCTTGCCGGGGGCAGGACGGACTTTTCATCGCGTGGGGTGCCGCATGGAGCCTTGTCCGCCCGCTCATGCGCGAATATTCATTGATTTTTATAGGTTTTGTTTGTACATTGCCGGATGAAATTGTCTTTTTTTGGAACCTGAATAATGCAACTTGGCTTGATTGATCTACCTTGGTGGGGTTATGTGGTGGTGGCCCTAGGCCTCACCCACGTCACCATTGCCGCCGTCACCATCTTCCTCCACCGTTCGCAGGCGCACCGCGCCGTCGACCTGCACCCCATCGTCAGCCACTTCTTCCGTTTCTGGCTGTGGCTTACCAGCGGCATGGTCACCAAGGAATGGGTCGCCGTCCATCGCAAGCATCACGCCAAGTGCGAAACGCCCGAAGACCCGCACAGCCCGCAGACGCGCGGCCTCAAGAAGGTTTTCTGGGAAGGTTCCGAGCTGTACCGCGCCGAGGCAAAAGTGGCCGAGACGCTGGAAAAATACGGCCACGGCACGCCCGACGACTGGATCGAGCGCAACGTCTACAGCCGCCACTCGGTCGCCGGCATCTGGCTGATGATGGCGATCAATATCGCCCTGTTCGGCCCGCTCGGCCTGACCATCTGGGCGGTGCAAATGGCGTGGATTCCCGTCACGGCCGCCGGCATCATTAACGGCATCGGCCATTACTGGGGCTACCGCAACTTCGCCAGCGAGGATGCCAGCACCAACATCCTGCCATGGGGCATCCTCATCGGCGGCGAAGAGCTCCACAACAACCACCACGCCTACGGCACCTCGGCGCGGCTGTCGAACAAATGGTACGAGTTCGACATCGGCTGGATGTACATCAAGCTGATGACCTACGTCGGCCTGGCCACCGTCCGTAAAGTGGCGCCGACAGTCAAATGGCAGCCCGCCAAGCCGCTATGCGATCTGGACACGCTGCAGGCCGTCATCACCCATCGCTATGACGTGATGACGCGCTTCGTGAAAAGCGTGCGCGCGGACAGCATGGCCGAGATCGCCAAGCTGAAGGCCGGTGCGAATCTGCCGCGGAACTGGAATTTCAAGAGCTTCCGCCGCTGGCTGCAGAAGGAACCTGCCCAGCTCGTCGCCTCGGACAAGGCCGAACTCGACACCCTTCTGGGCAAGAGCGAGCGCCTGCAAACCGTGTATCGGATGCGGCAGGAACTGGCAGCCATCTGGAGCCGCTCCACCGCCAGCCGCGAGCAGCTGCTGGAGCAGCTGCAGGCCTGGTGCCGCCGCGCTGAAGACAGCGGCATCCAGTCGCTGAAGGAGTTCTCGGTGCGCCTTCGCCGCTATGCCTGAGCAGCGGGCGGCAGCAGGCCGCCCGCTGCATGACGGGGGTGGACCTTTTCTCGGTACGCACCCAACAAAAAACCCGCCGGTTGGCGGGTTTTTTGTTGGGTGCGCCTGGCGGGGCGCACTCACTTGGAGGTGACAGTCCTCCACTCGCCCGACAAGGGGAAGAGGGGAAGAGTTAGCTGAACGGCAAGGGTGTTC